>RGQD01000150.1 GCA_010030205.1 Betaproteobacteria bacterium
TGAAAGAACACACCCCGCAGCCCAGGATCCAGCCCGAGCCTGTCCTGCAAGGCGTCCAGGTCACGCCCTAGCGCAGCGGCCACTGGCACGCCGTCGCGCGCGAGGGCAATGGCGTCCTCAAGCAGGCGTGACCAAGGCAGGCGCCCTGCTTGTGCATGCAGGTCCGCCCAAGCGGCGATCACGCCTGGCACCGTGATCGGGTGCACACCATGGATCGGCATCGTGGCATGTTGGCCTCGCAAGGCCGCGGCATGGAGTGCCGCCGGCGCAGCACCGCTGCCGCCAAGGGCGCGCACGCGGCCATCCGGGCAGGCCAGCAGCGCCTGGATGTCGCCACCGATCGAGCACATGTGCGGGTAGACGACCGTCAGCACCGCGCAGGTCGCGATGGCGGCATCGACAGCGGTGCCACCATCGTGCAGCGCTCGCTCGCCTGCTTGGGTGGCCAGGGCATGGGGTGAGGCAATCGCGCCAGCTGTGTTCATGGAGTTGTTCGGGCTTCAATGGATGGTGGACAGGAAGGCCTTCAGGCGCGCCGGGGCCTGCTCGCCGAAGAACTGCTCAGGCGGCGCCTCGTGTCGGATCTGCCCCTCCTCCATCAACACCACCCGATCCGCGATCTGGCGCGCGAAGCCCATTTCGTGCGTGACGATGATCATCGTCATGCCGGTGCAGGCCAGCTCCGAGATCACCGACAGCACCTCGCCGGTGGTCTCGGGGTCGAGTGCGCTGGTGGGCTCATCGAACAGCATCAGATCGGGGTTCATCGCCAGCGCGCGCGCGATCGCAGCACGCTGCTGCTGCCCGCCCGAGAGCTTCATCGGGTAAGCGTCGGCCTTGGCCGCGAGACCCACGCGCTCGAGCAAGCGCATCGCGTTCTCGTTGGCTTGCGCGGGCGATTGGCCCAACACGCGGATGGGGGCTTCGATGATGTTTTCTTTGACCGTCATGTGCCAGAACAGGTTGAACTGTTGGAACACCATGCCGATGCGACGGCGCTGCAGCACCACTTGCCGGTTGCTGATCGCTTGCAAGCGCCCACCCGCCTCTTTGTAGCCCATCAGCTCGTCGCCGACGTAGATTCGTCCACTCTGGTAGGTCTCGAGCTGGTTGATGCAGCGAAGAAAGGTGCTCTTGCCCGAGCCCGAGGGTCCGATGATGCAGAGGATTTCGCCCGCCTGGACCTGCAGGTTCACACCACGCAGCACGGGCGTGTCGCCAAAGCGCTTGTGCACATCGACCGCCAAGACCAGAGGCTTGGGATTTGCGTCGCTCATGCCCGGCGCTCCGCGCTGCCCGCTCGGGGCGTCAGGTACACGACCAGGCACTGCCACCAGGTGCGCACAGGCTGATCGATCTCGTGGGCCCGCAAGCGCGTCTCGATCACGCCCTGGATCGTGTTCCAGATCGCGGTGAGCACGAGGTAATTGAGCGCCACCACGGTGAGGAGCTCGAAGGTCTTGAAGGTCGTGGCCGACATGCCTTCGGTCAGCAGGAAGATCTCCTGCACACCGATCACACTGGCCAGCGATGTCGTCTTGAGCATGTGATTGAAGTCGTTGCCAAAGGGCGGCATGACGACCCGGGTCGCCTGCGGGATCACGATGCGCCAAGTGACCTGCCAGGCGCTCATGCCCAAGGAACGCGCGGCCTCGATCTGGCCCTGCGCAACCGCCTGGACGCCGTTTCGCACGATCTCGGCCATGTAAGCGCCCTCATGAATCGCCAGTCCGATCACCGCCGCTTGGAACGAGGCCGTCAATTTGAAGCCGGCGATTTCGATGTCCGAGAAACGGAACACGCCCGCTGCGGCCAAGCCAGAAAACAGCATCACCAGCAGCACCAGCACCGGGATGCCCCGAATCAGCCAGACATAGAAGGCACATGCCGACCTGATCACGGCATAGCGCGAGAGGCGGCCAAAGCCGACCACCAGGCCAATCAGAAGACCCAACATCATGGCCAGCACAGCCATGATGACCGTGCGACCGAGCGCGTTGAGGTAAGGCGCGCCGGGATTGACGATGCGCTCGACGAAAAACGCCCAGTCGAATCCCATCAGAGTTCCATGCCCTGCATGTTCCACTTCTCGATCAGCTTCTTGTAGCTGCCATCCGCCACGAGGCTGTCTAGCGAACGCTTGACGGCGTTCGTCAAGTCAGTGTTGCCCTTGCGGATGCCGATGCCGGTGCCGATCAGGCCAAACGGATCGCCCTTGGCCTTGAAGTCGTTCGGGCGCAGGCGCACGTAATAGGCGCCTGCCGTGGAGGTCGTGCCGACGGCATCGACCTGGCTGGTGGCGAGCTGCTGAAAAGTGTCGGTCGTGGTGGGCAGGACGACGAGGTTGATCTCGGGCTTGCCCAAGTCCTTGAGCTTTTTGTTCGCCTCGACCGCGAGGTTGTGGATCGTCGTCCCGTTGGGAACAGCGAGCTTTTTGCCGCTGAGATCCTCCAGTCCTGCGCCCAGGCTGTTGTCGGTGCGGCGCACAACAATTTGTTGCCCGGTGCGCGAGAACGGCACCATGTCGATGATCTCAAGGCGCTCTGCCCGGATGAACAGTTCTTGCATGATCGCATCGCACTGTTGCGCCTGCAGCGCCGGAACCAGGCCCGGAAACTTCAGCTGCACCCAGTTGACCTTCAGGCCCATGCGTGAAGCGATCTCGGTGCCCAGCTCCACCTCGAAGCCGATCGGCTGCTGCTTTTCGTCGAAATAAGCGCGCGGCGGGTTGTCGATCGTCGCGCAATAGTTGATCACGCCTTTGCCCGCGAGGGCGGCAGGCGCTGGGATGCGCGCGCTTTGCGCTTGCGCCGGTGCTGCGGCCCACAGGGCGGATGCGGCCAAAGCGATGACGCTGGCCGTGCGGCGCAGTGACAGGTAGGTTCTGGAAGTGCTCATGACCGGATATTCCTTGAATGGTTGGAACAGGGGGAAACGGAAACCTGGAAAAAGTCAGTCCATGAAGGCGCCGCCATTGACGGCGATGGACTCGCCGGTGACGAATCCGGCGTCGTTGGACAAGAGAAAAGCCACCACGCGCGCCACATCCTGCGGCTGCTCGAGACGGCCCATCGGCGTGTCGGCGATCCACTGGCGCTTGACGCTCTCGGGATCCGTGCCACGCAGCCTCGATTCCCATTCAAGCTCACGCACCTGCATCGAGCACGCAGCCTCGATTCCCATTCAAGCTCACGCACCTGCATCGAGGTGGCGACGAATCCTGGGCACACCGCGTTGACCCGGACGCCCAGAGGTGCGAGCTCAAATGCCATCGCCTGGGTGAGCCCGACGACGCCGAACTTGCTCGCGACGTAGTCGGCCAGGAAAGGCGCGCGCCCTTGCTTGCCCGCCATCGATGCAATGTTGACGATGCAGCCGGACTTGCGCGTCACCATGGCGCGGGCCGCCGCCTGCCCCGAAAAAAACAGGCCTCGCAGGTTGACGTCCAGCGTGAGGTCGTACTGCGCCTCATCGATATCGAGGAAGCGCGCCATGCGCGAGACGCCCGCGTTCGAGACCCAGGCGCTGATCGGTCCGATGTCGTGCTCAATCGCCTGCACCAACTCGCGGCAGGCCGTGGCCTGGGTCACGTCCAGCTTGCGGGCATGGGCGTGAGGCAGCCTTGACGCGACGGCTTTGGCGCCCTCTTCGTTCACATCCGTCACGACGACCGTATGGCCACGGCCGGCCAGTTCGACGCACACAGCTTCCCCGATTCCCGACGCCGCGCCGGTCACCACCACGATCGATGTCATTTATTCACTCCAGGTGCGGCAAGCCGCGTGAGCTCACGCAGGTCCTGGTGGTCCTGCGTGTCCAATGATTGCCACCAGGGCGGGAAGCCCAGCAGGTCGGGCATCCGGTGATCGCAAGGTGCCTGCAGATCACCGCCCACGACCAGCACTTGCAGGCCCGCCGCGCGCGCCGATCGGGCACCGCTGACGCTGTCCTCGACGGCCCAGGTGTCCGCAGCCGTCAGCGCCAGCACGGCGAGCGCGCGGATGAAAGGCTCGGCGGCCGGCTTGGGGTGCTGCACGTCCTCAAGGCAGATGGCCCCGCAAAACAAGTCCGCGCTGTCCAGCGCGCGCAGGTTCGCCATCACGATAGTTCGCTCGGAGCTCGAGACGGCCACCATGGCGACCTGTTGCCGCGCCAGGTACGCGAGCGCTTCGCGCGCACCGGGCATCGGCCGCACCTGGTGCGCATGCGCCAGGTAGTGTCGGGTGACGGCCGCTCGAAACGTCTGCTCGGCGCCCTCCGGGTCGCGTCCTAGCGTCTGCCCGAATCGCGGCGCGAGGATGCGCCAGACCTGCGCGATCGCCACGCCGATGAAAGGTGTGGCGCCCTGGTCGCTGATGTCCACGCCGTGGGCGTGGCAAACAGCCTGCAGCGCCTGCAGATGCAGCGGCTCACTGTCGACCAGCGTGCCGTCCACGTCCCAGGCCACTGCGCGCGCGCGGCTCATGGCCTGGCCCCCATGGTGTCAAAAAGCGGCTGCAACGCGCCGTACAAGCTGCGGTAATCGCTATAGGCCACGTCGTACACCGCGCGGTTCTTGGCTTGAGGCTCGACCAGGGGCGCCAGCTGCACAAAGGCCTGCGCGCCCTGCGAGTCCGTCGTCAGGCCGCCGCCCAGCGCCGCGATCCAGGCAGCACCCAGGCAGGAGCCCGGGTGGCCTGACAGCGGCTGGACGGGTCGGTCGATGACGTCGGCAATGATTTGCAACCACAGTGCGCTGGCCGCGCCACCGTCGGAGGCCAGAACCCGTGTTGCGTGCATCCCGATCTCGTCAAACACCTCGACATGGTGGCGGATGCCAAAAGCAACCCCTTCGAGCAAGCTGCGCCACAAATGCTGGGGTCCGTGGTGCAAGCCCAGCCCGGTGAAGGTGCCGCGCGCCAGTGGGTTGTGAATCGGTGTCTTCTCGCCCAGAAAATAAGGCAGCGTGCGCACACCGTCGCTGCCCGCCGGCACCGAGCTGGCCCAGTGATCGAGTTGCTGGTGACGCGATTGCCCCGGTTGGTCCTGCGCGGCCCCGCCGAACTGCGATGCGAACCAGTTCAGCAGCGAGCCGCTGCAGGCCATGCAGCCATTGGGCATGTAAAGCCCTGGCACCGGGTGGTAGTCGAGGAAGACACGCGGATCGGGCCGTGCCTCGTCCGAGGCCAGCAAGATATCGCCCGCGCCACCGAGCTTGATCAACATGTCGCCTGGGCCTTGCACACCCGCGGCCCAGGCCGAGCCCACATGGTCGGCCAGACCGGCCACCACGGGCGTGCCGGCCTGCAGGCCGGTGGCGAGCGCCGCCTGGTGCGTCACTTCACCCACGATGGATCGGCTGTGAGCCAGCGGCGCGACCTGGTCGGTAGAAATGCCGCCTGCAGCGACCAGGTCCGCGGCGATCTTGCCCGATGCGAGGTCGACGAAACCGGCTTCCAGCGCCCAGTTCTGTTCCACATGGCGAGCGCCTGTCAGTCGGAAATTGATGTAGTCGTAGCTGCCCAACACCGTGTGGATGCGATCGAACACCTGCGGCTCGTGGCGTGCGACCCAGAGCAGCTTGGCCGCCACCAGTTGCTGGTTGATGCCGTTGCCTGTGCGCTGGGTGAATGCAGCCTCGTCAAATTGACGCCGCAGCGCCTGGACCTCCTGGGCGCAGCGGCCATCGCTTTGCTGGATGCTCGGTCGCAGCAGCGCGCCGCTGGCATCGAGCAGCACCACGGCCGGGACCATGCCCGAGACGCCGACCGCCTTGACCTCGCTGGCCGCCACGCCAGCCTGCGCCAGCAACTGCGGGATGATCGCGCAGACGTTGTCCCACCATTGCTGCGGGTCCTCTTCGGCCCAGCCCGCATGGCGATGGGACAGCGTCACCGGGCGGCTGGCCAAGGCCAGGCGCTCGCCGGGCATCCGGATCAGGATACCGATCGTCGACGTTGTCCCAATGTCCAGGCCGATCACGCAGCTCATGAATGCTTGCCGGTTCAGCGCAGCTGATTGACTTGGTCCATGAAGCGCTTGACCCGGTCGCCGTCCACCGCGTTCCAGGTGACGCCATCGACCTTGAAGTGCGTGCCGACGATGCAGCCATCGGCCAGTGCGAGGATGCCCGAGACCGTCTCGAGCGTCACGCCGGTATTGGCAAAGACCGGGACTTTGCCCTCGAGCGCCTCGGCCACGCGCTGCAGATCGGAGGTGTTCACACCCTGCCCGGTCAGCGCGCCTGACACGAGAATCCCATCGGCCAGCGAGGAAAACACCGCGCTGCGGGCGCGCAACTCGATCGGCCGGCGATCGAGCGAGTCCGCGAATTCGGCGTTGATGTTGAACAGCAGCTTCAAGTCGTTGCGACCGAGGTTGCGGCGCAGCCGCAAGGCGGTTGCGGCATCGGGCTTCCACAGGCCCATGTCGGAGGCGAACACGCCTGTGAAGATCTCGCGCACGAACGACGCCCCGGTGGCCGCGGCGATCGCGACGCTGGCTGAAGGGTCCCACAGCCAGTTCACGCCGAACGGGATCTTGATGTCGGGCTTGACCGTTGCGATCACCGCCGTCATCGCGGCAACCCCTTCGGCGGGCGCTTGAAGCTGGTAAGGCCGGTCGTTCTCGTTGCCAAACATGATGGCATCCACGCCGCCGGCCTGCAGGTGTTCGATGTCCGCGAGGACCCCTTCGACCAGTCGACCCATGCCGCCGGCCGCGTCGTACAGCGGCGTTCCGGGCAGCGCGCCGATATGGACCATGCCGATCACGGCTTTCTTGCGCGTGCCGAAGAAATCAAAAAGCATAGTTACTTCCTCATTCGCTCATGTTCAAACAGATTCGCACAATGTAGCAGGCTGTTCTGGGCTGCGCAAGCTGCCGGTGCATCCGCAAAGACCCTGTTGCCGTGGATCGCTGGCGCCCCGAGACTACAGGGGATGAGAACTTGCTACCCTGATGCGCCCAGATGCGCCGAGACCTGGTTCGACCGCCAAGCCGGGACGCCGGCATGAGCCCGCCGGCAGCCACTGAGGTCGATTTTCTGGTGATCGGTGGCGGCATCGCCGCAGCCTCGCTGGGCTACTGGCTCGCGCCGCACGGTCGCACCCTGCTGCTCGAGCGTGAAGACCAACCGGGTTACCACAGCACCGGGCGCTCGGCCGCGCTGTTCATGGAGAGCTACGGCACGCCGCAGGTGCGGGCGCTGACCTGCGCCAGCCGGGCATTTTTCGAGCAGCCGCCGCCGGGGTTTGCCGAGCATCCGCTGCTCAGTCCGCGCGGCGCGCTGATGGTCGCGCGGCACGGCGAAGAGGACGTGCTGGCCGAGCAGTGGGCGGTGTTGCGCTCGGTCAGCCCACGCGGCGCGCTGCTCGATGCGGCAGCTGCCTGCGCGATGCTGCCGGCGCTGCGGCCCGAGCTCGTGCTGGGCGCCGTCTTTGAGCCCGATGCCTCCGACATGGACGTGAACGCAATCCTGCAGGGCTTTCTGCGAGGCTTGCGGCGCAGCGGTGGTCAGCTGGTCTGCAAGGCCGAGGCCCGCCAGATCGAGCGCCGGGACGGTCAGTGGCAGGTGCTGGCAGGCGATCAGGTCTACCGCGCGCCGGTGCTGGTCAATGCCGCCGGGGCCTGGTGCGACCAGGTCGCGGCGCTCGCAGGCCTGCCCGGCATCGGGCTGGTGCCCAAGCGGCGCAGCGCTTTCTTGTTCGACCCGCCTGCCGAGCCCGGCTGGACCCAGTGGCCGATGGCGATCGGCCTGGACCACGGCTGGTACATCCGACCCGACGCCGGCATGTTGCTGGGTTCGCCCGCCAACGAAGACCCGATGCCGCCGCACGATGTCCAGCCCGAAGACCTCGACATCGCGACCGCCGTGCACCGCATCGAGGAGATGACGACGCTGACGATCCGGCGGCCCTCGCGGCCCTGGGCGGGGCTGAGATCCTTCGTGCCCGACGGCGACCTGGTCGGCGGTTTCGATCCGCTGGCACCGGGTTTTTTCTGGCTGGCAGCCCAGGGCGGCTACGGCATCCAGACCTCGGCGGCGATGGGCGAGGCCTGCGCCGCGCTGGCGCGCGGCCAAGCGCTGCCGCAGCGCATCGCAGATTTTGGCTTGACGGCGGCGATGCTGGGCCCGCAACGGCTCACCCGCTTGCCAGCCCTGCCCGCAGACCACTGAGCTCACAGGACCTGAACCATGCGCGTTTTCACCGCCACGCTCGCCACCGAGACCAACACCTTCGCGCCGCTGCCCACCGGCCTGAGCTCGTTTCGCGAGCGCGGCTACTTCAAGGCCGGCGAACACCCCGAAGCGATGAGCTTTTTTGCCGGACCGCTGTGGGCAGCACGCGAGCGCGGCCGGCCGCTGGGCTGGCAGCTGTTCGAAGGCATGGTCGCAGCAGCCCAGCCCAGCGGCACGACCACGCGGCTGGCCTACGAGACGCTGCGCGACGAGCTGCTGGCCGACCTGCGCGCGGCGATGCCGGTCGACATGGTGGTGCTAGGGCTGCACGGCGCGATGGTCGCCGACGGCTACCACGACTGCGAAGGCGACCTGCTGCAGCGCGTTCGCGCGATCGTCGGCCCGGGCGTGGTGGTCGGTGCCGAACTCGACCCGCACAACCATCTCAGCGAGGCGATGGTGACCCAGGCCGACCTGTTGATCGCGTACAAGGAGTACCCGCACACCGATATCAAAGAGCGAGCGCTCGAACTCGTCGACCTGTGCGCAGCGCAAGTCGCGGGGCGGGTCAAACCGGTCGCCGCGGTGGTCGACTGCGGGATGATCGTCACGGTGCACACCTCGCGCGAGCCGGCACGAGGTTTCGTCGATCGGATCCAGGCGCTAGAGGGCCGCGACGGCATCCTGTCGGTGTCGGTGACGCATGGTTTCCCCTGGGGCGACGTGCCCGACATGGGCACCAAGCTGCTGGTCTACAGTGACAGCCATGTCGACCCCGACGGCGCCCGGGCGCGAGCGCTGGCGCGGCGACTGGCCGACGAGCTGATCGGCCTGCGCGACGAACTGACCCCGCCCTACCCGGGCATAGACGCTGCGCTCGACCAGGCAATGGCTTTCAAGGGCGGGCCGGTGCTGATCTCAGACGGCGCCGACAACCCTGGCGGCGGCGCGGCCGGTGACGCGACCTTCATGCTGCGGCGCATGTTCGAGCGCGGCATCCGCAACGCAGCGCTAGGCCCGCTGTGGGACCCGGTGGCCGTGCGCATCGCGTTCGACGCTGGCGTGGGTGCGACGCTGGCGCTGCGCGTGGGCGGCAAGACCAGCCCGCTGTCGGGCGACCCGCTGGACCTGGTCTGCAAGGTCAAGGCGCTGCAGCGCGAGCTGATCATGACCGGCCTGTCGGGCGCGCCGACGCCGATGGGCGACAGCGCGCTGCTCGAGTGCGACGGCATCGAGATAGCGCTGATCAGCCTGCGCGGCCAGGCCATCGGCACCGACATGTTCAGCCAGCTCGGCTGCGACCTGGCAGCCAAGCGGCTGATCGTCGTGAAGTCCTCGCAGCACTTCTACGCCTCGTTCTCGAAGATCGCCCAGCATGTCATCTACGCAGGCGCGCCGGGCTCGGTGACGCACGATCTGAAGACGCTGCCGTACCGCCATGTCCAGCGGCCGAAATGGCCGCTGGATTGATGACCCCGACTCACCCAGAAAGCCATCACATGACCCGAACCCTAAAGGCCAGCCTGGCCGCGCTGCTGCTCGCCGCTGGCTTGACGCTGGGCCCCAGCGCCTTGGCCCAGACCAAGACCCTGCGCTTTGTCGCGCACGCCGACCTGAAGATCCTCGATCCGAGCTTCACCACGGCCTACATCACGCGCAACTTCGGCTACATGGTCTACGACACCTTGTTCGCCCAAGACGCCAGCGGTCAACCCAAGCCGCAGATGGTCGACAAGTACAGCAGCGCCAAGGACGGCAAGCTGTGGAGCTTCACGCTGCGCCCGGGTTTGAAGTTCAGCGACGGCAGCGCCGTCACCGCGGCCGATGCGGTGGCATCTATCCATCGCTGGGCCGGGCGCGACGGCATTGGCCGCGCGCTGACGAGTGCCGGCGCCGAGTGGCAGGCCACCGGACCACTGAGCTTCACGCTGACACTCAAGGAACCGATGGGCGTGGTGCTCGACGGCCTGGCCAAACCCTCGGGTTTCCCGCTGGTGGTGATGCCCGAGCGGATGGCCAAGATGCCGACCACCGCGCCGCTGGCCGAGGTGCTGGGCTCCGGCCCCTACCTCTTCAAACGCGACGAATGGGTGCCGGGCAACAAGGTGGTGTTTGTTCGCAACCCGAACTACGTCGGTCGCAGCGAGCCACCCAGCGGCCTGTCGGGCAACAAGACGCCCAAGATCGACCGGGTGGAGTGGCTGTACCTGCCCGACTCCAACAGCTCGGTCAACGCGCTCAAAGCGGGCGAGGTCGACATGATCGAGCAGGTGCCGCCCGATTACATCGCCCCACTGCGCGGCAACCCAGACATCAAGTTGGGCAGCGGTGGCAGCAACCAGGGCTGGATAGTGATGAACCAGCTGCACCCGCCTTTCGACAACCCCAAGGTTCGCCAGGCGCTGTTGTACGCGGTGCAGCAGGAGAAGTTCCTCGCCGGCATGGGCTATCCACTGGACATGCGGATGACCTACTGCGCCACCTTCTTCGTCTGCGGCAGCCCCAACGACACGGCGGCAGGCGCTGAACCTTTTCGCCGCCCTGACCTCGCCAAGGCCAAGCAAGCGCTCGCCGCAGCAGGCTACAAAGGCGAGAAAGTGGTGCTACTGTTGCCCACTGACGTGTCGTACCTCAATGCCGCTGCGCTGGTAGCGGTTCAAACGCTCAAGAGCATAGGTATCAATGTCGACGTGCAGTCGATGGACTGGTCGACTGTGGCTGCGCGCCGGGCCAAGAAGGACGCGCCCGCGGCCGGTGGCTGGAACATCTACGTCACGGTGGCCGGCGAATTCGACGCCAATTCACCGATCACCAACGCCTACCTCAGCGCAGCCTGTGGCAACTCGCTGCCGGGCTGGGTCTGCGACAAGCCGCTCGACGAACTGCGCGCGGCCTGGGTTCGCGAGACGGTGCCTGCCAAGCGCAGGGTGCTGCTCGACAAGATCCAGACCCGCGCCTACGAGGTAGCGCCCTACATCCCGTTTGGCCAATACATGCCGGCCTACGCGGTGCGCAAGAGCGTCAAGGGCATCGACAAGATCTGGAGCATCCCCACGCTCTGGGTGCTCGACAAGTAGAGATCGGACGCGTCAAGCATGGGGTACCTGTTGCGGCGAATCGCCGCCACGCTGCCGGTGATGGCGGTGGTGGCGCTGATCGTCTTTCTGCTGATTCACCTGGCGCCGGGCGATCCGGCGGCACTGATCGCCGGCGACCTGGCCACCGCCGACGACATCGCCAA
>RGQD01000016.1 GCA_010030205.1 Betaproteobacteria bacterium
TCGCCATTGCTGGCTGCCCAATGAACAATCTCGACCACCTTGGGCCGCTCGTCATCCATCAAGGTAAAGAGTTCGGCCCGCAAATCGGCATAGCCTTTGGGTGTGATGTAGTTGCGCGAGCCTGCGGGCAATGGCGGCAGGCTGGGTCCGGCCTCGTCATCATCGTCGGCATCGGCATCGGTTTCGCGGGTGAAGGCTTTGCTCATGGCAGGCGTATGGCGGGCGTAGGGCTGCAAGCTGGGCAGTCTAAGCCTCTGCGCCAGCCATCGCCGCTGCCGCCAGCCGCCAGGCGCCGGGCGCACTGCCGGTCCACTTGCGGAAGGCGCGGTAAAAAGTACTGGCGTCGTTGAAGCCCAGACGCGCGGCAATCTCGCCCACGCTCAAGCGGCCGTCGCTGAGGTGTTGCAGCGCCAGGTCGCGCCTCACCTCGCCCTTCAGGTGACCCCAGCTCGCCCCTTCTTGCTCGAGCCGGCGCCTGAGCGTGGCCGCCGACAAGCCCAGATCACGGGCCAGCAGCGCCAAGGTGGGCAAAGCGTCGCCTCGATCCAGCGCCAGCCGACATTGGCGGCGCACCCTGTCGCTCAATCCCGAAGCCGCCACTTGCTTGAGGAAGACCGACTGCGGCGCGTCGCGCAGAAAGGCCTTGAGCCCGGCCGAGTTGACCGTCACTGCAGCCTGCAGCACCCTGGCGTCGAAAGCGATCGAGGTGGCGGCGGCGTCGAAACGCAGCAGCGGCGAGAACATGCGCCGGTATTCATCGGCATGGGGAGGTTGCGGATGCGCCCAGTCAGCCCTTGTCAGCGGCACACGGCGCCCAGCCAGCCAGCACAGCAAGCCATGCAGCATCACCAGCAGCGTCTCGTCTGCGAAGCGGCGTGCGTCAGCCACGTCAGTGTCGCGACACCGGCCACCGATGCGGTTGGCGATCACCAAGCTCGCCACGCCGCCACTGGCTCGCAGCGTCGCACCGATATCGTCGAAGAACAAGCCAAAACCACGCAGCGCCTGACGCATCGCAGCACCCACCGTGGCCTGGCCCGCCAACGCATGACACAGCATCGCAAAGCTGCCCAACTTCATGCGCCTGGCGTCCAGGCCAAAGAACTCATCGTCGAGCAAGCGCGCCACCGCCAGCCAGAGCCTGGCAAAGGCCGCCGCCGGCACCCGCGCCTTGGCTTGATCCAGGCCGGCACGGTCGATACCGGCTTCGGTCAGCACCTCATCGCACTGCGCCGGGCTCAACGCGCGCAAGGCGCTGCGGACGAAAGCAATCGACACCGTCGGGGCAGCGGGCAAGGTAGACATGACTCGATTCTGGCAAATTGCGTCAAGCGCCTGAGCGTTCCCACCATCGTGCGCCAGCGCTGCCGGGCCTAGACTACACGCTGGCCCGCGGTGTGTACAGCACGCACCACGGCCCCAAGCCGCCCCAGGAGACAGAGCCCATGACCGATCTTTCCACCGAATACCAGGCGCTGGCGAACTACCGCCCGACCCACAAGGTGAGGTTCGTCACCGCCGCTAGCCTGTTCGATGGCCACGACGCCGCGATCAACATCATGCGCCGCATCCTGCAAGGCATGGGCGCCGAGGTGATCCACCTTGGCCACAACCGCTCGGTCGACGAGGTGGTCACCGCCGCGCTGCAAGAGGATGTGCAGGGCATCGCGGTGTCGAGCTACCAGGGCGGCCACAACGAGTACTTCAGCTACATGGTGGAGTTGCTCAAGGCGCGCGGCGGCGAGCATATCCAGGTCTTTGGCGGCGGCGGCGGCGTGATCGTGCCGGCCGAAATTCGCACACTCGCCGATCTTGGCGTTCGCATCTTCAGCCCCGAGGACGGCCAGCGCATGGGCCTGGCCGGCATGATCGGCGAGATGGTGATGCGCGCAGACCGCGACCTCTCGGCCTACGCGCCGACCTCGCTCGCAGCGGTGCAAGGCCATGGCGAAGCTGCCTGGCGCGCGCTGGCGCAGCTGATCACCGCGCTCGAGAACAAGCAAGTCGCCCCTGCGTTGCTGGCCGAGTTGAAGGCCAGCGCCGCGATTGCCAAGACGCCGGTACTGGGCATCACCGGCACCGGCGGCGCCGGCAAGTCCAGCCTGACCGACGAGCTGATCCGCCGCATCCGGCTCGACCAGGGCGACACGCTGCGCATCGCGGTGATCTCTATCGACCCGTCGCGCCGCAAGAGCGGCGGTGCGCTGCTGGGCGACCGGATCCGGATGAACGCGATCGCGCCCTGGAGCGATGGCCAAAAGGTCTATGTGCGCAGCTTGGCCACGCGTGACACCGGCAGCGAGGTCAGCGCCGCGCTGCCGGACGTGCTGGCCGCCGTCAAGGTGGCCGGCTTCGACTTGATCATCGTTGAGACCTCGGGCATAGGCCAGGGCGACGCGGCGATCGTGCCGCTGGTCGATGTGCCGATGTACGTGATGACGCCCGAGTTCGGCGCCGCCAGCCAGCTCGAGAAGATCGACATGCTCGACTTCGCCGAGTTCGTCGCGATCAACAAATTTGACCGCAAGGGCGCGGCCGACGCGCTGCGCGACGTCGCCAAACAGGTGCAGCGCAACCGCGAAGCCTTCACCGTGATGCCTGACCAGATGCCGGTGTTCGGCACCATGGCCAGCCGCTTCAACGACGACGGCGTCACGGCGCTCTACCAGGCACTGAAAACCCGGCTGGCTGCACTCGGCCTGCCGCTGATTGAAGGTCGCTTGCCGCTGGTCAACACCCGGCACAGCACCCACCAGACCCCCGTGGTGCCGGCGTCGCGCACCCGCTACCTGGCCGAGATCACCGACACGGTGCGGGCCTACAAGACCCGCGCCCGGAACCAGGCCAGGCTGGCGCGCGAGCTGCAGCAGTTGCGCGAGACCGCACGCATGCTGCAGGACGACGTCGCCGCCCATGACTCCACAAGCTCGGGCGCCAAGAACACCGTGCTGCGCCTGGCCGACGAGCGCGCCGCGCGGTTCGACCCCGCCGCGGCCAAGCTACTGGCCCAGTGGCCCGAGATGCAGCAGGCCTACGCCGGCGACGAGTACGTGGTCAAGATTCGCCCGGGTTTGCCAGACGAACGGGAGATCCGCACCAGCCTGGTCCACACCACGCTGTCGGGCAACAAGATCCGCAAGGTCGCGCTGCCGGGCTTCGAATGCCATGGCGAGTTGCTGAAGTGGCTGATGCTCGACAACGTGCCGGGCAGCTTCCCCTACACCGCCGGCACCTTCGCGTTCAAGCGCGAGGGCGAGGACCCGACCCGGATGTTCGCCGGCGAGGGCGACGCCTTCCGCACGAACCGGCGCTTCAAGCTGGTGTCCGAGGGTATGCCGGCCAAACGGCTCTCCACCGCCTTCGACTCGGTCACGCTCTACGGCAACGACCCGGACCGCCGGCCCGACATCTACGGCAAGGTGGGCAACTCGGGCGTGTCGATTGCCACCCTCGACGACCTGAAAGTGCTGTACAGCGGGTTTGATCTGTGCCACCCGGCCACCAGCGTGAGCATGACGATCAATGGCCCGGCGCCGACGATCCTGGCGATGTTCATGAACACCGCGATCGACCAGCAGATCGAAAAATTCGAGACCGAGAATGGCCGAGCGCCCAGCGACACCGAACTCGCCAAGATCCGCGACTGGGCCCAGGCCAATGTGCGCGGCACGGTGCAGGCCGATATCCTGAAGGAAGACCAGGGCCAAAACACCTGCATCTTCTCGACCGAGTTCAGCCTCAAAGTGATGGGCGACATCGCCCAGTACTTCGTGCACCACCAGGTGCGCAACTTCTACTCGGTGAGCATCAGCGGCTACCACATCGCCGAGGCCGGCGCGAACCCGATCAGCCAGCTCGCCTTCACGCTGAGCAACGGCTTCACCTTTGTTGAAGCCTATCTCGCGCGCGGCATGCACATCGACGATTTCGCGCCGAACCTGAGCTTCTTCTTCTCCAACGGCATGGACCCGGAGTACACCGTGCTCGGTCGGGTAGCGCGGCGGATTTGGGCGGTGGCGATGCGCGACAAGTACGGCGCCAACGAACGCAGCCAGAAGCTGAAGTACCACGTCCAGACCAGCGGCCGCTCACTGCACGCGCAGGAGATCCAGTTCAACGACATCCGCACCACGCTGCAAGCGCTGATCGCGATCTACGACAACTGCAACAGCCTGCACACGAATGCTTTCGACGAAGCGATCACCACGCCGACCGAAGACAGCGTGCGCCGGGCGATGGCGATCCAGCTGATCATCAACCGCGAGTGGGGGCTGGCCAAGAACGAGAACCCGAACCAGGGCGCTTTCATCATCGACGACCTGACCGAGCTGGTCGAGGAAGCCGTGCTGGCCGAGTTCGAGAAGATCACCGAGCGCGGCGGTGTGCTGGGCGCGATGGAGACCGGCTACCAGCGCAGCAAGATCCAGTACCAGCGCAGCAAGATCCAGGAAGAGTCGATGCACTACGAGATGCAAAAGCACACTGGCGAATACCCGATCATCGGCGTCAACACCTTCCTGAACCCGCACGAAGACCCGAACCCGAAACAGATCGAGCTGGCGCGGTCGACCGAGCACGAGAAGGAATCGCAGTTGGCGCGGCTGGCCGACTTCCAGGCCCGCCATGCCGCCGAGTCACCGGCGATGCTGGCCAGGCTGCAGCAAGCAGTGATCGCCAACGACAACGTGTTCGACGTGTTGATGGACGCGGTGCGCTGCTGCAGCCTGGGCCAGATCACCAACGCGCTGTTCGAGGTGGGCGGACAGTACCGGCGCAGCATGTAGCCACGGCGGCGCGGCCAGCAAGCTCGCGGCTCTTGGACTGGTCCTGAACTGGATTCAAGATCGCTGCTTGACAGCGACGCCAGGATCGCCGCAGCTGCGGACCGCAGACTCCGGGCAGGCTTGTCATGCTGCCAAGGTCCAAGGCCAGAAAACCCTGTCAGACAAAACCGGCGCCAACACGGCGATCTGCTGATGAGCAACTCCATTGTCATCACCGCCTGGCATCTGGTGGTGACGTCGCGTGACATGGCTGCGTTGAGCCGCTTGCTGGCCGACGAGGTGGTGTTCCACTCTCCGGTGGTGCACAAGCCACAGCGCGGCAAAGCGATCACGATGAAGTATCTGGTCGGTGCGATGCAGGTGCTCAACAACGAGCATTTCCGCTATGAGCGCGAGATCGTCGGCGAGCGAGACGCGGTGCTTGAATTCAGCACCGAACTCGACGGCATCCAGATCAACGGGGTTGACCTGATCCGCTGGAACGAAGCTGGCCAGATCGTCGACTTCAAGGTCATGGTGCGGCCGCTGAAAGCGCTGAACGCGGTGCATCAGAAAATGGGCGAGATGCTGGTGCGGCTGGACCAAGCGCCCACGCCCTGAAGCTTGGGCCCATCGGCTCGGTGCGTGAGTTCGAACCGGCATAGGCTAAGCTGCGTGGCCCGGCCGTACAGACGGGCGTACAGACGGGCGTGAGCCCCTGAATGCGACCCAGCCCATGCCGGGCTGGCTGGCTTGACAGGCCCTGCACAGGCGGCAGCAGGCTTGGCGGCGCCTGCGGCTTGCGACCTGCTGTGGCAGGTGACGCTGCAGCCGGAGTCCGAGCCGCGCCAACTGCAAGTCGACCTGACTTTCGACGCCGGATCGCGCAGCCGAAGCACGCTGCGCCTGCCCGGTGGTTGGGAAGCCATGAGCGAGTTCGCTGACAGCGACAAACGACTGCAGGCCGTCGCCGGTGACAGCACACTTCGCAGCATCGCCCATGCCCCTGGCGAACGGCTGCAACTTCGGTGGCGCTTTGTCCCGTCGGCGGCTTCGGCTCAGGGCAGCGGCACCCAACTGGCGGCGAACTGGTTTGCGGTCACGGGCCAGAGCCTGCTGCCGTGGCTCGAGGAAGTCGACGAGCGCAACCCGCCGTCGGCTTGCATCGGTTTCAGCGCCCGGCCCGCACCGGCCGGTCAAGCCAATGCGACTGGCGAGCCCGCTACCCGCTGGGTCAGCAGCCATGGCAACGCCGAGGGCCTGTCGGCGCTGTTCCGCGTTGCGCCCGGTGCCGCGACGCTGCGATGGCGGGTGCAGCAGGGCTTGTACGCCGGCGGTGCGATGCAGTCACTGACACGCACCGACGACGGCCAGCCGATGACCGTGGCGCGGCCGATCGCGCCAGCCTGGGCCCAGGGCATCGAGGCTCTGGCCCAGGCCAGCGCCCAGACCCAGGCGAGCCAGCGCAGATTCTGGGGCGACAGCAGCCCTGCCAACACGCTGCTCGTACTGCAGTTGCCCAGCCCCTCGGGCACTCAAGCCACAAGCTGGCACCAGGCGGTAGCGCTGCAGGTACCGATCGATTTGCCACTGCCAGGCGCCGATTTTGACGCCTTGATCACCGGCGCGCTGGTTAGAACCTGGATCCCCGACCGCTTTGGTCCCTTGGCCTATGCAGGACGGCAGGACGAAGCGCTGCGGGCATGGTTCAGCCAAGGCCTGGCCGACCACTACACCCACCGCTTGCTGCTGCGCGACGGCCGCTGGACACCCGAAGACTATGCAGGCGCCATCAATCGCAAGATTGACCGCTACCTCAGCGCAAGCGACCCGACCGACACCGCACGGCGCCTGTCCTCAGCAACCCAGCGCAACGAGGCCGCAGCGGTGCTCGACGCGACCCGTGGCGAATGGCTGGCGCTGCAGTGGCATGGCGCACTGCGGGCCAGCGGACAAGCCGGACTGGATGCGGTGATGCGGCGCCTGCTGCTGCCGGCAGCCCAGGCTAGACGAGAAGGTCTGATCAGCGCGCCGCTGGCCACCCATCGCCTGCTCGCAGGCCTGCGGCCGGCGCTGGGCGAGTTGCCGCTGCGCGATATCAACCGCCAGATCGAGCAGGGCGAGGTCCCGGTCTTTGGCCCGACCACGATAGGACCCTGTTTCGCAGGTCAAAAAGTATCGACACCGGGCTGGCGACTGGGCTTCGATCCGGCATCGCTGGTCAGCGGTGTGGTCAGCGGGGTCGAGCCCGGTGGCCCTGCCGAACTCGCCGGATTGCGCGACGGCATGACCCTGGCTCGACCCTCGACGATGCCGATTGAAGCCAGTCAGGCGGTGAGGCTGAAGGTGGAAGACCCCGACGGCACGCTGCGCGAACTTCGCTACCTGCCGGCCGGCAAGCCGCTGGGCGAACGCATGCATTACCAGCCCGTGCCACAGGCGATGCAGTTGCCGGCCTGCCTGGCCTGGCTGGGGCTGGGTGCAGAGATATTGCCAGCGATCACCCGCCCGGCCCCAAAGCTTGCGCCGGCCAAAGTCAACCACAAAGTCGTCGCCAAGCCAGCGGCCAAACTGGCTGCAAAGCCGGCCGGCAAGACTTTGACCAAGAGCAGCCCTAAACCGGGGCCTATTGCGAAACCTGAGGCCAAACCTGAGGCCAAACCTGAGGCCAAGCCGGCAGTCAACGGCGCCAAAGCGGTCGTGCGACCATGAACGGCTGCCGGCGAAGCTGAAATAGGCCGGGCCGCGTCACGCGACAAGCCTGGGTCGCGGGCCGACAATCGCCACATGAGCGACCCGATCACCGACCCTCAGAAGTTCATGCTGCGCTTGCAGCAAAGCTTGGACGACGCCAGCTTTCTGAGCCTGAGTCTGGGCCGACCGCAGGGTGGCGAGCCATCATTGGACAAACTGCTCGCTCGCCGCTTGGTGCTTCGCGGCGTCGAACAGCTGTCGCTGGTGTGGCGCCATCGCACCAAGGACATCACCAAGAACCTGCCGCTAGCCGATGCGGTGGCGCTGATCGGCACGCTGGTTGACAGCCAGTTCCAACACGCCCACCTGGTCACCCGAGGCCACGACATCCAGCTCGCGATGGGCAAGAAAGGCCGCTGGAGCCTGCGCATCGGCAAGCTGGCGGCGCCGTTTCTGCTTGAGCTCGGCATCACCGACAGCCAGCACAGGCTGGTGCCGACGATGGCGCGCAAGTGGAAACAGATCAACAAGTTCATCGAGGTGCTGGCGCATGCCGTCGCGCAGTCGCCGCTGGCCGCGCGGGATCCGGCGCAGCCGGTGCGGGTGCTTGATTTCGGTGCCGGCAAAGGCTATCTGACCTTCGCGGTACAGCAGCACCTGCAGGCCAGCGCTCGAGTGCCCGATGTGGTCGGGGTCGAGTTGCGCGCAGACCTCACGAGCTTTTGCAACAGCGCGGTGGCCAGGCTGGGGCTGAGCGGGCTGCGCTTCGAGGCCGGCGACATCCGTCAATTTACCAACGCGCAGCACCAGACCGACGGCCAGCCTCAGACACCCGGCACGATAGACATCATGATCGCGCTGCACGCCTGCGACATCGCCACCGACATCGCGATGCACCATGGCGTGCGCAGCGGCGCGGCGATCATCCTGTGCTCGCCCTGCTGTCACCAACAACTCAGGCCGCAGATGAGCGCACCGGCGCCGTTGCAAGCGATGCTGCAGCATGGCATCCACATGACCGAGCAGGCTGAAATGCTGACCGACTCGCTGCGTGCGATGCTGCTGCAGGCCTGCGGCTACGACGCACAGGTGTTCGAGTTCATCTCACCTGAGCACACTGGCAAGAACAAGATGGTGCTGGCGGTACGCCGGCCTCATCCCCTGCCAGCGAGCCAGCGAACAGCGCTGCTGGCCAAGGTGGCTGAGCTCAAGGCGTTTTACGGTGTGACCGCGCAGCAACTCGAAACCTTGTTGCTCGCCGATACACCGCAGGCCCAATAGCCGAAGTTTCTGAGCGCCCCAAGGCCGGCCGAAGCCGGCCGCCCCCCGGGGGGATCAAGCCGCAAATCCACATTTGCTTGAGACGCAGCCCACTGCCCCTGGTGACAACCACAGTGGCCCACCGCGCTGCCAGCAGGCATCATCGCTCGATGAACCGCCGGAGCACCCAATGATCTCGACCCAGCACGAAGCGATCGCGTCGACCCAGCATGAAGCCCTGATGCAACAGGTCGAGCATGCAGCGCTGGCGTTGGCCGGGCGAAGCCGAGAAATCGAAGCCCAACGCTGGCTGCCACAGGACATCGCCGACACGCTGGCCGCGGCAGGCCTGTACCGACTGCTCACGCCGCAGGCCTACGGCGGCCACGAGGCCGCGCCGGAAAGCTTCTTCAGGGTGATCGAACGCCTGGCGCAGGCCGATGCCGCAGCGGCTTGGTGCTGTTTCATCTCCTGCACCAGCAGCTTGCTGGCGGCCTACCTACCCGAGCCCGAGGCCGTAGCGATCTTCAGCAAGCCAGACCTCAAGGCCGCCGGTGTGTTTGCGCCACGGGGACGGGCCAAGGCCTGCGTGCAAGACGGCGCGCCGGGTCTGCAGGTGAGCGGCCGTTGGCCCTGGGGTTCAGGCACGCACAACGCCGACATCATCAGCGCCGGTTGCCTGCTGATCGACGGCAAGGGCCAGGCCGAACTGCTGGCCGACGGCACGCCGCGGGTCGTGTCAGTGCTGCTGGACCGCGCGCAGGTGGAACTGCTCGACAACTGGGACAGCTTCGGCTTGTGCGGCACCGGCAGTGGTGAGTTCGAGGCCAAGGACGCATTCGTGCCCTTGGGCCGCAGTGCCTCCCTGTTCGACGGTGCTCGCATAGACCGGCCGCTCTACCGCTTTCCGGTCTTCGGACTGCTGGCTTTGTCGATCGCGGCGGTGGCCACCGGCATCGCAAACCATGCGCTGGCCAGTTTCATCGCCCAGGCCGGCCACACTGTCGCGCAGGCCAGCAGCAAGCCGCTGGCGACCAAAGCCACTGTGCAAGATGCGGTGGCGCGCGCCGAAGCTTCGCTGCGCAGCGCGCGCGCCTATCTGCTGAGCAGCATCGCCGCTGCCTGGCAGGCCGCGCAACAAGGCGGCGCGATGCCGCTGGCCTGCCGACGCGACCTGCGGCTGGCATCCACCCACTCGGTGCAGACCTGCGCCGAGGTGGTGAGACGTGTCTACACCTTGGCCGGCGGCGGCGCGGTGTTTGCGGACTCGCCGCTACAGCGCTGCTTGCGAGACGTCCAGGTGGCGACCCAACACATGATGGTCAACGATGCCAGCTATGAGCTCACGGGCCGATTGCTGCTGGGTCTGCCGACCCAGGTGCACACGCTCTGACGCAACGATCACCCTTGAGCAACCATGCCACCATCTCGCTTGTGGTCTGGTCCAGGATGCGGAACTGTTCGCGCATCAGTTCGTCACGCAAGCCACGCCCGGCCTGCACCCGAGCGGCCAGCAACTCAGCGTACTCACCAGCACGCATCGCCCCGGCTTGCAGGCAATAGCGGGCAAACGCTGCGAGTTCGTCGGCCGCGCGCGCGCCTGAATTGCCAAACCAAGACCTCAGCAACTCGATGTCGCGTGGCAGCGCATCGAGAAAATTGAAGACAACCCGTCGCCGCGATTCGAGCAGTTCGCTGACGACGACGGCCTGTGGGTCGAACAACGGAACAGCCTCTTGCCAGCCCGGCCCCGGATCGTGTTGGACAGTCGCTGCGCCGGCCCAGGCTGCCAGATCAACCCGCAGCGCTTGCTCGTCGGCCCCTCTGCGGTAGACCCCGTCGGCACCCGCCAACTTGGCCATTGACGCACCCACCATGTCGATGTGGTTGACCAAGGCGACGATGCGGCAAGCTGAAGCGCCGGCAGCGCGTCGCCTGTCGTTGATCCAGGCATAGGTGTCGAAGCCAGGCAGGCGGTAAGCCAGGATCACCAGATCCGCGGGTCGCGGGCCCAGCGCCAGCCACAGGCTGCGGACCGACTCGAAGATGGCCAGATCGACGTCTGGTGTGGGCCTGACGATCCGGTCGATCCAATGGCGCCAAACGGCGCTGGGCTCGATGATGGCGATTTGGCGGCGCTGGCCTGGCAGTCGACTGAAGGAAATCATACTACTATAAACAGTTTAATTGATTATAGTATTTTAATCTTCCAATTCAAACCCTCGCCTGCGGAAAAATCGTGCAAGCATTTGAAACATCGTCAACAAAATCCAGCCCAGGCAGCAAGCGCGAAGAAGCG
The DNA here is from genome assembly GCA_010030205.1 of Betaproteobacteria bacterium. Taxonomy (GTDB): domain Bacteria; phylum Pseudomonadota; class Gammaproteobacteria; order Burkholderiales; family Burkholderiaceae_C; genus Pseudaquabacterium. The sequence continues at coordinate 11,017 of RGQD01000016.1, forward strand.
CTGCAGCAAGCCGGTCGAAGACGGCTGAGACGGCCTGGTCAAAAAGGCGTGGCCGCGCGCGGAACGAAGGATTCGTCGCCGTCGAAATGCCGTTTGATACGGCGCAGGCTGCCGAGCCCGGCCAGGAAAGCCCGGACCAATGCAGGGTCAAATCGGCGGCCTTGGTCGGATTCGATCGCTGCAGCGGCTTTGTCGATCAGCCAGGCTGGCCTGAACGGCCGCACCGTGGTCAGCGCGTCGAGAAAATCGGCCAGCGCGACGATCCGCCCCGACAAGGGGATGTTCTGGCCGGCCAAGCCCAAGGGATAGCCCGTACCGTCCCAGCGCTCATGGTGCGACAAAGCGATTTCGGCGCCCAATTGCAGCAGCGGCGAGGCCTCATCGCGCAGCAATTCGTAGCCTATCGTGGTGTGGCTCTCCATCCTGGCGCGATCGATTTCGGTCAAGCCCGAGGGTTTGACCAGGACGCTGTCAGGCAGCCCGATCTTGCCGATGTCGTGCAACGGCGCCGCGCCGAGCAGCAAGTCCTGCTGGTTCAGGCTCAGCCCATGGTGATGGGCAATCGTCGCAGCGTACTGCGCCATGCGGGTCGTGTGCTTGCCGGTTCGCTCGTCGCGAAACCCCGCGACCTTCTCGAGCAAGCGCTGCAGCACCGCGTCCTGCGGCCCAGCGTCCCATCGCGCCGATCTGGTGCCGCCAGTGCAGTGCACATCCAGAGGCTGAAATCCCTGAGCGAGCGCTGGGGCCATCGCAGCCAGTCGCGTCAGGTTGCGAACCTTGAGTGCGAATTCCTGCGGGTTCACTGGCTTGGCAATGACCTCATGCGCGCCGGCACGGTAGGCCGGCATGCGCATGGACTCCAGGTCCGCGCAGCCCGACACCATCGCCACCGGTGTGTGCAGAACCGCGCCTGACTGCTGCAACAGACCCAGCAATTGCACCCCGTCGAGTTCGGGCATCAAGTAGTCGAGCAGCAACACGCCGGGCGGCTTGGCGCGAAACGCCACCAAGGCCTGCCGCGGATCGGTAAAGGCCTGGATATCGTCAAAGCCCGCGCGCCCAAGCAGCAAGCGCATCTGGACCAGAACCGTGGGGTTGTCGTCAACGATGCCGATCGAGATCATGAACTGGGCTATCGGACGAAAACCCGAAAACGAAAGCTGTATTTCAGCGAAGCTCGCGGCTTGCGTGGCCCGCAGCACATCGCGTCGGGCGAAGGCTGCGAGTGCGCAGTCGCCTGCGCATCAGCGTCCAGGCGTCCAGACCAGATCCGGCAAGGTGGCCAACCACGGCAAGGGTTTGCCCGGCGCCATCGCACCCGACACCAGATAGCCTTGGACATGGGTGCATCCGACCTGCGCCACTGCATCAAGCTCCTGCATCGACTCCACCCCTTCGGCGACCACTCGCAGGTCGAGCAGTCGACCCAGGGTCGCGCAACCACGAACGATGGCCTGCATGCGAGGATCGCGATCGATCTCGTGAACGAAAACGCGGTCAAGCTTGAGCTCAGAGAACGGCATGCTCGACAACTGCGACAGGCTCGAATAAGCCATGCCGAAGTCATCGATCGCGAGGTTGAAACCCAGCATTCGAATCCGCGCAGTGTTCTCGACCACATGCGCCAGGTCGCTCATCGCGTCGGTCTCGGTGATCTCGATCGTGATCCAGCTCGGGTCCAGGCCAGCTCTGCTGACCACCTCGGGCAAGGTCTGGCAAAAGCTCCAGTCCGACAGCGAGCGCAAGGACGCATTGATAGACCCGCTCACCGCCAGCCCAAGTTTGAGGCTTTCGGCCACAAAGGCAACGGTTTGTTGCAGCATCCGCAAGGTTGCCTCTTCCAGCAGTCCGTGCTTGGCAAGACCAGGCAGCAAGCGGTCGGGCATGATCAGGCCGCCGTCGTTGTCGCGCGCTCGCATCAGCGCCTCGAAACCGACAATCTCGCGGGTTTTGATTCGCAGCTGCGGCTGCATCCAAGCCTGCAGACCACCGCGGTCCAGCAATAGGCGCAACTCGGCACGGCTCAGCGCGGGTTCGTTGGCAGCCGCTGTCAGCCACGCGACAAGAGGTTGAAACCCCTGCAGACGGCTGGCAACCTCGGCTGCTGAGACCGGCTCTTCCGCCGATCCTGCCACCGGAACACCACAGACCGCCGCCAGCATCAGCGCCGACTTGATCACAGCCCTTTGTTGCCGGCTGACGATGAAGATCGCCGGACAGGGTGTAACAAGCGCCAGGCTGCGTATCAACTGCAACCCATCGCCATCGTCAAAGGTCAAGGACATCAGCAGCAGAGCTGGCGGTGCGGCGGTCGCGCGCAGGTCCTGCTGTAGCGCCAGCATGGAGCTGAACACTCTTTCGACCTGCCAGGTCGCCGAGGCGATCGCCAGGCCCAACTCGGCCGCGCGCGCCGGGTCACGGACCAACACCCAGCAACGCCTTCGCGCGGGATCGTTGGCCGTGTCAGTCATGGCAGATGCCCTGAGATGACCTCGGCGCAGATGTTCCTGACATCGGCAAACGAAATCGGCTTGATCAACAAGCCGCTGAATCCGTTGGCCAGCATCCGGCCTCGCTCCTCAGGCATGCTGTGCGCGGTATAGGCAACGACGGGCAGGCTGGTCAGGCCCAGATCGTCACGGATCGCCCGACATACCTGCTCGCCACTCATCTGAGGCATACGCAGGTCGAGGATCACCAGGTCGAATGAACGCTCCCTGAGCATGGCAAGCGCCTGTGAGCCAGAGTCGACCACCACGGTCTGCCAACCCAGCCGTGCCAGAAAGATCTCAACCAATCGACTGTTGAGGCGGTTGTCATCGACAACCAAAGCCTGTCTCGACAAGGTCATGTGTACTCCTTTGTTGCCGCCTCGACCGGCCGGCGTGGCAAATGCAAGCTGAGCTCGGTGCCCTGCCCTAGGCGAGAGGCGATCTGCAGGCGAGCACCGATGAGCTCAGCGATTTCCTTGGCCAGCGGCAGGCCCAGGCCCGCACCCTGGCGTGGATGGGTGAACTCCTGAGACAGCGAATGGAAGCGGGTGAAAACGGCATCAAGCTGCCCGGCCTCAATGCCAACCCCGCTGTCCGACACCACGATGGTCACGCCATCCTCGTCGCTGCTGGCCTGAACCCGAACACCGCCATGGTCGGTGAATTTGACCGCGTTGTCTATCAAGTGGCCCAGCACCTGCAAGAGCCGGCTGCGATCGGTTCGCAGCCTGGGCAGGTTGCCGGCTGAGAGCTCCAGGCTGAGCGATCGAGACTCGGCCGAAGGCCGGTGCAGCTCACACGCCTCTTCCAGCAACTGGTTCAAGTCCACCTCGGTGAAGTTGGGCATCAACTGCCCCGATTCGATCTTGGCCAGGTCCAGGATGGTGTTGACAAGACGATGCAGATGCTGCCCGCTGGCTTGGATGGTTAGTGCGTACTCCTGCACTTCGGCGCTAGGCCCGCTGTCTAGCACCAGTTCGGCATAGCCAAGGATGCCATTGAGCGGCGTTCGCAACTCGTGTGAAACACTGGCCAGAAAGCGACTCTTCATCGCACTGGCTTCGTTGGCCCGGAGGTTGCTCTGCCGCAGCGCCTCGACCAACACCGCCTGACGCTTGGTGCGACGAAGCAATGCCGCCGTGAATCCGAACAAGGCCAGGCTGACCAGTGTGGCGAGCGCGATATAGAGTCGGCCGAGACGATCGACCCCACGCAGGATGTCCGCACGACCTCGGCCAACCATCACGATCAAGCCAAGATCATCGATCGCACGAAACGCGTAGAGGCGGTCCTGGCCGTCCACCGCGCTGACCGACCACAGCGTGCCGACCTTTTGGACCCTGGCTGTCGTGAAGGCGGCCGCGCGCGACACATCCTGGCTCACTGCCGTGCTGGCGCCGGCCTGGCGCACCCGCACCACGCCGTCATTGCCGACCAGCGCAATCACACCTTGCGGCCCCAGGTCGACATCGTCGTAGAAACGGGTCAGCTGCTCGGGCGCCAGAGAGACCACCACCACACCGCCGAAGCGGCCGTCAGCTTGATCGATGCGACGGGTCAGCTGCAACGACCAGCGCTGCGACACCCGGCCCAGCACCGGCTTGCTGATGAACAATCGATCTGCTGAACCTTGCTGATGAACCCGAAAATGCTCACGATCGCTCAAGTCAGTCCGCTTGAACGGCAGACTGGAATCGATCAAGAAACCATCGGCACCGATCACCGCGAGTTGACGGTAGTCATCGCCGATCACATCACCGTTGTCGACGTATTCGCTGAGCTTGAGTTGAGCGCCGCGAGACCGCAGTTCGCGCCTGACGAAACGTATCGCCTGGTCCGCCCCCTGGACCATCTTGGTCGTGTGCTCGGCAAAAGCCCTCGCCAGGTTGGACAACTCGGTCTTGGCCTGCGCCTCGACCTGGGCCACATCGCGCTGACGTTGGTAGATCACCACCGACCAAAGCGTGACCAACATGAACACCAGCAAAGCCACCAGCAAGACCACACCGTTCAGGCGTTGGGAACTTTTCTGAGCGCTTTCTTCGACGCTTGCGAGGGTCGAACCCGCAGGCGATGCGGAAGAACCAAAACTGGGCAAAGCAGCGACCAAAAAAATCCTTTACAGCGATTTGATGCAGACCGGCCTTGCGGCGCGCGAAACCGATGAGGCCAAATGACCCATGGCCAGACCCAAGGCGCTGCAAAAACCGTCCTCCCACAACAGCCAAATTCTAAGCCAGCGCCTACAGGTACTTCAGACTGATTTTGAGTTCGGACGCCCCGACCGTGCGATATCTTAAAAAGTCTGCAAATCGATCAAAATTGAGCATTGCGATGGACATTTTTCACATCCAGCACTGGCTAAAACCACTAGAATATCGTGAAACGTCGTCAGTAGCATCTGATCATCAGCACCGCCAAAGCGTACCATTTCAATCGTTAGAATAAGGAAAAAAACTGTGGCCAGACCCAAGTCACGCGCTGAGGAAATCTTGTCCGCCAACGAGGCCTTTGTCGGTACCAAGGAAGCTGCCGCCTTGTTAGGCGTCTCGGTCAGCACGATCCAAAAAATGGTGGAGTCCGGCAAGCTCCGAGCTTGGCGAACCCAGGGCGGTCATCGCAGGATCGCCGAATCCGATGTGCAAGCGCTCAACCGAGAAGGTAGGCAGGCGGTGGGCGGCAGCCACAAGTCACTGTTCATCCTGATTGTGGAGGACAACGCGACGATGCTCAAGGCCTACGCCCGTGTGGCCTTGCAATGGGGCAGCAATGTCGAACTGGCCTTCGCCAGCGACGCCGCCAAAGCGCTGCTGATGATTGCCCAGAAGCGGCCCAACCTGGTCATCACCGATTTGGCGATGGAGCCTTTCGACGGCTTCCACTTGATCCGCACTCTGCGCGCTTCGCCTGAGTTGGCAGACACCCGGGTCCTGGTCGTGACCGGGCTGTCAGACGAAGACATCGCAGCCAAGGGCGGGCTGGATCCGATGACGCTGTGCTACCGCAAGCCTTTGTCGTTCGAGCGCCTGGGCGGTTATGTCGATGCGCGTTTGCAGGACCGTCAGCATCATCGCTGACGCAGCGAATCCTTGAACTGCTGGGTGAACTGCTGGGCCTAAGTCCGGCAGCCCCGCAGACGACAGGTTCACAGCCTTGGCGAAGCAGCCAGCCAAGCCTGAAGTGCTGACTCTGCCGACGACAAGGCCTCGACTGCAACGCGCTCGATGGCCAGCAAGTCCGTCTCCGACTCTTCGCGCAGACATCGCTCTGTCATGCGCACGCGGGCAGCACCACGCCTTGCGCCGATCACGCCCAGTGAATTGGCCACCTCGTGAACGACCGCGACCAAAGCCGCTGACGTGCTGGATGCGCTCAATGCCAGCCTTGCGCGCAAGATCGGCAGGTCTTCGATGAACATCGCCGCCACCTCGCGGTAGCCCTGGACATCATGCCCCAGGTCGCGAACGACCCAGTCTGCGTCAAGAATTGGCAAATCGTCGAATCCCAGCTTATCAGGCACCTCGCCCATAGCAGCCCTCCGGTCAAGTCATGTGGCGCGACATCAACGCGAGCACGCGTCAAGTCACCTCCTACCTTATCGTGCAGCCGCGCCACGAACTCGCGCAAAGCGCGCATTACGCACGATGTTAGGAACCCAATTCGAAATGTTACTGGAATCCCTTTCATTTCAGACATCTGCCGGCGCTGCGGGCACCGCCAGAAGGGCCAGGTCGACGTGATCTGGCAGTCAATCCAGAGGGCAGACAGCCGGCCGATCTGCCACGGGCGCAAGCCGATCTGTCGTGCCAAACCCGTTAAAGCTGGGGGACGCGCCGCCGATATCCATCGGGTCAGGCCAGGACACTGGCTCTCAGTGACGGGCGGTCATCGATCCTGTCCGGTGCACCTGAAGTCCAAGGGCCAGCACATGCCAATGCATCCACTCCATCAAAAAAACCCAAGAGACAGGATCAAACGCTTGTTCGGCCGCGTCGCTGCGCTGACGCAGTGGCTTCATCGGTCTCCTCAGGCCGAAGCCAAGCGCGAAACACCGTGCGCCAGCCAGCGACAGAGTACGCGCGATCTGGTCAGCCGCATTTCCAACGCATCGCCGCAAGCTTTGTTCATCTGCGATGGCGCCGGCAGGGTCGTGCTGGCCAACCCCGCAGCGCACCGCCTAACCGGTCGATCTGACGCCACGATCATCGGCGCCGAGATGCGCGACTTCGCGCCCGCCGAGCGCCGGACCGAGGTCGATGCGCTGTTCGCCGCGCTGGCGAGTTCAAGCAGCGTTGATACCGCCAGCCTGCAACACGCGTGGCAAACCCTGAACCAAGCCGATGGCTCTCTGACGCCGGTACAACTCGTGCTTGCCCCGATCGACTGGAGTGGGCGCAAGATGCTGTGCATCCACGGCCACGTACGACCGGTCACCCAAGATTGCGCGGTCAAGCTGCAAGCCGAACTGGACCAGGCGCTCTCGTACGGTTTGGCCAGAAACCGCGTGCTCGCCACGGTGAGCCATGAAATCCGCACTCCACTGAACAATGTGTCGGGCATGCTGGATCTGCTCGAGCGCACGCCGATCGACGCCGAGCAGCGTGAGTTGCTGAAATCGGCCCGCAGTTCGAGCAAACTGTTGCGCGTCTTGCTCAACGACCTGCTGGATCTGTCCAAGATAGAGGCAGGCAAGCTCGAGCTCGAGGAAATTCCATTCGACGTGCAGGAGCAACTCGGCGCAGCCTTGCGGCCATTCGCGGCCAGAGCCGCCGCGCAAGGCTTGGGATTCAGCGTGCAATGGAACACGCCGCAACGCATGCTGCTCGGCGACCCCTACCGTATCTGCCAGGTGATCAACAATTTGGTCGACAACGCTCTGAAATTCACACCGCAGGGCCAGATACGGGTGGAGGTGCGCACGGTCGAAGCCGACGCTGATGCCGACGACTGCGAACTCTGGCTGATCGTCGAGGACAGCGGTATCGGCGTCGCACCCGAGCGGACGCATGCCGTTTTCGATGCCTTCACCCAAGCCTCGGCAGCGACCACGAGGCAGTATGGCGGTACCGGTCTGGGGCTTTATCTGTGCCGCCAGATCTGCGAGCGCATGGGCGGAAGCGCCAGCGTCCGCCAGCGCAGCGGTGGTGGCAGCGTTTTCACCTGTATCGTTCGTTGCCAGGTCGCGCACGGCATGTCGCCGTTCCTCGAAACCCAGCCCTTGGACCCGTCCTTGACACGCTCGCTAGAGGGCGCGCGCGTGCTGGTGGTTGACGACAACCGGGTCAACCAAAGGCTGCTCGAGCTTTGGCTGACCAAGGAACAGATGCAGGTGTATTGCGCGGCCGATGGCGAGGCCGCACTGCGCACGGTCAGCGAGCGATCCTTCGATGTGGTGCTGATGGACGTCTCGATGCCAGTGATGAACGGCATCGACGCGACCAGCGCGATACGCGCATTGGCCAAGACCGGCGGCGCGGGCCAGCAGCGCTTCGCCAGCTTGCCCATCATTGGCGTTTCGGCATACGCGATGAAGGGCGACCGCGAAACCTGTGTCGCTGCGGGGATGGACGACTACATCACCAAGCCGATCGAACGCGATGTGCTGCTGACCAAGATCTTCGCTGCGCTGAACCGGTCTGCGACAGCGCAGGCTGAACCAAAATCGGCTTGAACCGGCGCTCTCGCGCCGAGCGCCAGCGCGTCGAGGGTCAACGCTCGACGCGCTGGCGCCGCCCGTCCGCAGGCATGCGGTAGAGCCATAAAGGGCGCTGACCCGCGCGGCGCAACACCGTCGTGGCGGGCGTGGCTTGGTCGGCAAATTCCAGGCTCACCAGCCAGGCGCCGGCCCGCATTTCGCGGCGAGCTTTGTCAAGCGCCCGGGCCAGCGACTCGGGACGTTGAAACAAGTAGACCAAATCGTAGTCGGCCCAAGATTCGCCCCAAAGGTCGCCTCGCCGCACCCGCGCCCATCGACAGCGCCAAGCGCACAGCAAGCGCAACGACCGGCTCCACTCGATGCCCACCAGTTCCGCATCCGCAAACTCGGCCCGCAACTCGACCAACCCGGCGCCCTGGCCGCAGCCAGCGTCCAGGATCCGCGCCGGCGGACTGCGGCCACGCAGCCGGGTTTTCTGCGCCAGGCCGCGCAGTGCGCCCCGCGGTGTGGGGAACCAAGGGGCATCGCGCCAAGCCCGCACCGGATACAGACCCACCAGTGCCAGCAGCAAGCCCAACCAGGCCCAGGCCGGCAGGCCGAATCCGGGGGCGACCAGCAACATCGACAGCGGGAAACCCAGCGCAACCATCAGTTGCCGCCAGCGCCTATGCACCGCCAAGCTGACAGCAAAATTGCCGACCATCGAGGCGACCGCCGCCCATTCGGCAGCGACACCGGCACGCTGCAGCAGCAGCCAAGCGGCCCAGGCCATGCCCCAGCACAGCAGGGCCGGCACTGGCCAGCGCCTGGCAACAGCCCATCCATCGGTCATCGATCCGTCCAGGAGATGGCCAGAGGCATGGCCGCGGCCCAACTCGGCGCCAGCCATCGAAGCCGCAGCGCAGGCGCAGGCCAGCCCTCGGCAGCCCACAAACGCCACAAGATTGCGTTTACGACTCCTAAAAACATTTTTATGTGTAAACTCTTTTTAAATAGAGAGTGAAGTGATGCCCGGCAAGGCCAGGAAAATTCACCCCAGTCCATCGCTTGAGCACCGACAGAAAGCCATTTCCAACCGATTTTCCATCCAACTGAACCCTCATTGTCCCAAAGGCTGATCTGCAAATGGAAACCTTCCTGATCATCGGTGCGCTGGCTTTCTTGGCTTTGGCGATGATCCTGTTCTACGAGCTCAAGACCACCCAGCGTCGGCTGGAAGAGATTCACGGTGAGGTGGAGCAGCAGGTGCGCAAAAGCCTCAGCGATGCAGCAGAGCCGATGCTGCGCATTCCAGTGCTGGAACAGCGACTGGGCAACGTGGAGCGTGAGGTCGCGCATCTGCAACCTGTGCCAGCAAGCGCCACCGAGCCCGACAAACTGCTTGCAGCAGTTGATGCCGGTTGATGGCCGCCACCCTGCCGCCACGTCACCTCCACCCCCACGAGAAGTACCCATGACAACTCATCCCCCACGAATGTTCACTGGCCTTGATGCCGCGTTTGTTGCACTGCTGCTGACCTTGCTCGGGACGGTGTGGTACCTGGGCTACGGCAGTTACCAGGAGATCACGAAGGTGGAAAAGGTTCGCGGCACGGCTGCGACTTTCGTCAAGTGGATCGAAGCAGCTCAGGCGCAACGAGCTGCCGGCACGGCGGTGGCGCCGGCGGCCTGTTCGCGAGACACCGCCACGTCGCCAGCACGGCTGAACTGGGCTGATTGCCTGCAAGCGCTGCAAGGCCCCGGCCAAGCCATGCACGGCATCAAGAACCCGATGCACGCCAGTTCACTGGTGTTCAGCAGCAAATGCGACCGCCACGCACTCGACACCCAGGGCAGCATCGTGGTCGAAAGAGGTGTCAGCGGGTTGAATGGCACCACGCAAGTGATCGCCTATGCGCCGATCAACGAGCGCGAACCCATCCATGAAGAGCTGTTGTTGCGCGTGACAGTGTGTGGCCACGGCTTCACGTCCAGTGGCGTTGCCGAGGTGAAATTCTGATGCAAGCGACCGACATCCCCCTCAAGCCGAGCTCTGTCCTGCAGCTTCCGTCCGGCATGAGCCTGCGCAGGCTGGTGTATTCCTGGCTGCTTGACCCCGACATCAAGGACAACCTGCGCGCCAAGTTCGACGGCTACATCGCCGTCCTGATCATCACCAACCTGCTGGTGATGGTGTTCGAGAACGTTCCCGGCATCTACGACGGCAACAAGGCCTGGTTTCACGGCTTCGACATCTTCTCGATCGCTGTGTTCTCGATCGAGTACCTGCTGCGCCTGTACATGGCGCCCGAGGACGTCGAGTTTGCCAAGTCGCGTTATCCGCGGCTGCGCTATGTCTTCAGCATCTATTCGCTGATCGACCTGGCGGCGATCCTGCCTTTCTATGCCGCCTTGTTGCTGCCGATTCAAACCGATCTGCGCATCCTCAGAATATTGCGGCTGCTGCGCTTGTTCAAGCTGTTCCGCGTGCTGGTGCCGGCGATCAAGGAGTTCCGGGACCTCAACCGCGGCCGTACCTTCCGTCAGCATGTGCACGCGCTGGTCTCACCGAGTGAGTTTGGCGGCAAGTTGCATGATTTTTTCGACCTGACGATCATGATGTGGGTGGTGATCTCGGTCATGGCGGTGGTGCTCGAATCGGTGGATTCGATCTACCGCGATCTGGCGGTCGAATTCGTCGTGCTCGATGCGATAGCGGTCAGCATCTTCACCGTCGAGTACCTGATGCGTTTGTACGCCTGCGTCGAGGAACCCCGTTTCAAGCACTGGCTGGCGGGACGCTACCGATTGGCCACCAGCCCGGCGGCGATCGTTGACTTCCTGGCGATCGTGCCCTTCTTCCTCGAAGCGCTGCTGCACCACCTGTTCGACTTGCGCTTCCTGCGGGTGTTCAGGTTGATCCGGCTGATGAAGCTCACCCGCTACACCGGCGCGACCCAGACCCTGTACGCGGCGATGAAGCGCGAGTGGCCGGTGATCGCTGCGTCAGCCTTCATCATGATGCTGCTGGTGGTGGTGGCGGCGAGCCTGGGCTACTTGTTCGAGCACGATGCGCAACCTGACAAGTTCGAAAACATCCCGCAGTCGATCTACTGGTCGGTGATCACGCTGGCCAGCGTGGGCTACGGCGACATCAGCCCGATCACACCGGCGGGACGGCTGATCACCGTGGTGCTGGCCTTGCTGGGCATCGGCATCTTCGCAGTGCCTGCCGCGGTGTTGTCATCGGCCTTCAACGACCAGCTGCGGATCGAGCGTGAAACCATGCAGAACGAGCTCTACGCCATGCTCGAAGACGGTGTGATTTCGCCGGAAGAGCAACACCTGATCGACCGCGAAGCCGCGCGCCTGCACCTGTCTGCGCCCGAGGTCGGGCGCATCATGGAACGCGCCAGGCAGCAGCGAGAACTCGAGCACACCGGTCACGGCGGCATCCCGTTCTCGATGGTGCAGGAGCGGCCGGCGGTGGCGCTGCAGCAATACCGCATGCTGATCGGTCAGCTGAACCAGATTGCCGAGTTGTCCGATCGACAACAACTCGAACAGATGCTGGCCGTGCCAGGCGACGCCACCGACCTGGAGCGTCAGGTCTGGCAGTTGTTAGCGGCTCAAGGCGGATCGGGCAAGTCGTCGTCGAGCGAGGCCAGCTTGAGCGGCACATGAACCCCATTGCGGCTGTCGTAGGCCCAGGCCAGCAGCCGCGCAATCACCGCATATAGACCCGGTGGAATGGCATCGCCGAGTTCGACATGGGCCGACAGCCAACGCGCCAACAAAGGTGATTCGGCCAGCGGGATGTCGTGTTCCTTTGCCAGTTCTCGGATGCGCAAGGCCAAGTCGTCGACCCCTTTGGCGATCACCGTTGGCGCGGACATCCGGTCGCGGTCATAGCGCAGCGCCACCGCGTAGTGGGTCGGGTTGACGACCACCACGTCGGCTTTTTCGACCGCCGACATCATCCGGCGCCGCGAGGCTTCGCGTTGCAGTGACCGCACCCTGGCCCGGATCTCGGGCGAGCCTTCGCTCTCCTTGGTTTCGTCCTTCTGGTCCTGCGACGACATCCGCATCTCCTTGCGGAATGTGTTCCATTGAAAGCTGGCGTCGATCGTGGCAATGACCAACACCACGGCCCCCAACCACAACAGACCGCTGCCCAAGGTCCCCGACAGTCGAGCCACCGCCGCAGGCAGCGATGCAGATGGCGGCAGCAGCAGGCTGTCGCGCTGCACCAGGAAGTAGATCGTGCCCACACCGATCACCGCCAGCGTGACCAGAATCGCCTTGGCCAGCGCAAACAGGTTGCGGGTGGAGAACATGCGCTTGAAGCCGGCCAGAGGATCGAGACGGCTGAGGTCGAAGCGCAGCGCAAAGACTGGCCGCAGCTTGGCCAGCGCCAGGGGCGCCAGCGCACCGGCCAATGCAGCGACCCCCATCAAGAGCATCAACCAGAGGCCGAAATCCAGCAGCGGACCTTGAGCCCATCGCTTCAGGTGATCCAGGGGATTTTCGCGACCGTCAAAGTGCAGCATCTCGACGATCATTCGCACGGTCGCGGACCACAGTCGTGGGCCACCAACAGCCACCACCACGGCCGCGAGACTGAGAAGAAGGAAAAAACTCAGGTCTCTTGACTGCGGGAATCGCCCTTCCTCGCGCGCTTTTTCGAGTTTGCGTTCACTGGGCTCGAGTGAACGTTCTTGCCCGCTGTCCTCGCCAGCCATGCGTCAATCGGCGGCCTGCGCCAGCCTTTCGATCAATTCGTCGGCACGCTGCACTTCGGCCTTGGTCAACTCGCGCTCGACCTCGTCGCCGCGGTCGCGTGCGGCAGCCGAGCCCGCTTTGAACGACAGTCTGAACCAGGCCAGCGCAGCGACCTCGTCCTTGGGTACGCCAATGCCTTTGTAATACATCAGCGCGAGGTTGAAGCGGCCCACGGCGTCGCCCTTGCGCGCCGCGCGCAAGTACCACTGTGCGGCGGTGGCGTAGTCGCGCTCGGCGCCGACGCCACTTTCAAACAAAGCGCCGAGTTGAACCATTGCGGCCACATTGCCCATGCCAGCGGCTGACAGCAACCAGTACCAACCCTTCTGTGAATCCTTGTCCGTGCCTATGCCTTGGAAATAAATCTGCGCCAAGTCATACTGGGCTTTCGTGTCGCCCTTGACCGCCAGAGCCTCGAAGCGAGAAATCGCCAGCTTGTAGTCGCCACCTTCATAGGCGTTGCGAGCACGGTCATAGTCCGAACATGCCGCCAAACACAGCAAGCCCGACAAGACAAGCCCCGCCTGAAACGAGCGCGCGCAAAACCTTTGCAAGGCAGTCACCTAATCTTCTGCGCTCGGCGGCGCCGGTGGCGCATAGGAGGCACCGAATGCGCCACCGAGCTTGCGCGCATAAGTGCCCAGCACGCGCCGTGTGATGTCGGGGTAGAAAGGCGCGGCCGCCAGATAGCCCTTCTGTCGCATGCAGTTCGGGGCGTCCTTGGCACTCTCGCAAGCAGCGATCGCACCCAGTCGATAAGACTCAACCTGCTCACCGACAACAAACAGCACAGCCAGCGGCACCAGCGTCAGCGCGCCCCACTTCAACACTGACTTCAGGAACGCGACCAACTTGTCCAGCATATTCTTCATGTTTGAGGCCTACAGTTCATAGCTGCCGAACAGCAGCCGGTTGCGCCACAACTGGTGCCCGTTGAAGTAATGCTTGTTGCCCACCACATCGGCGTTGTTGAACAGCTTGCCCTGCGCCATGGTCCAGAGTGCCTCCCCGGAAGTCTTGCCGGTATCGAGCGACGCGCCGCCGGGTTTGCGACAGGCGAAGTTGTTGGCATCCGGGATCTTGCAGCCCGGCAAGTCAACCCTGGATTCAAGACGACCATCGTCGCGGTAAACCTCGATGCGAACACTGGCTTCGCGCTTGGGCGCCGCCGGTGTGCGTATTACCAGCACATGACGCCCAGAAGGACTGCAAGTGCGTGGCGATTCAGTGTCGCAATCGATTTCGTAGAACTGGTCGAAACCGTAGGTTTCCTCCATGTAACTGATCGTCACAATGCAGCACAGCAGCAGGGCGCCGCCCCAGATGAAAAAACGCATCGGATTCTTGGTCATGGTGTCGCCTGTTTTCTCACCGCCAACGCCTCAGCCGGCTCAACCTGTCGCCAAGGCCGGTCCGGAAGAGTATTTCGGTAAATCAAAGAATGGGTCTCGATCATCAACGGGTCATTTGGCCTGACTGTATCGCGCATTTTCACGAATGCATCGACTGCCGAGGCGCGGTTGCCGATCGCAGTGAAACCCGCGACGGCGCAGCGGAACAAGCGCGACACCAGCTTGGGCTCGGGTTGGGGCACTCTTGAGGCCAAGTGCTCAGCCAACACCAAGCAAGCTTGCGGATGACCCGTGGCAGCGGCCATCGACAAGAACTGCTGCGCAGTACTGGTTTCCTGTGCCCAGCGCCGGCGCAGGATTGAGGTGGTCCCAGGAAACTGCGCATCGGTCTCGGCCCACGACCTCCCGGCATGCGACTGCGCGACCCTCAAGGACAGCAAGCCGCGCTCATAAGCCGCATCGGCGTCGCCAGCCTGGGCGCGCTCAGCCAGTGTCTGCAACACCACACGCACTGTCTCCATCGCGTCGAGCAAGCGTCCCTCGTCGGTCACGCATGCTGCGGCAAGCAAACACAACTGCTGCTTGACCACAACGACCTGCGCCGAGTCATAGCGATGGACCAAGCGCTGGACTTCGGTCTCAACCGGAGCGCCCTTGCCCGACTTGGCTTTGCCGCGAGGCGCATGATCATCATGCGCGGTGTTTGCCAACGCCACCCCGCACAGCAGCGAGCAGCCCAGTGCCAGCGCCAGCGCCAGGCCCCAACGCAGCGGCCTGGTGGCTATCATTTGCGACCTGGCAAGACGAAGGCCTGCCCACGGTTGTTGGTGGCATCTGGCACGGGCGCCTTGGCCGGTGGCGCCGCCTCACGCACCATGCCTGCCGGCGGTGCCGGGAACAGCGCAGCGCCTTCAGGCACGGCCGGCGCACCACCCGATCCCGCCTGTTGGCTGAGTCCTGCGCTATAGGGTCTGGCAGTGGCAGCACTTTCGCGGGACGACTGCGACGACTGGGCCGGTTGCGCCGGCGCGGGCACAGACGCCATACGCGGCGCCTGGAAAGCAGGGGCAGCGCGGGCCGCGCTCGCTGCCGCGTTGGCCGCCGCACTGGCCGCAGCCCCACCGGCCTCGGCCTTGACTGGCGGCGCGCCAAGCCGCTTGATACCCGGGGGCGGCTTGAGCACCATCAGCGAAATTCGCCGATTCAACGGGTCGGTCGCATCGGCCGGATTGAGTTGGATGCTGTCGGCAAAGCCAGCCACGAAAGCGATCCGAGACTCGTCAAGCCCGCCGCCGACGATCGCCCGTCGCGCCGCATTCGCGCGCTCGCTCGACAACTCCCAGTTGCCGTAACCCGCTGGACCGCCACCGAAGCGTCGCGAATCCGTGTGGCCTTCGATGCGAAGTCGGTTGTCCAAGCCACTGAGCACCTTGCCGATCGTGTTGAGCAATTGCCGCGTCTGTGGCGCCATGTCAGCGCTGCCTGAATCGAACATAGGCCGATTCTTCTCGTCGACGATCTGGATCCGCAAGCCGTCGGTCGTGATGTCCATGAAGATCTGGTTCTTGAACTTGTCAAGCGCCGCATCGGAGGAGATCTGCTTGTCCAGGTCCTGCTTGAGTTGCTCGAGCTTGGCTTGTTCGGCGCGTTTGGACCGTTCGTCGACCTCTTCCTCGTTGCTGATTTTCTTCTGCGGCGTGTTCGAGTCGGCCTTGGCCTCCTGCCCGGCTTGCTTGAAGATGTTGTCGCCACCGCCCTTGATGATGCGGGTGGCGTCACCAGAACCCGACCCACCAGCCACGGCCACACGCAGCGGGTTTTGAAAATACGACGAAATGCCTGCCAGATCGCCCGAGGTGGTTGAACCCAACACCCACATCAGCAAAAAGAAAGCCATCATCGCCGTCACGAAGTCGGCATAAGCAATCTTCCAGACACCACCGTGGGCAGCGTGCGCGGCTTTCTTGACGCGCTTGACGACAATCGGCGGTAAGGCCTTATCCGGTGCTGTCGCCACTATTTGCCCTTCACAGCCTTGGTCTCGTCATCGAGTTCCTTAAAGCTCGGTCGGAGGTCGGCGAACAGGATCTTGCGGCCGAACTCGACCGCTGCCGGCGCAGTGAAACCATTGAGGTGGGCCAGCAGCACGGCCTTGACGCACAGAAAGCTCTTGGCTTCGGCTTCGGCGTTCTGCTCCATCACGGTGGCCACCGGACCGACAAACGAGTAGGCCAGCAAGATGCCCAGGAAGGTGCCGACCAGCGCGGCGCCGATCAACTTGCCCAGCTCCGCTGGCGGCAGGCCAATCGATCCCATCGTGTGCACCACGCCCATCACAGCGGCCACGATGCCGAAGGCCGGCAACGCATCGGCGACCTTCTGGATCACCCCGACCGGCACATGCGCCGACTGGTGGTGCACTTCGAGTTCTTGCTCCATCAGGCTTTCGATCTGCAGCACATTGAGCGCACCGCCGAGCATCATGCGCAGGTAGTCGGTCAGGAACTCGATCAGGTGATGGTCTTTGTTGATTGCCGGGTACTTCTCGAACAGCGCGCTCGAGTGCGGCTCCTCGATGTCACCTTCCATCGACATCAGGCCGTCGCGCCGGATCTTGGACAGGATCTCAAACATCAGACACAGCAGGTCAAGATACAGCCGCTTGCTGGCCGCCGAACCCTTGAAGGCCGTGGGCAGCGCAGCCATCGTCTGCTTGAGGATTCGCATGCTGTTGGACGCGACCATGTAGCCGATGGCGGCGCCAACGATGGTCAGCACTTCGGTCGGTTGCCAGAGCACGCTGATGTGGCCGCCGTGCAGCGCATAGCCGCCCAGTGCGCACACCATGCCGATGATCCAGCCAAGTGGGATGGTCATGTCAGTTCAATTCAATTCAGAGTAGGTGAGACGTCAGCGCAGGACATCGAACAAGGAGTTGGCCTGAATACGGGCAAACATCGAACGTGCAGCTTGCAATTGGGCGCTGTAGAGCGCGAGGTCGGTCGCCGATTTGGCAATGTCGGTGTCCATCAAGCCCGACTTGGCCATGTCAGCGGCATCAGACACCGACTGGTTGGCATCCTGGTAATTGGCCACCTGTTGCCAGCGTCCGCCCACCACCTGACGCGCAGCGAGTGCGGCAGACTGCAAGCCATCGATCTGGGTGAGTGCATCGGCACGCTCGGCATCGGTGCTGGCTGCCATACCGTCGGCCGTGGTCCAGGTGGCGGTTTGCAGCTCGGTCAGGCTTTTCTGGTCGGCCTCTGACAGCGTGATTTCACTGGCCATCGTCTGCCCGGGTTGCACCTGCAGCGCAGGATGGTCGGCATCGACGACAGCGCTCGAGTACAAAGGCCGGCCTTGGCTGTCATGACGACTCAACTCGGCCGTGATAGAGGCAATGTCGTTTTGGATGTCCGTTCCCAGCGCAGCCAATTCGCGCGGACCCATGGCACCGTTTCGAGACTGTATCAGCGCCGACTGAATACTGGCCAGCGAATCATGGACGATCGCCAGGCTCCGATCCGACTCACCGTAGCGCATGTCGAGTTCGGTGAGGTTGGCGTTGTAAACCGCAGCCTGAGCCTTGACCTGCTGCAGCCGCGAGGCCTGGGTGACCGCGACCGCGTCCTGCGACACCGCGTCGATACGAACACCCGATGCGACTTGCTGCTGGACCCTGGTCAACGCGCTGCTGGCTGTCGACATCGAACCGGTCGAGACCTGAAACATCTGGGACGTAGACACTCTCATATTTGCTCACTCACTGATTGGCGACCGACAAGCTCAACGTCCGACCACTGCGATCAGTGCGGAGAACATCTCGTTATTGGCTTGTAGCAGCTTGCTGGCTGCCGAGTAGGACTGCTGGTAGCGCATCAGGTTGGCGGCTTCCTCATCGAGGTTGACACCGGACTGCGACTGGAAGTCGGCGGTCAGCCGGGTCTCGACCGCCGCCGACGCGCTATGTGCCGCCTGATGAATAGAGACCTGCGCGCCAACATTGCCCTCGAAAGCACGCCAGGCTGACAACAATCCATTTTGCAGTGCGTTGCCGCCGGTGGTCTTGTCGGTGCTGTTGGTTTGCGTTGCCAGATTGCTCAGCTTGAGGTTGAGCGCCGTTTCGAGCTCGATGGTCTCGGCTGCGGTGCGCGTGTTCTTGGCGTTGAAGCCGCCCAATGCGGCCAACGCAACCGTCAACTCACTGGCCCCGGCTGCGCTCTGGCCAGCGGCGGCAGCAAACAGATCGGTGAAAGCGGTCAATCGCTTGTCTGCCACACCCGCAGGCTGCAACACCATCGAAGGATCACTCGCGAGCTTGAGTTGACCGCCGATCGAGCCTTGCAGCGAGTTGGGATCAAGCGCCACCTCCACCGGCGGCGATTCCTGCCCGACGGTACCGAATCGCATCGACAAGGTCAGCGGCGAAGTCGGGCTGCTGTCCTTGGGCGTCGCGCGAAGCTCGCCAGCCATCACGCCGTTGACCAGCGGTTGACCAGAGACAAAGATGTAGGCCAGACCGTCGGCATTGACGCCGAGGTCGCCACCCACCAGGCTACCGGCCTGCATCAGCAGCGCGTCGCGCCGGTCAAGCGTTGACGGATCGGGTTCTGTACCGATCACTGACGTGGTGGTCGCGAGGGTTTTGTTGATCATCGCCAGCTCGCTGCCGATGGCGTTGAGCTTGGCCACCCCATCAGCGACCGAAGCCTTTGCGTCGCTCTGTGCGAGGGCCAAGCTGCCCTGGAAATGCTGGGCTGCCGCCAGCAACACGGTACCCTGAGACTTGACAGCGCTCAGCGCAGAGGCATCGGTCGGGTTGCGCGCCAGCGTGGCGAGGCTGGCAAAGAAATTGTTGGCCGGCGTGTCGAGTGCGAGCGCTGGGTCGGCGACTTCGGCGTCGACTGCGGTCAGACCCGCAACGATCGCGCCGTGATAAGCGGTAACGCCGGCCTGGCTGACGCGCTGCTGCTGCAGCATCGCACTCCAGTCCCTGGTGAAACCGGCGACGCTCACGCCAGTGCCCAGGTTGGGCACCCCGCTGGTCAACAACTTCTCAGTGCCCAGTTCGGCACGGCGTCGGGTATAGCCCACCGCCGACTGACCTTCGACGTTTTGCGAGGTCAGCGCGATGCCCAACTGCGCGTTTTTCAGTGCCGAGGAAGCGATGTTGGAAATCGAACTGGTCATGGGTGGTGGCTCAGGTAACTAATACAGGTTTGACGGCTTTACGTCCTCAGGTCGTTAGCCTGGCGGCTGCGCTGCAGTCTGGTAGGCCTGCACACCTTTCATCCAACGTCTGACCGTGTTGCCCAGGCCAAGGCCGCCAACCGAGGCAATGGTGGCGGCAAGTTGGTCGTCGGCCATCTGCAGATAACCCGCCGACGGCTTCTGGGCATCTTCTTCGGCGTTGAAACTGCTCGCACGCATTTGCGACAACATCTGGCGCAGCAGCAATTGCTCGAACTGACTGGCCACCGCGTCGGCGCGCTTGTTCAGCGCGACCTCGCCGCCAGGGTCGGCGGCTGTCGGCGCTGACGCGCTCAGACGGGACAAATCCCAGGGTTGGTTGGGGTTGACTTTCATCTCAGATCACCTCGATCTCGGCCTTCAGCGATCCGGCCGTTTTCAACGCTTGCAGGATCGAGATCAGGTCGTTGACATTGGCGCCCAGCAGGTTGAGCGCGCGCACTACCTCGTCGAGTGAGGCAGCGCCGGGCAGCGCCAGCAAGGCGGCTTTGGGCTGCTCGATCTCTGCTGCGTCCTTGGTCGTCACCGCTGTCTCGCCGCGAGAGAAAGGCTGAGGCTGGCTGACCTGCGGCTCCTTGGTGACGCGAATCGTCAGCGAGCCGTGCGAGATTGCGCAAGGTTCGAGGGTGACGAGTTGGTTCATCACGATCGACCCCGTGCGCGAGTTGATCACGACCCTCGGGCCTTCCATCTCGGTGTTGACACGGACCTGCTCAAGCTGGGCCAGGAAAGCCATCCGTGGGCCGGCCTCGGCCGGCAGGCGAACCTGCAGAAAACGGGCATCGACCGGCAAAGCCGTGCCAGGCCCGAAGCGCTGCGCGATCGCTGCCACGGCGTTCTGCATCAGCGTGAAATCGCTGCGCGCGAGCTCGATCTGGATCATCTCCTGGTCGAGCTGGCCCGGCACCGCGCGCTCAACTGACGCACCACCCGGAATGCGCCCAGCCGACAGTTGGTTGATCTGCACCGACGCGCCGGAGCCACCACCAGCGCCAGCACCACCGACGATAACGTTGCCCTGGGCCATGCCGTAGACCTGGCCATCAGCGCCACGCAGCGGCGTCATCAGCAAGGTACCGCCACGCAAGCTCTTGGCATTGCCCAACGAAGACACCGTGACATCGATCGCCTGCCCCGGCCGGGAGAACGGCGGCAACGTCGCGGTGACGATCACCGCAGCCGTGTTCTTGAGCTGGATGTTCTG
>RGQD01000151.1 GCA_010030205.1 Betaproteobacteria bacterium
CGCTCTACAAAGACCGCTGCAACACGACGGTCGAGTTGGCCGACTGGCTGGGCATGTACTTTGTGCCCGTCGCAGCACCGGCCGCCGAATTGGCGCCGCTGCTGACCGATGCGGTTCGCGCTGCCTTGGTGGCGCTGCGCGGTCGGCTGGCGGGCTGTGATTGGGACAAGGTGGCGATTGGCCAGGCTCTCAAGTCAAGCCTGGCCGAACACCAGCTCAAGATGCCACAGCTCGCGATTCCTCTGCGTCTGTTGCTTTGTGGTCGGGCGCAGACGCCATCGGTTGATGCGGTGGTGGCGCTGTTTGATCGATCGACGGCACTCAGCCGCTTGCAATCTCTCTGAAAATCATGCTACAGTCATGGACTCGCTTGAACAGCAAGTGATGGCGTACGAACTTGAAAAAGTGAGTGCGTTGTCTACGGGGGTATAGCTCAGCTGGGAGAGCGCTTGCATGGCATGCAAGAGGTCATCGGTTCGATCCCGTTTACCTCCACCATCTTCTGGGGACTTGTTTCTTGGGGAAATTAAGGTGGCGCTGTTCAAGTCGGTAAAGATGTCAGTCCCCTTCGTCTAGAGGCCTAGGACACCACCCTTTCACGGTGATTACAGGGGTTCGAATCCCCTAGGGGACGCCAGTTGCCCCCAACCCGAGCGGGTTGGGCACCTCCGAACTGGCTCAAAAAACGGGTTCTCATAGGTAAATAGCCAGTACATTGGGCTCCGAACCCCACCCGCGCCTGCCGAATCCTGTCGGTACGCACCGAGTGATGTCGGTACTTCTGTCGGTACGCAGTCGGTACAGCCTGAGGATACCGACATTGCCTGTCGGTATCGGTCAAGTCGGTACGCCGCTTGTCGGTACGGCATCTGTCGGTACGCTACCTGTCGGTACGCCTTTCTTGGTGGGCTACAGGTGGCCCATGGCAACGAACAGACTGACCGATACGAAGTGCAAGCAAGCCGCTGCAAAAGTTGTGGGCGGCGAGCGACGACCTACCAAGATCTACGACGGCGAAGGCCTGTTCTTGTACTGCACGGCCGCGGGCGCCAAAGTCTGGCGGCTTGACTACAGGGACGAAGGGCGTCCTCAGACCGAAACTTTTGGTCCCTACCCCTTACTGTCGCTTGCCGATGCGAGGCAAAAGCGCATCGACTTCAAGAAGGCGCTGCTCAATGGGCCTCCCGCCGAACCGGCCGCCGCCAAGACCAGCAAGGAAGAGATCACATTCCGACAAGCCTGGACCGACTATCTGACGTATCGATCAACCGATCTCAGCGTCGGAGTGCGGGAGAACTTCAGGCGCGGCCTCGAGATGCACGTCGAGCCGTTTCTAGGCGATCGGCTATTGCGCGAGATCACCGATGCCGACATGCGCTCAGTGCTGCTTCGGCTCGACGCCGCCGGCAAGCTCAGCTACGTCCGCAAAGTCAGGAAGTGGTGTGGCCAGGTGTTTGCATGGGCCAAGCCTCGAGGCTACTGCGATGCCATCCCGACACGCGAGATCGATCCCAAGCTCGAGTTCCGGAAGAAAAAAGAGGTTCACTACCCGTCGCTGCCGCTGCCAGAAGTGCATGAGTTCATGGGGCGGCTGGCCTTGGAGCGACCCGAACTGCAGTCTGTGCTGGCGTGCCAGCTGCTGGCGCTCACTTGGGTGAGGACGACCAATCTGCGGTCGATGGAGTGGGCCGAGATCGACGGCGACATCTGGCGCATCCCGGAGCAGAAAATGCTCAAAAACGATCGTGCCCACCTCGTGCCGTTGTGCCCCGCTGCGCTCAAGATCCTCGACATGCTGCGCGCCCAGTCCCGCGGCTCAAAGTATGTTTTTCCTGGCGACCGATCAACGCACCGCCGGATGTCCGAGAACGCGGTGCTGGCGCTGATCTATCGCATGGGCTACAAGGACCGGATGTCTGGCCACGGGTGGAGGACGATCGCAAGCACTTGGGCGAACGAGGCGGGGTTCGGCGGTGATGCTATCGAGCTCCAGCTGAACCATGTCGAGTCCGGTGTGCGTGGCGTCTACAACCAAGCCAAGTACCTGCCAGAGCGTACCGCGGCGATCTCCGCTTTTGCGGACTGGCTATATCTGGACAGCGTCAACCAGCATGGCCGCCGGCCACCATGATTGTCGCGCCCCAATCTGGCGCATCTGAAGCAGAACTGCCCAACGTTCCAGTCTGCGCGGAGAGCCAGGGCATGAGCATCGACAGCTTCAAGAGCGTTCACGATCGCTGCATCGAGGTCGGCGAGTGCTGGATCTGGGTAGGAAGACTCAACCCAGCCAACTACCCGATGGCCAGCCACCAAGGCGTCAATGTGCTTGTCCGGCGCAGGGTGTTCGAGATGACCAAAGACTGGGTGCCAGACGGTCGCGGCACGGTGGTTGCCGCAACATGCAACGAGCGCGCCTGCTGCAACCCCGAGCATCTGCGGGCCGCCAGCAGGTCATCGGTCTTCAAGGCCGCAGCCAAGCGGGTCAACCAGCAAGCGACTTACGGCAGGCGCCTCGCGGCCAAGGTCAACTCACCCGGCGGCGTCAAGCTCAGCCTGGCGATCGCCCGAGAGATCAGGGCCGACGAACGCAACTGCGTCCAGATTGCTCGCACTCTGGGCGTCAGCGCGAGTGCAGTCCAGAAGATTCGCCAGGGCAAGATCTGGCGTGAGACCGCCAATGGCGCAAGTGTGTTCGGTTGGAGGCCTGCAGCATGAGCGATCGCCAGACCGACGCCCTGTCGCCGATGCAGCTTGACTGCCTGCGGTACATCGCCAAGGGCTTCAACAACAACGAGATCGCCGGGCTGATGAACTTCAGCGTCCATCACATCCGGCGCATCACCAGCCAGATCTTCTGGCAGCTCGGTTGCGCCAAACCGGGTGGAAGCTGCGGTCATCGCCACCAGGGAGGGATTGGCATGAGCTCCGGCAACGATGTCACCCTGATCGACGGCACCACGGTCGACAGCGCCTCAGAGGCCTGGCGCCAGGAATGCCTGGTCCGATACCGCCATGTCCTCAACATGCGCCGGCTCGGCCTGCACCAGCGCCGCGACTACCTCAGCAACGTCGAGCGCAAGGAAGGATCGGTCGCCTGCGCCAGGCTGCGTGATGAGTTCGCGATCGACTGGAAAGACCAGCGGGGCAGGGCGGCTTGAGCGCCGTCGAGTCAGGCGCGCTCAGCCATAGCGGCGGCGCCCAGCACTTTGGCCGCCCACTGGTTCAGACTTGTCCCGGCAGCTTGTGCAGCGGTCAACGCGGCGCCGTGAATATCCGGCGGCACGCGCAGCATCAACCGGCCGCTGGCAGGCTTCTGTGGTGCTTGGCCGAGCTTGGCGCAAGTCTCCAGATAGTCATCGACCGCTTCCTCAAACGCAGCCCGCAGGTCGACCACGGTGTCGGCGTGAAAACTCACGATGTCCGCGATGCCGGCCAGCCGGCCCACCAGAATGCTGCTGCGGTCATCGAACTCAATGCGGGCCGTCTGGCCTTTGTAGCTCATGGTGTTCATGGGGTCACTCCGATCAGGCGCAGGAAGTCCCTGGCATCTTCAACTTGGTACGGCTTGGCTTCTTTGGCCGGGTGGGGCCGATGGAAGGTCGCAATCGCTTCGCCATGCACAAAGCGCACACGCGATCCGCGTCCCTCTACCAGCTTGCAGCCGGCGGCAATCAGCAACGCTTCGATGCGCAACCATTCCAGCGCGCCGGGTGTTGGCTTGCTGAACACGGCCTCGAGCGTCTTGCGATGCTTGCTGTTCATGATTGCATTTTGCCTGTCAAGGTACGCCCATGCAAGCTGAAAGCGCTATCGAGTTCACGGTCCCTGGCGCCCCCGTCGGCAAGGAAAGGCCGCGCATGGCCGCCGGCCGGATGTACACGCCAGCCAAGACCGCCAGCTACGAGAGCCTGGTCGCTTACGCCGCTGCCGCAGCAATGAAGGGCAGGCCGCTGCTAGAAGGCGCCTGCAGCTGCAGCCTGGACATCGTGCTGCCCATCCCCGCCAGTTGGTCGCGCAAGAAGCAGGCTCAGGCACTGGAAGGCAGCCTGCACCCGACTACCAAGCCCGACAAGGACAACGTCATCAAGGCCTTCTATGACGCCATGAACGGCGTTGTGTGGCGCGACGATGTCCAGGCCTGCATTGGCTTGCAGGTCAAGCGCTACGGTCCCGTGCCAGGCGTGCGGGTCAGGGTCGAGATGATCGAGATGATTCGGGAGGCCGTCGATTGATCATGGCCCGCCGGCGCGTCGCGATCAACGATTTTCACCGGCGCATGGGGGAAACCCACCACAACGCCAAGCTCACCAATGCAGACGTCGAACAGATCCTGGCGCTCAGATCCTACGGGTTGAGCTACGGAGCGATCGCCAGAAAGTTCGACGACATCAAAGGCGGCATCAGCAAAAGCCACATCCGCGATATCTGCAAGGGCAGGGTGCGCGATCAGATCGCAGCCAAGTTCATCTGGCTCGGATAGCAGCAAGAGAGGATCCTGAGATGGGAAGACCAACCGATTACCGGCCGCAGTTTTGTGAAGAGGTCATCGAGCTCGGGAAGCTGGGCAAGAGCAAGGCGCAGATGGCGGCGGCGCTGGATTGCTCTCGCGACAGCATTGATCAATGGTGCAAGGACCACCAAGAGTTCTCCGGCGCGATCGCGCGCGAGAGAGAGAGACCTGGCCATGTCGTGGTGGGAGGACCAAGCCCAGACCGGGATGTGGCAGTCGTCCAATGGCGACAAGCTGAACCCGCAGCTGTGGTCGAGATCGATGGCCGCCAGGTTCCCGGATGACTACCGGGAAAAGTCAGCCGTCGACCTGACCAGCAGCGACGGCACGATGAGCGATTCGGCGTCGCGCACTGCCAGGCTTGCGCAGATCATGGCCGATGCTGACGAAAGCAAGAAGGCTGAGGAGGAGTGACGCCGGACGACATCGCCGAGCTCGAGCGTTTCATGACGCCGGCCGAGCGAGAAGAGGTCGCCGCGCTGATCGAGGCTGACTTCAAGGCGATCATCTGGCGCCCGCTGCCAGGCCCTCAGACCATGGCCTACAACAGCGTGGCCGACGTCATCGGATATGGGGGCGCCGCCGGGGGCGGTAAGACTCGTTGGGGATGCGGCGCCGGCCCAGTTGCGACTCGCTGTCGACCGTGAACATCACCAAGCCGATTTTTTCTCGCGGTAGTGGGCCACTGTCTCGTCTATCGTTGGCCGCAGGTTCGAGCCGAAATACTTGTCGACAGCGCGGTCATACTCCTTGCCGTAGCTGTCGAAGGGGTTGCGGCACGACACCTCGGCATGGGCGTGGATGTCTATCGCAATCAGGTCTTCATGTGGCCTCACAGATGTTTAAGGATAAGAAGCAAAATTTCAATGAATCTGGCTGAGAGATCAATTCTCTGTCCTTGTTGACTCTTCAATATCAGGGTTTACACTATTTTAAAGTTCATAAAATGAATTAAATTCGCGGGTGTTCGCAAAGACGCCTTGATGATCTCCTCGTTCACCCCCTGTCTCCGGCTTGCTGGCCACACTCGATTTGTTGCGGATTTCGCAGTCGGGCGCCGTGTTGCCTGTTCGGCTGAACCGTCCGGCCAAGCGCAATGCCATCAGCGACACCTTGATCCAGCAACTGCACACCTGCTTCATCAACCTGCCCGAAGGGGTCAAAGCGGCGGTGGTCAGCGGCGAGGGCGCGCATTTCTGCACTGGGCTCGATCCTGTCCGACAACGACCTGGAATACCTCACGCTGGCGATGGCCGCGATGTGGGCCGGCGTGCCTTATGTGCCGGTGTCATCGGCTTATTCGCCGATCTCGCAGGACTACGGCAAGCTGCGCCACATCCTCGACACAGTCACGCCGGGGTTGGTGTTCGCCAGCGGCGCGGCCTATGCGAAGTCGATCGCAGCGGTGGTGCCCGACGATGTCGTGGTGGTGTTGACCGGCGGACTGGCCGAGGCCGCAGCCACCGGCTTGCTCGCTGGGCGTGACGTGCGGGCTTTCGACACGCTGTTTTTCGCCCGGCCTGGGCCGGCGCTGGCGGCGGCCAACGCGGCGATCGGACCCGACACCATCACCAAGTTCCTGTTCACCTCGGGCTCGACCAAGGCGCCCAAGGGTGTCATCAACACCCACCGCATGTTGTGCGCCAACCAGCAGCAACTGCGCCAATGCCTGGCTTTCCTCGCCGAAGCACCGCCGGTGCTGGTCGACTGGCTGCCTTGGAACCACACGTTCGGCGGCAACCACCATGTCGGCCTGACGCTCTACAACGGCGGCACGCTCTGCATCGACGAAGGCAAGCCCAAGCCCAAGGGCATTGCCCAGACCTTGCGCAACCTGCGCGAGATTTCGCCGACGATCTACTTCAACGTGCCCAAGGGTTTCGAGGAAATCGCCACTGCGATGGACAGCGACACAGTGCTGCGCGACACACTGTTCAAGCGTTGCAAGACCTTCATGTTCGCTGGCGCCGGCTTGAGCCAATCGGTCTGGGACAAACTCGACAGCCATGCCGAGGCAGCGCTGGGCGAGCGCCTGCGCATCATCACCGGCCTGGGGATGACCGAGACCGCGCCGTCGTGTACCTTCATGGTCGGCACCCATGCGCGATCGGGCTGGATTGGACTGCCGGTGCCTGGGGTCGATGTCAAGCTGATCAAGGACGGCAGCACTGGCGGCAAGACCGAAATCCGCTTTCGCGGCCCCAACGTGATGCCGGGCTACTGGCGCGCGCCGGAACAAACCCGTGAGGCCTTCGACGACGAGGGCTTTTACCGCACCGGCGACGCCGCTTGCTGGGTCGACGCCGCGCGGCCTGGCCTGGGCCTGATGTTCGACGGGCGCATCACCGAGGACTTCAAGCTGTCCACCGGCACTTTTGTCAGCGTCGGTCCGCTGCGCGCCAAGATCACGATGGCCGGTGACCCCTGCGTGCAGGACGCTGTGATCACCGGCCTGAACCGAGACGAAGTCGGCGCGATGATCTTCCCGCGTCCCGACGAATGCCGCAAGCTCTCCGACCTGGCCGAGAGGCACGCCGCTGCTCGAGATCCACACCAAGTTCGTCAAGGCCGTGACCTATGGCCAGGCCATCGAAGTGCATACCTGCATCGAGCATTGGGATGCCAAGACTTTTCGCCACCGGCATCAGGTCCTTCGCGAAGGCGAGTTGATGTGCGAGGGCACCGAGGTGCGGGCTTTTGTGGTGCGCGACCCGGCCCATCCCGACCGCATCAAGGCTGTCGCGATTCCCGAAGACATCAAGGCCTTGTGCCGTTGATGTCACACTGACACCATGCAATGACCCAGGAGACGAAGACATGACCTTGAACAAAACCCTGGTGGCTGCGGCCACCGCGTTGCTCGCCATCACTGCGGCGCATGCCGACATCACCATCGGTGTCAGCTTGCCCATGACCGGTCCGGCCTCGGGCCTGGGCATTCCGATGAACAACCAGTTCAAGCTCTGGCCGACCACCATCGCCGGCGAGAAGGTCAGGATGACCATCCTCGACGATGCCACCGACCCGACCAAGGGGGTGCAGAACGCGCGCCGTTTTGTCTCCGATGACAAGGTCGACATCATCATCGGGTCGGCTGCAACGCCGGTCGGCATCGCGATGGCCGATGTCGCGCTGGAGTCCAAAACCGTTCAACTGGCGGCCACACCTATCGGCTTGCCGCCGGGCAAGGATGCCTGGACATTCCGCTTGCCACAGTCCAATGAAGTGATGGCTTTCGCGATAGTCAGCCTGATGAAAAAGCAGGGTGTCAAGACCATAGGCTTTCTGGGCTACACCGACGCCTATGGTGAGCAGTGGCTCAAGGCGATCACCGCCGAGGCCGAGAAGAACGACATCAAGATCGCTGCCGTCGAGCGTTTCGCACGCACCGACACCGGGGTCACGGCGCAGGTGCTGAAGTTGAACGCCGCCAACCCCGATGCGATGTTGATCGTGGCCTCGGGATCGGGCGCGGCGATGCCGCACAAGGCGGTCGTCGAGCGCGGCTTCAAAGGCAAGATCTTCCAGACCCATGCTGCGGCCACCAAGGACTTGATGCGC
This sequence comes from Betaproteobacteria bacterium, assembly GCA_010030205.1. GTDB lineage: Bacteria > Pseudomonadota > Gammaproteobacteria > Burkholderiales > Burkholderiaceae_C > Pseudaquabacterium. Next base: position 8,072 of record RGQD01000151.1, read on the forward strand.
ATCGGCGGCAAGGATGTCGAGGGCTCGTTTGTCGTCTCTGGCCCGGCCGTGGTCGGCGACTTGTTGCCCGACAGCCACCCTAGCAAGAAGGTCGCGATGGATTTCGTGGCCAAGTTCGACAAGGCCTACGGCGCGGGCTCGCACAACCAGTTTGCGGGCCATGCCTACGACGCGCTGATCGTGCTGGAGAAGGTGGTGCCGGTCGCGCTCAAGAAGGCCAAGCCGGGCACGCCAGAGTTCCGCGCCGCATTGAAAGACGCGATCGAGGGCATGGGCCGCACCGTCTTCTCGCACGGCGTGATGAACTGGACCGCCACCGACCACTGGGGCTACACCCTCGAGACCGGTGTGATGCTCAAGGTCGTCAACGGCGATTGGGCGCTGGCGAACTGATGCCCCACGCAGCGCGCCACAAGGCTGCGCTCCAGAATCAGTCAGATCTTGCCGGGTTGCACGCCCACCGATGCGACCCGTTTCACACCAGGAGCCCTCAAGAGCTCAAGCACGGGGCCCCGCAACGGGTTCGAAGCGATGGATTTCTCGATTGCCGGCATTCTTGCGCTTGACGGTGCAACCAACGGCGCGGTCTATGCGCTGTTGGCCCTGGCCACCGTGCTGGTGTTCGCCGTCACGCGCATCATCTTCATACCGCAGGGCGAGTTTGTGGCTTTCGGTGCGCTCACGCTGGCGCTGTTTCAAATGGGCAAAGTGCCAGGCACGGTGTGGTTCTTGCTGATCCTGGCCGCTGCGGCGGCAATCGCCGACCTGATCGACGGGCTCAGGCAACACCTGTCCTCAGCTCGTTTGGCCAAGCGGGTGTTGCGCACGCTGGCCTACCCGGTGGCGGTCTCGCTGCTGGCGATCTGGGCTGCGCCGCTGAATCTTCCCATGGTGGTGCAGGCCGCGCTCACGCTGGCGCTCGTCACACCGTTCGGCGGCCTGATCTACCGGCTGGCCTATGAGTCGCTGGCCGACGCCACCTCGCTGGTGCTGTTGATTGTCTCGGTCGGCGTTCATTTCGCGCTGACCGGGCTGGGGCTGTTTTTCTTCGGTGCCGAGGGCTTCCGCAATCCGAGCTTCTGGGACATCCGATGGGCTGCTGGTCCGCTGCAGTTGACGGGCCAGACGATCTTCATCTTCGCGGCTTCGCTGGCGCTGATCGTCGCACTCTGGTTGTTCTTTGAGCGCACGCTCCACGGCAAAGCCTTGCGTGCGACCGCGATCAACCGGCTCGGTGCCAGGCTGATGGGGATCTCAAGCAAGGACGCGGGCCGCAGCACCTTGACCGTGGCCGCTTTCATCGGCGCGTTGTCGGGCCTGCTGATTGGCCCGACCACGACGATCTTCTACGACTCGGGTTTCCTGATTGGCCTGAAGGGTTTCGTCGCCGCCGTCTTCGCGGGCTTGTCGAGTTATCCGCTGGCACTGCTCGGCGCGATGTTCGTCGGTTTGCTCGAGAGCTTCGGCTCTTTCTGGGCCAGCGCTTTCAAGGAGGTGATTGTGTTCGGCTCGATCATCCCGGTGCTGTTGTGGCGGTCCTTGCGCGACCCGCAACAAGAGGAGCATTGACATGACGCTCCAAAGACTGGGTTTTCCCTTGTTTGTGCTGTTCATGCTGGCGCTGCCAGTGCTTCCGCTGCCCGATTTCTGGATCACCCAGCTCAATTACATCGGTTTGTATTCGATCGTCTCGCTGGGCTTGGTGTTGCTGACCGGTGTGGCCGGGCTGACATCGTTTGGCCAGGCGGCTTTTGTCGGTGTCGGGGCTTACACAGCCGCTTTTCTGGCGATCAAGCTGGGCATTTCGCCCTGGTTGACGCTGTTCGTCGGGGTGGGCTTGAGCGTGTTGGTGGCGCTGGTGCTGGGCGCCATCACCTTGCGCATGTCGGGACATTACCTGCCATTGGCCACCATCGCCTGGGGCCTGACGATCTACTACACGATCTCCAACATGGACTTCCTGGGCAAGTACGACGGCTTGCTCGGCGTGCCACCGATCACGCTGTTCGGTGCCAGCCTGGGGTCGGGGCGTGGCATCTACGTGTTGATCTGGATCATCGCGCTGGCTTGCGCGCTGGCCGTCACCCGCTTGCTCGACTCGCGGCCCGGCAGGGCGATCCGGGCGCTCAAGAATGGCACGACGATGGCCGAGGCGATGGGCATCTCGACCTTTCGCTACAAACTGATTGCTTTCGTGCTGGCGGCTGTGTTGGCTGCGATCTCTGGTTGGCTTTTTGCGCATTTTCAGCGAACCGTCAACCCTTCACCGTTCGGGCTGGACAAGGGCATCCAATACCTTTTCATGGCCGTGCTGGGCGGGGTCGGTCATGTCTGGGGTGCGTTCCTGGGCGCAGGCATGCTCAAGCTGGTCGAGGACCAGTTGCAGACGCTGCTGCCCAAGCTGATCGGCAGTTCGGGCAACTTCGAGATCATCGTCTTCGGTCTGGTGCTGATCGGGGTGCTGAAGTACGCACCGGACGGCATGTGGACCTTCGTCGGTAAATGCTTGCCTGCGCCGAGAAGGGTTCGCGACTGGGGCGACGCCGCCAGACTGCCTGCCCGCGACAAACCTGCCAGTGGCGACCTGCTGCTCGAAGTCGATGCGGTTCGCAAGGCCTTCGGTGGGCTGGTCGCCGTCAACGACCTGAGCTTTCAACTCAGAGCCGGTGACATCGTCGGATTGATCGGGCCCAACGGGGCGGGCAAGTCCACTGTCTTCAACCTCGTCACGGGCGTGCTGTCGCTGACCAGCGGTGCGGTGCGTTTTCGCGGCCAGCCTATCGCCGGCCTGGCTTCGCGCCAGATCGCCCGGCGCGGCATGTCGCGTACCTTCCAGCATGTCAAGATGATCCCGGAGATGACGGTGCTCGAGAACGTCGCGCTGGGCGGCTACCTGCGCACCAAGTCAGGCAGTCTCAAGGCGATCTTGCGCCTGGACCGCGCCGAAGAACGGTCGCTGTTTGCCGAAGCCGAGAGCCAGCTTCAACGCATCGGCATGGCTGAGCAGATGCACGAGCTGGCAGGCAATCTGGCGCTGGGTCCGCAGCGGCTGATGGAGATTGCCCGCGCGCTGTGCACCGACCCGTCGCTGTTGCTGCTCGACGAGCCCGCCGCCGGCCTGCGCCACAAGGAGAAACAGGCATTGGCGGATGTCTTGCGGCAGCTCAAGCGCGAAGGCCTGAGCATCCTGCTGGTAGAGCACGACATGGACTTTGTGATGGGCCTGACCGACCGCATCGTCGTGATGGA
>RGQD01000152.1 GCA_010030205.1 Betaproteobacteria bacterium
CGTGAAGCCTCCGCTCCCATGGCATTCGCCACCCCCGGGATATGGCCGACCCGGAGATCAAGGCTTTTCTCGGCTGGCTGGCCAGCGACTGGCATGTGACCGCGTCCAGTCACAAGCAAGCGCTGTCCGTGCTGATTAAAAAGCGGACCTAAAACCAGGCCCAAAGCGCATCAGCTTTGCACGCCCGGACGGCCTTTTTGCTGGCGAGAAAAAAGTTTTCACCCCCGCGAAAAACAGGAGCAATGTTTGTGTGTGCTGGGACAAACCCCGTGCGCCGCACCCGAGACATCGTCCTGCTCGGCGTTGCGTGAACCAACCGTGGATGGAGCTGGGTTAAACCGGCGTCGGGCTGTGCCCCCGTGAATGGCAACAGGAGTGTGTCTATGACTACCCAAACCACCGACCACAGCGCGTTGTTGCAGTACGAAAGCCAGGTATTGGCCCAGCTGCAGCCCGAAGGCGAAGACCCCGTGATCGACGAGATGGAGCGCGAACAAGCGAGCCAGCCCGAGACCACCAAGCCCCCAGCCCAGGAACAAAGCGCGGTACGCAGTGAGCCCGACAAGGGCGACGTGAGGGCGGCATTGCGCGCTTCTCGCCACGCGGAGCGCCAGAGTAGGGCGTATGCCGAGCGGCTGGAGGCAGAGATCACGACGCTGCGGGAGCAATCCGGCAGCACCGAGCCCGCGCAAGAACCGCAAGACGACGATATCCAGCAGGCCCTGGCCCGACTGGAACTCGATGTCCCTCAAGCCGCTGTTGTGGTGCGCGCTTTGTCCAAGAAGGTCGATAGTTTGATCGCGCAGCGCGCCGCAGCGCCCGCACCCGCACCCGAGTTCATGCCCGAGACCCTGCCCGCACAACTGCAAGATGTGGTCGACGACATCCCAGAACTGCTGACCTGGCAAACCACGCAAGGCGGGCAGGACAGATGGCAGATGGCCAAGGCCACCGATGCCCTGCTGTTCAAGCACCCCGCTTGGCGCGACAAACCAGCGGCCGAGCGCATGACCGAGGTTGTGCGCAGAGTCAACGCAGAGATGGGCACTCCTGAAAAACCGACGCCCAAGCCCACCACGGCCAGGCAAGCGAGTGCGACCGCGCCAACACGCGCAATCTCAACGCTTTCTGACCTGAGGGGTGGCGGCATTCCACAAAATTCGACAGACCCCGACTTTCATCGCATGAAATCCGACCAGGAGATCATGGCTGCGCTCACGCGATTGGGTTGACCCACGCTTGACATCGACGGGGTTTGGCGACCGGTTCACAGGACGTCCAGACCATGAGCACCACCTCCATCAACGGCTCATCGCCGCTTGCCAATAAACAGTTCTCCCGCGCGTTGTCGGCCATGGCCGTGCGCCAACCCACGCCGCTGCGCTCGCTCACCGGCCCGCTGCCCAGCGAGGACGATGCGATGCGCAAACTCCGCCAGCAAACCACCACCGACATGCCCATCGTGCGTGTCGATGAGTCCTCCCGCCGCGAAAGAAGTCGTCACACGCGTCGACGCACCGTGTAGACCGCTGGCGCCTCGTCGGCGGCCTCAGCCCGTTTTTCGCGGGCAACATCCGCCGGGTCGATGCCGGCAGCGCGCTGGCTGCGCAGCATGTCCCACAGCGGCATAACCGTCGCAAAACTCAAAGCGGGGCAGTGCCCGATTCAAATCTGACGAAGACGTCCGTCGGCGGGCGACTTGTATCGGCAGCTCCAAGTGCGCGATGACTCGGTAGCTTTCAGGCGCAGCCCGGGATACCTGCAAACGTAAGATGCGCACCAGCCGCAAGGGCCTTGATCCCTCTGGGTGTTGCCACGCTAGCACCCAAGCCAATTGCTCGACAGAGCAACATCGTACCCAGGCAAGTGCCAGAAAAGTTACGCAATTTCCAGGAAAAGCTAGGTCATACGCCGACGACTTGACAGCAAAAGTTTCACCAGGTTTTTTCAAGCCCAAAAGCCACACCAAAAGCTACACCAAAACATTACCGAATACGCCCGAAGATGCCCGAAGATGCCCAGCCCCTCATAGGTGATCAGCAGGTAAAAGCCGCTATTTCAGGGTCGCACACGCCGATGATGGCCCAATATCTGGGCATCAAGGCCGAGTTCCCCGACACGCTTGTGCTCTACCGCATGGGCGACTTCTACGAGCTTTTTTTCGACGACGCCCGCAAGGCCCATCGGCTGCTCGACATCACGCTGACGACGCGCGGGCAGAGCGCCGGCGAGCCGGTGGTGATGGCTGGCGTGCCCGTGCATTCGGTCGAGAACTACCTGGCCAAGCTGATCAAGCTCGGCGAGGCGGTGGCGATCGCCGAACAGGTCGGCGACGTGGCCACCGCCAAGGGGCCGGTCGAGCGCAAGGTGGTGCGGGTGGTCACACCAGGCACGATCACCGACAGCGCGCTGCTCGACGACCGGGTCGACACCTTGCTGTGCGCAGCCGTCAAGCTGCGCGCGACCTGGGGACTGGCCTGGCTGGGGCTGTCCAGCGGCCAGCTCGGCCTGACCGAATGCAGCGAAAAAGAGTTGGCCGGCTGGCTGGCCAGGTTGGACCCGGCGGAGTTGCTGCTGCGCCAGGCTGATCCGATCAACACCCTGCCCGCTGCGCTGCAACAGCACCGCGCCGCGCGCACGCATCGACCCGACTGGCAGTTCGACACCGCGCTAGGCCTGCGCAAGCTCTGCGCGCTGCTCAAGGTGGCCTCGCTGCAAGGCTTCAACGCCCAGGACCTGCCGGTGGCCCAGGCCGCTGCCGCCGCGCTGCTGAGCTTCGCCGAGCACACCCAGGGCCAGGCGCTGGCCCATGTCGCGACGCTCGAGGTGGTGCGCGCCAGCGCGCTGATCGACCTGCCGCCTGCCACCCACCGCAACCTCGAGCTGACCCAAACGCTGCGCGGTGAGCCCAGCCCGACATTGCTGTCGCTGCTCGACAGCTGCAAGACCGGCATGGGCAGCCGGCTGCTGCGGCACTGGCTGACCCATCCGCAGCGCGACCGCTCGGCAGCGATCAGCCGGCACGACGCGGTCGCCGCACTGACCGGCCAGGGGTTCGAGCCGCTGCGCCAGGCGCTGCGCCAGATCAGCGATGTCGAGCGCATCAGCGCCAGGCTGTCGCTGCGACAGGTGCGGCCGCGCGAGCTCAGTGGCCTGCGCACGACACTGCAGGCGTTGCCGCTGCTGCGCGCGGCCTTGCCCGACAGCCAGACCGGCGGCGAAGCTCGCCAGCAGCGCTGCAACCACCACCCGCCTTGCTCGAAGGGCTGCTCTCAGCGCTGGCCGACGAGCCCGCAGTGCTGCTGCGCGACGGCGGCGTGATCGCCGTTGGCCACGACGCCGACCTCGACGAGCTGCGCGGCATCGGCCAGAACTGCGACGCTTTTCTGATCGACCTGGAGGGCCGCGAGCGCGCGCGCAGCGGCATCGCCAACCTGCGGGTGCAGTTCAACCGGGTGCACGGCTTCTACATCGAGGTCAGCGCCGGACAGGCCGACAAAGTGCCCGCAGACTACCAGCGCCGGCAGACGCTGAAGAACGCCGAGCGCTTCATCACGCCCGAACTCAAGGCCTTCGAGGACAAGGCGCTGTCAGCCCAGGACCGGGCGCTGGCGCGCGAGAAGCAGTTGTTCGAGCAGCTGATCGATGCGCTGCTGACCTACCTGCCGACACTGGGTGCGCTGGCGCGCGCGCTGGCCGGGTTGGACGCGCTGGCCTGCCTGGCCGAGCGCGCCACGACGCTGGGCTGGTGCCGGCCGCGCTTCGTGACCCAGCCCTGTATCGACATCACGCAAGGCCGGCACCCGGTGGTGCAAGCCAGGCTGGCCGAGACCGGCGGCATGGGCCAAGGCGCTGACTTCATCGCCAACGACTGTCGGCTAGACGCCCGCAACCGCATGCTGGTGATCACCGGCCCCAACATGGGCGGCAAGTCGACCTATATGCGCCAGGTCGCGCTGATCGTGCTGCTCGCCTCGATGGGGTCCTTCGTCCCGGCAGCCGATTGCACGTTGGGCCCGATCGACGCGATCCACACCCGTATCGGCGCTGCCGACGACCTGGTCAACGCACAGTCGACCTTCATGTTGGAGATGACCGAAGCCGCAGCGATCGTTCATTCGGCCACCGAGCACTCGCTGGTGCTGATGGACGAGATCGGCCGCGGCACCAGCACCTTCGACGGCCTGGCGCTGGCGGGCGCGATCGCCTCGCAGTTGCACGACAAGAACCGCGCTTTCACGCTGTTCGCCACGCATTACTTCGAGCTCACCGAATTTCCGGTCAAGCACGACCGCGCGATCAACCTGCATGTCTCGGCGGTGGAGTCCGGCCACGACATCGTGTTCTTGCATGCGATCGAACCCGGGCCGGCGAGCCGCAGCTATGGCGTGCAGGTGGCGCGCTTGGCCGGCATGCCGGCAGGGCTGCTGCGTCAGGCCAGGGCCACACTGGAAGCGCTGGAGGCCAAGGCCCGCTCAGGCGACCTGCAAGTCGACCTGTTCGCTGCGCCGTCGGTCCAGGCCCAGGCGGTCGAACCCTCGGCCGTCGAACTGGCACTGGCCGCGATCGACCCCGACGCGCTGACCGCTCGCGAAGCGCTGGAAGCGCTGTACCGCCTGAAATCACTTCAAGCTCAAGACAAACCCAATCTGTGACCTATTGCATCGGCATCCGCCTCAACGCCGGCCTCGTGTTCCTGTCCGACAGCCGCACCAACGCCGGCATCGACCAGATCAGCACCTTCCGCAAGATGATCGTCTATGAGAAGCCCGACGACCGCTTCATGGTGCTGGTGTCGGCCGGCAACCTCAGCATCAGCCAGTCGGTGCGCGAGATCCTGCAGCTCGAGCAGATCGACCGCGGCCCCGACCTGCCGGCCCTGACGATCTGGAACGCTGAAAGCATGTTCGACGCGGCACGGGTGTTGGGCTCGGCGGTGCGCCGGGTCTACCAGCAGGACGGCGCGTCGCTCAAGGCCGCCGGCATAGACTTCAACGCCAGCATGATCTTCGGCGGCCAGATCAAGGGCGAGGCGATGCGCATGTTCATGGTCTATTCGGCTGGCAACTTCATCGAAGCCACGCGCGAGACCTGCTTCTTCCAGGTCGGCGAGAGCAAGTACGGCAAGCCCATTCTCGACCGCGTGCTCACCCCCGCCACGCCGCTAGCAGAGGCCGCCAAGTGCGCACTGGTGTCGATGGACTCGACGCTGAAATCCAACTTGAGCGTGGGGCTTCCGCTGGACCTGCTGGTCTACCAGGAGGGCCAGTTCGCCACCGAGCAGATCGTCTGCATCGACGACCAGAACCCTTACTTCCAGATGATCCACAGCACCTGGGGCCAGCGCTTGCGCGAGGTGTTCGAAGGCATCGCCGACCCGGTGTGGGACGGCGGCGCCAGCACACAGCCGCTGTTGGCCGACAAGGCCCGCTACGAACCGATGCGCAAGATCACGCGGCCGGAGGAGCGGGTGGTCTGAACTCGGTGCGGCTGTCCAGACGCCAGGCCCAACATCCGCTCAGCCCGGCCAGCAGCCACCACAACAGCCAGGCGAAGCCAACAGCAGCAGCAAACCTGCGACCCAGCGCCAGGCCTCGAATCGGTGCGCCGCCAGGCCTTGCTCGCACAGGCGAGACAGCGCCGCCAACTGCAGCGCGATCACCAAGGCATAGCCCAACGCGATCGCCAGACCTAAGGTCGGTGCGATGGCCAAGAAATGCAGGCCGAAGGCGATCAGCAACGCGAGCTGCAACAGCCCGTGCAGTGCCAGCGCCGGCGGCAGCGGTGGCCCAAAGCGCTCGAAACCGGAAAGCTCATGGGCCGGCACCTTGCCCAAAGGCTGCCAACCCGGTGGCTTGAACAACAGACGCAGACTATCCGCCCCGCCAGGGCTTAGGCAGCAGCGGCCTGGGCCAAGCGCGGCAAGGCACACTACAGGGTTGACCCTGATACCGAGCCATGCAGCCCACTCTCGTTTTCTCCCACGCCAATGGCTTTCCGGCAGGCACTTATGCACAGCTGTTCAGGCAATGGCAAGCCGCTGGCTGGCAGGTCCTGGCGCTAGACAAGTTCGGCCATGACCCGAAATACCCGGTCACCAGCAACTGGCCTCGGCTGCGCGACCAACTGATCGACTTCATCAGCACCCAAGCGCCCCAAGGGGCTTACCTGGTCGGCCATTCGCTGGGCGGCTTGCTCAGCCTGCTGGCGGCGTCCCGGCGACCCGATCTGGTGCGTGGCTTGGTGCTGCTGGACTCACCGGTGATCACCGGCTGGCGCGCCCACAGCGTGCGGGTGTTCAAGGCCAGCCGGCTGATCCAAAAGGTCTCGCCAGGCCGGATATCGCAGAGCCGGCGCCAGGAATGGCCTTCACGCAAGGCAGTGACCGATCATTACGGCACCAAGTCGCTGTTCGCGCGCTGGGCACCCGGCGTGCTGACCGACTACATCGCCTGCGGCACCGAGCGGCGCGGCGGCAAGACCGTGCTGGCTTTCGACCGCGAGGTCGAGACCCGCATCTACAACACTCTGCCGCACCACCTGGGTGCGGTGCTCAAGCGCCATCCGCTGCGCTGCCCGCTGGGCTTTGTCGCCGGCACCAAGTCTGCGGAGATCCGCCTGGGCGGCTTGGGACCGATGCACAAGATGGCTGGTGAGCGCTTCGTCTGGCTGGAAGGCACCCATCTCTACCCGATGGAAAAACCGCTCGAGACCGCCGACGCGGTGCTCGCGCTGCTGGCGACGATGGGCTAGGCATGATGGCTGACCGCCCCGCGCAAGCAGCGGCGCCAGGCCCCACCGGGCCGGCCACCACCACCCCCAACCTTATAATCGCCGTTTACCAACAGAGCATTCCTGCGCCCCTCAAAGCGGTGCCACAAGGGTGCTGCACGACATGACCAAGTACGTCTTCGTCACCGGCGGTGTGGTGTCCTCCCTAGGCAAGGGCATCGCATCGGCGTCGCTGGCGGCGATCCTCGAATCGCGCGGCTTGAACGTCACCCTGATCAAGCTCGACCCCTACCTCAACGTCGATCCGGGCACGATGAGCCCGTTCCAGCACGGCGAAGTTTTCGTCACCGACGACGGTGCCGAGACCGACCTCGACCTCGGCCACTACGAGCGCTTCATCACGACGCGGATGAAGCGAACGAACAACTTCACGTCGGGCCAGATCTACAAGAGCGTGCTCGAGAAAGAGCGGCGCGGCGACTACCTGGGCAAGACGGTACAGGTGATCCCGCATGTCACCAACGAGATCCAGGATTTCGTGCGGCGCGGTGCAGCCGATTTCGAAGTGGCGATCGTCGAGATCGGCGGCACGGTCGGCGACATCGAGAGCCTGCCGTTTCTGGAAGCCGTGCGCCAGATGAGCCTGAAGCTCGGGCCAACCAACACCGCTTTCGTCCACTTGACCTACGTGCCCTGGATCGCTGCGGCGGGCGAACTCAAGACCAAGCCCACCCAGCACACGGTGCAAAAGCTGCGCGAGATCGGCATCCAGCCCGACGTGCTGCTGTGCCGCGCCGACCGCGAGGTGCCCAACGAAGAGCGCGAGAAGATTTCGCTGTTCACCAACGTGGTGCCGCACGGCGTGATCAGCATGTGGGACGTCGACACGATCTACAAGGTGCCGCGATTGCTGCACGAACAAGGCCTGGACGAGCAGATCTGCATGAAGCTGCAGTTGCTGACCAAACCCGCAAACCTCAAGCGCTGGGACCACCTGGTGCATGAGGTCGGTCACCCGCTGCACGAAGTCAACATCGCGATGTGCGGCAAGTACACCGACCTGTCAGACTCGTACAAATCGCTCAACGAGGCGCTGCGCCACGCCGGCATCCACCAGCACGCGCGGGTCAAAATCGACTATGTCGACGCTGAAACGCTCAACGCCGACAACGCCGGGCAGTTGGCCAAGTGCGATGCCATCCTGGTGCCCGGCGGCTTCGGCAAGCGCGGCATCGAGGGCAAGATCATCGCGGTGAAGTACGCCCGCGAGCACAAGCTGCCCTACCTCGGCATCTGCCTGGGCATGCAGGTCGCGACGATAGAGTTCGCACGCCATGTCGCTGGCCTGCCGGGCGCCAATTCGACCGAGTTCGAACCCGACACACCGTACCCGGTGATCGCGCTGATCGATGAATGGCAGGACGCCGACGGCACGATCCAGAAGCGCGACGCCCAATCCAACCTGGGCGGCACGATGCGCCTGGGCGCGCAGAGCTCGGATGTCAAACCCGGCACACTGGCCCATGAGATCTACGGCCCGGTCGTCACCGAGCGCCACCGCCACCGTTATGAAGCCAACGAAAAATACCTCTCGACGCTGCAGCAAGCCGGGCTGGTGATCTCGGCCATCACCCAGCGCGAACAGCTCACCGAGATGGTCGAGCTGCCCCGCAGCCAGCACCCCTGGTTTGTCGGCGTGCAGTTCCACCCCGAGTTCAAGAGCACGCCCTGGGACAGCCATCCGCTGTTCATCAGCTTCATCGCTGCGGCGCTCAAGCACCGGGCCGAAAGCAGCGCGGCGGCGACAGCGCCCGCTGCAACCTGAGGCACCCGATGCAGCTCTGTGGTTTCGATGTCGGCCTGGACCGACCCTTCTTCCTGATCGCCGGGCCTTGCGTGGTCGAGTCACTTCAGTTGCAGATCGACGTCGCGGGCCACTTGAAGGAGATCACCGACTCGCTCGGCATTCCGTTCATTTTCAAAAGCAGCTACGACAAAGCGAATCGATCGAGCGGCGCAAGCTTCCGTGGCCCGGGCCTGGAGCGCGGCCTGGAGATCCTGGCCCAGGTCAAGCGCGAACTCGGTGTGCCGCTGCTGACCGACGTGCACAGCGAGGGCCAGATCCCGGCTGTGGCGGCGGTGGTCGATGTGTTGCAAACACCCGCCTTCTTGTGCCGGCAGACCGATTTCATCCAGGCCGTGGCGCGCAGCGGCAAGCCGGTCAACATCAAGAAAGGCCAGTTCCTCGCGCCACACGACATGAAGAACGTGATCGACAAGGCGCGCGCTGCGGCGCGCGAGGCCGGCTTGGGTGAAGATCGCTTCATGGCCTGCGAGCGCGGCGTGAGCTTCGGCTACAACAACCTGGTCTCGGACATGCGCGGCCTGGCGATCATGCGCGAGACCGGTGCGCCAGTGGTCTTCGACGCCACGCATTCGGTGCAACTGCCCGGCGGCCAGGGTACGAGCAGCGGCGGCCAGCGCGAGTTCGTACCGGTGCTCGCACGCGCTGCGGTGGCGGTCGGCGTGGCCGGGTTGTTCATGGAAACCCATCCCGACCCAACGAACGCGATGAGCGACGGGCCAAACGCCGTGCCGCTCAAGCACATGAGAGCCTTGCTCGAACAACTGCTGGCGCTGGACCGGGTGATCAAGTCCCAGCCTTTGCTTGAGAATGACTTCATCTGTTGAAGTCGTTCCGACCAACATGCAGACCTTTCGATTCTTGGTCAAAATAACTTCAGCTGCTGAACCGGAAAACCATGGCCTACGCCTACATCATCGTCCAGAGCAAGATCAGCGACCCCGAGCGCTTCAAGCAGTACATGACGAGCGCGCCGGCGGCGGTGGCTGCTGCGGGCGGCGAGTACCTGGCACGCGGCGGGCGGCTGGCGGTGCTCGAAGGCGACTGGCGGCCCATGCGCATCACCTTGCTGCGCTTCCCCAGCTTCGAGCAGGCCCAGGCTTTCTACGACAGCGAGTCGTACCGCGCAGCCCGCTTGCTGCGCCTGGGAACGACCGACCTCTTCGACATGATCGTGACCGAGGGCACGCCCGACTGAAATCCAGTCCAGGCACAGCGCGGTGCGGCCTTGCGGCATGCTGATCCAGAATTCATCCACCAGAAAGCAGATCCCCACATCATGAGCGCCATTGTTGACATCGTCGGCCGAGAAATTCTCGACAGCCGCGGCAACCCCACCGTCGAATGCGATGTGCTGCTTGAGAGCGGCACGATGGGCCGGGCTGCCGTGCCCTCGGGCGCATCCACCGGCAGCCGCGAAGCGATCGAATTGCGCGACGGCGACAAGCGCCGCTACGGCGGCAAAGGCGTGCTCAAAGCTGTCGAGCATGTCAACAGCGAGATCAGCGAAGCCGTGCTCGGCCTGGACGCCAGCGAGCAGGCCTTTCTCGACAAGACCTTGATCGACCTCGACGGCACCGACAACAAGTCGCGCCTGGGCGCCAACGCCACGCTGGCGGTGAGCATGGCAGTGGCGCGCGCAGCGGCTGAGGAGTCTGGCCTGCCCTTGTACCGCTATTTCGGCGGCCCGATGATGAACGTGATCAACGGCGGCGAGCACGCCAACAACAACCTCGACCTGCAAGAACTGATGATCATCCCGGTGGGTGCACCGAGCTTTCGGGAAGCGCTGCGCTGGGGGGCCGAGACCTTTCATGCGCTCAAGAAGATCCTGCACGACAAGGGCTTGAGCACCGCGGTCGGCGACGAAGGTGGTTTCGCACCCAGCCTGGCCAACCACGAAGCGGCGATCCAGATGATCCTGGAGGCCATCGACAAGGCCGGCTATACCCCAGGCGAGCAGATCGCGATCGGCCTGGACTGCGCTGCCAGCGAGTTCTACAAAGACAGTCAATACGTGCTCGAAGGCGAAGGCGGCCTCAAGCTCAGCGCGCCGGCCTGGACCGACATGCTCGCTTCATGGGTCGACAAGTACCCGATCATCAGCATCGAAGACGGCATGCACGAAGGCGACTGGGACGGCTGGAAACACCTGACCGAACGCCTGGGCAGCAAGGTCCAGCTCGTCGGCGACGACTTGTTCGTCACCAACACCAAGATCCTCAAGCAAGGCATAGACCAGCGCGTCGCAAACTCGATCCTGATCAAGATCAACCAGATCGGCACCTTGAGCGAGACCTTCGCGGCCATCGAGATGGCCAAGCGCGCCGGCTACACCGCGGTGATCAGCCACCGCTCGGGCGAGACCGAAGACTCCACCATCGCCGATATCGCGGTGGGCACCAACGCCGGCCAGATCAAGACCGGCTCGATGAGCCGCAGCGACCGCATGGCCAAGTACAACCAGCTGCTGCGGATCGAGGAAGACCTGGGCGACATCGCCTACTACCCCGGTCGCTCGGCGTTCTACAACCTGCGCTGAGCTTCCAGTTCGTCCAAGAAGCCATGCGCCAGGTCACCGTCGCCTTGTTGCTGCTGTTGGCAGC
>RGQD01000153.1 GCA_010030205.1 Betaproteobacteria bacterium
ATCGGCGTGGTCTCGCGATCGGGCACGCTGACCTACGAAGCGGTGGCGCAGTTGACCGAGATCGGGCTGGGCCAGAGTTCGGCGGTGGGCACCGGTGGCGATCCGATCAATGGTCTGAAGCACATCGATGTGATGAAGCTGTTCAACGACGATCCCGACACCGATGCGGTGATCATGATCGGTGAGATCGGCGGCCCGGACGAGGCGGAAGCCGCGCGCTGGTGCAAGGCCAACATGAAGAAACCCATCGTCGGCTTCATCGCCGGCGTCACCGCGCCGGCGGGCAAGCGCATGGGACATGCTGGCGCGCTGATCTCAGGCGGGGCCGACACCGCAGACGCCAAGCTGGCGATCATGGAGGAATGCGGTTTCAGCATCACCCGCAACCCCAGCGAGATGGCCAAGTTGCTCAAGGCGCTGCTGTGAGGGCTTGAGGCCAGAGCGCAGTGCCTCGGCCATCGGCCCGGGAAGGCTGCGTAGAAGTACCAATCGTCCGGCCTGCGCGCTTTCCTACACTGAAGCCTGGCCTCAATACCAGCGCGAAGCTCTGACTCGCGCTAGCACCCCATTCCGGAGAGCTTCATGGAATTCACATCGGCAGCCTTCTGGGCAGCACTCGGCTCGATCATTCTGGCCAACATCCTGCTGTCGGGCGACAACGCGGTGGTGATCGCGATGGCCGCTCGATCGCTGCCGGCGCACCAGCAGAAGAAGGCCATCTTCTACGGCAGCGCTGCGGCGATCGTGCTGCGAATCGTGCTGACATTGGTCGCTGTGGAGATGCTCAAGTGGCCTTTCCTCAAGATCGTTGGCGGACTGCTGCTGGTCTACATCGGCGTCACGCTGTTGCTCGAGGACGATGAGGGCGGCGAGCAAGGCGCACCCGTCAACGACGGCCTGCTCATCGCCATCCGAACGATCCTGATCGCCGACCTGGTGATGAGCCTGGACAATGTGCTGGCGGTGGCCGCCGCAGCCAAGGGCAACACAGTGCTGCTGGTGCTCGGCCTGGGCATCAGCATTCCGCTGATCATCTTTGGCAGCACCTTGCTGCTCAAGGTGATGGAGCGCTTCCCCATGATCATCACGCTGGGCGCCGCACTGCTGGGGTTTCTGGCTGGCGAGATGATCTTCACCGATCCAGCGACGATCAAGCAGTTCGGTGAACTGTCACACACCGTGGTCAACGCCGCAGGCATTGCCGGCGCGCTGCTGGTGGTCGGCTTGGGCAGACTGCTCCAGCGCCGACAGGCCGCCAAGCAGTCCGGCTGAGCCGCCCGGGGCTACTGCCCCGTTTGCGCCGTTTGCCCAGTTTGCCCCGTTTGCGCCGTTTGCCCAGTTTGCGCCGTTTGCGCCGAGCGCCACGAGCAAAGCGCCACGAGCGCCTGGGCCAGACCGTGCTAAGGTGTCTGGCCACCTTGTTCAGCAACACCACATGGTCCGGTTTCCTCCCAGCGGCCTGGCGTCAGCCGCCATTGCCACGGACAGCCCCGGTGCTGTCCTGGCCGGCCGCTACCGACTCGGCCCTCGCATCGGCAGCAGTGCAACGGCCGAGGTGCTGGAAGCACTGGACCTGCACAGTGGAGCGCAGGTGGCGGTCAAGATGGTCGCGTTGCCTGCCGACCCAGCGCAGCGCCAGCAATGGCTGGAACGTCTAGGCCGCGAAGCTGCCCTGGGCCGCCAACTGCGTCACCCCGACATCCTGAGCGTGCTGGCCGCAGGCTTGAGCGGGAACCAGGCCTGGATCGTGTCGCAGCGCGTCTGCGGCGCCGACCTCAGCCGCTACACCCAACCCAGCCGATTGCTGCCCGAGACCCTGGTGTTGCGCATCGGCGCCAGGCTGGCCGCTGCGCTGGCCCATGCCCATGGCCAGGGCGTCATTCACCGCGACCTCAAGCCCGCGAACGTGCTGGTCAACCTGGCCGAGGGACAGGTCAAGCTGGCTGATTTCGGCGTCGCCCGACTCGACGATGCCCGCATGACCCGTACCGGTTTGACCCTGGGCACGCCGTCCTACATGGCGCCAGAGTTGCTGACAGGCGCTCCCGCCAGCCGGGCCAGCGATGCCTACGCGCTGGGCGTGTTGCTGTTCGAGATGTTCACCGGCCGCCGGCCGCACCAGGCCTCGTCGCTGGGTGATTTGCTGCACCAGATCGCCCGCGAGCCTGCGGCAGCGCTCGCCGCCATGAGACCGGACTTGCCCGCACCTGTGCTGGCCGCCATCGAACAGCTGTTGGCGCCCGACCCGGCCCGACGGCCTGACGACCTCGCCAGATGGGGCGCTGGACTGGCGCGGCTCGCCGCGTTGATGTCGCAACTGTTGTGGCCTGAGGTCGTGACACGCCTGTAAGCCCGGGCGAGCCTGCTGGCCCGCTTCACCGAGCCAACCAAGGCCAAGTCCGTCGCCATATCCATCTCGGCTCGTGTCAAGTCGTGCCGGGCTCGGCGGGCACAATCTTCAGCGACCACACCTCCCCCACCTGCGCCTGCCAGTATGAGCCACGAGTTCTTCCATGCCGTCGATCCGGGACGGGCGCGCAGCAACAACGAAGATGCGGTGGCGATCGACATTGGCCAAGGCCTGGCCGTGCTGGCCGATGGCATGGGGGGATACAACGCCGGCGAAGTGGCGAGCGGCATGGCCACTGCTTTTGTCTGCAACGAGCTCGGCCGCTGGCTGGCCGAAGCCGGCCCAAACGCCAGCGCCACAGATCTCAGGCAGGCGGTCAAGGCCTGCGTCGACGACGCCAACCACGCCATCTTCAGCGCTGCGCTGGCCAACCCACTGTACGCAGGCATGGGAACGACGCTGGTGGTGGCGGTGCTGCGCGAGCACGGGCTCTGGCTCGGTCATGTCGGCGACTCCCGGGCCTACCGTTGGCGCGACGGCGAACTGCTGCAGCTCACCCGCGACCACTCACTGCTGCAGGAGCAGATCGATGCCGGCCTGATCAGCCCCGCGTTGGCAGCGTCTTCGCCGCACAGAAACCTGGTCACTCGCGCATTAGGGGTCGAGCCCAGCGTGGCGCTCGAGATCCGCCGCCACGATGCCAGGCCCGGCGACACCTACTTGCTGTGCTCGGATGGCCTGACCGACATGCTGGCCGACGCGGCGATCGGGCGAATGCTGCAATCCCACGACGCGCTGTTCAAAACAGGCCAAGCCATGATCGACGCCGCAAACCTGGCCGGTGGCCGGGACAATATTTCGCTGATACTCATCAGAGTGCAGGGGGGCAGGGCCAGGCGTCGACGCTGGTGGCGGTTCTGGCGCTGAGGCAAGCGCCGGCGCGCCGCGTCGCCTGGGCGCAAGCCAGCACGATCAATTTAAAAAAGGTCAAACATGGGCAAGCTGCTGGTCTCGTTGGACGGTGTGGTGATCCAGGAAGTGCAGATCACCAAGGACACGACCACGCTCGGCCGGCGCCCATACAACGACATCGTGATCGACAACTTGACCGTCAGCGGCGAGCACGCGCTGCTGCACAAAGTCGGCCAAACTGTCTACATCGAAGACCTCAACAGCACCAACGGCACTTACATCAACGGCAAGGCGATCAGGAAGCAGCAGCTCAGCCCGCTCGATGCGGTCGAGATCGGCAGGTACAAGATCAATTACTGGCTCGACACCGCCGGCCCGGCCAGCGAACAGGCCAGGCCCGAAGCTGACATGGCCGACCCCGACGGCAGGCCCTCGTCGCTGACCAGCATCTTCTCGCCGCCGGCCGTGCCGGGCGAACCCGACAAGGCGGGTGGCGCGTCGATCAAGGTGCTCAGTGGTGCGGCGGCTGGCCGTGCGGTGGTCTTGACCAAGGTGGTCACCACCGTTGGCAAGCCCGGCGTGCTGGTGGCATCGATCACCAAGCGACCCGACGGCTATGTGCTGGCTCATGTCGAAGGCGCGCAGCGGCCCTGCATCAACGGCGTGCCCTTGCAAGGCGAGACCACGCCGCTCAGTCACGGCGACCTGATCGAGCTGGACGGCACGCAAGTGCAGTTCCTGCGCAGCTGAGCGAGGCCCGTCGCGCCGCGTGACAAAGTCCTCGGCCCGAGCGGGCGCGGTCTGCGCGACTCGCCCGGCCGTGCGAAAAATCGCAGGCCACCACTTGCCGCTGGCCGCCAGGCCCTGCACCATCCTCCCCTCTCAAACCACCGCCTCCAAGGCCTTCAAAAACCATGCAAATCCGTGTTCTCGGCTGCTCGGGCGGGATAGCCGCCGGCTGCCGCACCACCGCATTCTTGGTCGACGAAGACCTGCTGGTCGACGCCGGCACCGGCTTGGGCGACCTCAGCCTGGACGAACTGGCGCGCATCGACCACATCCTGCTCAGCCACTCTCACCTCGACCATGTGCTCGGCGTGCCGTTGCT
The DNA here is from genome assembly GCA_010030205.1 of Betaproteobacteria bacterium. Classification (GTDB taxonomy): domain Bacteria; phylum Pseudomonadota; class Gammaproteobacteria; order Burkholderiales; family Burkholderiaceae_C; genus Pseudaquabacterium. The sequence continues at coordinate 4,371 of RGQD01000153.1, forward strand.
GGCCGACAGCGTGATTCGACGCCGCGCGGGCCGACCGCCGATCCAGGTCCATGGCCTGCACGCCACGATGGCCGCGCTGCGCGACCATGTGTTGAACGGCGTGATCTGGCCCGATTTCACCCGCCTGCCCAGCGCCGACCGACCGGTGCTGGCGCTGCGGACTTTCGACATCGGCCAGGTGCTGCTGTTCGGCGAGCGCCGGATCGAGGTGCTGCCGGCCCGACATACCGTGCCGGCGGTGGGGTTCGCGCTGCTCGGTCCAGACGACAGCGGTGCCTGGGTCTTCACCGGCGACACCGGCCCGAACCCAGCGCTGTGGCAGCGCTTGCGGTCGATGCAGGTTCGCCATCTGGTGATCGAGGCCACTTTCCAGGACGCCGACCACTCGGTGGCCAGCGCCAGCCGCCACCTGCACCCGGCGACGCTGGGCCTCGAGCTGGCCCAACTGGCCCAGGGCGTCGAGGTCCACGTCACCCATGTCAAACCCGGGGAGATGACCACCGTGATGGCCGAGATCGCCGCGCTCGACCCGCGCCACCGCATCCAAGCCCTGGCGGCAGGGCAGGTGATGACGCTGAACTGACGGCCTCGTGTCGACAACAAACGTCGACCCAAGGGCATGGAATGTGACGGATTTCGGCAGCGTCGACCGCCAATGTGTGGCGAATTTACCGAAAAATGCCGAAAACACAGGAAAATCGGGCTGGCACGCAAACTGCACTACTGAGTTGTCCTCACCCTCAACCCACTCTCCTGGAGAGACATCCATGAAGCGCATTCAGCAAGGTTTTACCCTCATCGAACTGATGATCGTCGTCGCGATCATCGGCATCTTGGCGGCGGTGGCGCTGCCGGCTTACCAGAACTACACCTACAAGGCCAAGTTTGCGGAAGTAAATACCGTTGCCGCTGCTTATCAGACGGCGGTCGCAGTTTGTGCGCAGGAACTGGGCACCTTGACAGGTTGCGATTCGGGTACCAACGGGATTCCGGCGACGCAAGCGACGACGCATGTGGCTTCCATCGCGGTCACCGCTGGCGTCATCACCGTGGTCCCCACCGCAACGACCAGCGCTGCATCGACACTGATTCTCACTCCTACGGTCGGTTCAGGTGCCTTGACCTGGGCCAGAACCGGCAGCGGCTGCTTGACGGCGCAGGGCTCGGTGCCGATTCTTTGCAAGTAGTGATCTTCGGGGCTGGAAGTACAGACTGCGGCCGATGCTGACGTTGGCAACTTTCGCCTTTGTTCCATCAGACCGGCACTGACCCATCTCGCCACCAAAGGCCGCCTTCGGGCGGCTTTTCAGTTCATGGGCCCATAGCCTTCGCCAGCACAAGGCGCGCCGCCCCCAGGCGTGGGCCCGGCCCTGGATGAAACAACGCGAACCCGGCCACGATCCCTGGCGCCAGGTCACTTATGGCCAGGCGCTGTGCGCCGCAGAATCGATCGCGCAGTGGTTGCTGGCCTGCGGGCTGACCGCTGCCGACAGCGTGATGGTGCTGTCGGCCAACTCGATCGAGCATGCGCTGCTGACGCAGGGCTGCTACGCGTGGGGCGCTTCGCGATCATGACCGAGCCGCCGTCGATAGACGCCGGCGAGATCACCGACAAAGGCTGTGTGAACCAGCGCGCAACGCTGGAGCGTCGCGACGCGCTGGTGCAGTCGGTCTATGCCGGCGCGCCGGGCGCGGGCGTCTTCATCGTCTGACCGTGCCGGCTCGACATCACTTGTCGCGCTCGCGGTAGTCGCTGAAGGCCGAATCGCGCTCGCTCAGCAGCGCGCTGACCGTCTCGCCGTCGCGCCTGAAGCGCGACATATAGGCCTTGCTCTCCTCGGTCTGGAAAGCCAGCGCCTGCAACTCGGTGCCGGCGCGGATTGCCGCGCGCAAACCCATGATGTCCATCGCGCGGTGCACGCTGCGCTTGTTGATCGCTGCCAGTTCGCTGGGCAGCTTGGCCACGCGCTCGGCCAGCTTGAGCACCTCGGCCTCCAGCGTCTCGGCAGGATAGGCCCGGTTCGCCCAGCCGCGCTCGGCCGCCTCGCGCCCGCTCAGCGAATCGCCGGTCAGCATCGACTCCATCGCCTGGCGCATGCCCATGGTCCAGGGATGGAACTGCATGTCGGGCGGGCTCATCAGCCGCACCGGCGGGTAGCCGATCTGTGCGTCATCGGCGACGTAGACCAGATCGCAGGCAGTGGCGAGTTCGGAGCCGCCGGCCAGGCAGTAGCCGTGCACCTGCGCGATCACCGGTTTGGCCAGGTCCCAGATGTGGAACCAGCCTTCGACGACATGGCGTGCCCACTGGCCCAACCCGCCCGCGGTGTGGTAGGGCTGATCGACGCGGTTGTCGGCCGACAAGTCGTAGCCCGAGCAGAAGGCCTTGCCCGCGCCGCGGATGATCGTGACGCGCACCTGCGGGTCGCGGTCGTTGTGCTCGAGCGCGGCAAAGATTTCCGATCGCAGTGCGTTGTTCAGCGCGTTGCGCTTCTCGGGGCGGTTCAGCGTGATGCGGCTGACGCCGGGTGCTGGGCTGTCGATCAACAGGTGGACGGGGTCGGACATCGCGAGGCCTTTTTTCAAGTCGGTCACAAGGTGGGTTCATGCTAACCAGCCGGACTGGGCTGGCCCTGTCGCGCCGGCGTCGCCCGGCGGCGGGCGGATTTCTGTCTCAGGATCTCAGTCGATCGCTAGGCCGAGCCTGGTGGCTTGCTCGACCAGCCGGCCCAGTGCAACAGCTACCGCGAGCGCAGTTGGCGGGTCGCGGCGACCGTGGGCGCATCGACGCGCGCGCTTGGCCCCAAGCGTCATCATCGTGACTCGCGCAGCCCGGCCAAGGCCTGTCGTGTCGCCTCGAGCCCCTGCGACCAGACGGCGCGCTTCCAGGCCGCGTCGTCCGGGTAGAAAGCGTCGCGCAGGCCTTGCTTGATCGATTGGGCCAATACGGGGTCCGCCTCGGGATGCTGGGCCAGCCAATGCTCGGCCCGTTGCGCGAACAACATCTGAGGCAACGCGACGGTGCCGAACTCCAAGCAAATCCCGGTGTACTCGGCCTGCGGGCATTCGCCGTAGACCGCGTGCTGGATCGGGCCAGTCATCGGGATGCTGGTCGAGCTGCCGGTATGGACCGAGGTCACGCGTTCGCCCCACCAGCGGCGCGCGCGCTGCAGCGCATGGACGGCGTCATCGCAGGCAAAGATTCGCTCGCCGACGCCAAAAGGCCCCAGGCCCGAATGCAGGTCGATCCAGGCCAGGCGCTCGCAGGACCCAGCGTGCCGGCGCAGCAACTCGCGAAACACGCGGTGGCTCCAGGTCGGCTCGACACCGCTGTAGTACATGCCGTCAGGGTGGCTGTGCTGACCCTTGGTGATGGCGATCTGGGCTCGGCGCGGTCCCATCGCGGCGAGCGCCGCCGCCAGCGCAGCCTCGTTGTCTGCCGACGGCAGCCAGCGCTCGGGCAGCAGCAGCGGATGCAGCTCGGCGTAATCGGGGTGGGCCGGCAGGGCTTGGCCGAAGTCGATGAAGTTGCGGTTGAGGTCGACGTTTTCTTGCGTCACGCGCCGGGTCCAGGCGAAGCCGTAGGGGTTGACCGCGTGGACGTGGACCAGCGCGGTCGCCCCGTCGCCGGGCTCGCGCGGCCCCATCCGCAGCAGCCCGGCCTGGATGCCACAGCCGACATGTCCTTCGACACCGTGAACGCCGCTGGTGGTCAGCAGCACGTTCGGCGCGTCGGCCGGCCCGTCGCGCACCACGTCGACAGCCAGCAACTCGCCCGCTGGGCCGCGCAGTGGGTGCACATGCGATTCGACCGCCAGCCCGCGCGCGTCGGCCAGCGCCAGCCAGCGCGCGCGCGCCGTGGCGTAGTCAGCACTGAAGAGTTCGAGCGGCTTGTCGAGGTCTGTCATCGCGGCTTTGCTTGCCGGCACAGTATCGGCAGTCAGCGAGCTTGCGGCGATCCGGGAATTCCTGGGTGCCGACCAGCCCCGTCTTGCCGGCGCTTTGCGGTCGGCCGCCAGCCCAGGCTAGTCCACCTTCGCGCCAGACGCCTTCACGATCGGGCCCCAGCGCTTGATCTCATCCTGGATCATCGCGGCCATCTGCTCCGGTGTACCGCCGACGATCTCGTATCCCAGGTCGTTCATGCGCTTGACGAAGTCAGGCGCCTTGGCGGCCTTCTGACCCTCGAGATTCATCCGGACGATGATCTCTTTCGGCGTGCCTGCGGGCATCGACAGGCCGAACCAAGCGGTCGACTCGTAGCCGGGCACGCCCGCCTCGATCATCGTCGGCAACTCGGGCAGCGCCAAGGAGCGCGCCGGCCCGGTGGTGGCGAGCGCGCGCAGCTTGCCCGATCGGATGTGCGAAATCGCCGACGGGATGTTGTCGAACATCATCTGTACCTGCCCGCCCAGCAGGTCGGTCAGCGCCGGACCGCTTCCTCGGTACGGCACATGGATGATGTCCAGGCCGAGCATCTGTTTGAACATCTCGCACGACATGTGGATCGTCGAGCCGCTGCCGCTCGAGGCGCAAGCGAGCTTGCCCGGCTGCGCCCTGACAAGCGCAACCAGCTCCTTCAGCGAGTTGGCTTTGACGCCCGGGTTCAGCACCAGCACATTGGCCAACGAGGCCAAGGCGATGACCGGCACCAAGTCTTTGTTCGGGTCGTAGTTGAGCTTGCTGTACAGAAACGGCGTGATGCCGTGCAGGCTGCTGGGCGACGTCAGCATGGTGTAGCCGTCGGGCGCAGATTTTGCAGCCATATCGGCGCCGACATTGCCGCCGGCACCCGGACGGTTGTCGACGACGACCGACTGGCCAAGCGTCTTGCTCAGTTCGATCGCCGAGGCACGGGAAATGATGTCGGTCGCACCGCCTGGGGCATAGGGCACGACCAGGCGCACAGGCTTGTTCGGATACGGCTGGGCCTGCAGATGCTGAGGCGAGATCAGCGCAAGCGTCAGCAGCGCGGCCGATGCGAGGGATGTCAGTGATGTCATGGCGTCGGCTCTCTGGGTTGGGGGGACTGGTGGCTGGTCTGCGGATCCCTCAGACCGCGCGATGCTAACGGGTGACTAAAGGGTGGCTAACGGGCGGCTAACGGGTGGCTGGCTCAGCCGATTCTCCGCAGCGGAGATCGACACGGAATTTGTTGCTTGGCTGAGCGCCCCGAGGCCGGCCGACGCCGGCCGCCCCCCGTGGGGGGTCAAGCAAAGTGGCAAAGCCACATTTACTTGGCGACCTGCCAGGCCGCGTCGATGTCTGGCGTCCAATCGAGCCCGAGAGCGTCGCGGAACACCGCGACGATGATTTCGAAAAAACGTTCGAATTGGACGGTCGACACGCCGTAGACCTGGTGGCTCAGGTGTTCGGCCGCGACCAGCCCGGTCGCAAACCGGCCCGCGCCGGCGGCGTCCTGCAGGCACTCCAGCGCACGCAGGAACATCTCGCCACGAACGCTGCCGCTGGCATCGTTGCTGAACAAGGCCAACAGGTCTGGCGCCTCCAGGAACAGGCGCTCGAAGACCCGCGGCGCGGGGTCGCCGATACGCTCGGCCACCAACTCCAGCGTGCGCTCCAGCAGCAGCGCCAAGCTCACGCCGGGATCGTCGCCGCCTGTGCAACGTAGCCGCGGTTCCAGGTCGGACTGATGGTCACGTCATTGATGCAGACATGGGCCGGCAGCCGCGCCAGGAACAGCACCAGCTCACCACAGTCGTCGGACTGCACCATGCGCGCCCGGTCCTCGGCGCTGACCGGGATGGGCCGCTTGTCCAGGATGGGCGTGGCAACCTCACCCGGGCACATCGCGGTGGCGCGGATGCCGTGCTGCCCCTCCTCGATGTTCAGGCTCTCGGTCATCGCGTTGACGCCGAACTTGGCCGCGCTGTACGCCGGCCCGGTCATGGCGCTGACATGTCGGCCGGCCCAGGACGAGACATTGATGATCAGGCCGTCGCGCTGCGCCCGCATCATCGGCAGTACGGCATGACAGGTGTAGAAGGTGCCGTTCAGGTCGACGTTGAGCACCTCGTCCCATCCGGCACGCTGCAGATGCTTCCAGTTGCGGGCCTTGATGTTCAAGCCGGCGCTGTTGAGCAGCAAGTCCAGCCGCCCCTCCTGGGCGGCGATGCCATCAGCCACCGCTTGCGCCGCGTCGGCATTGGCCACGTCGAGCACCGCCACGCGGGCCTGGCCACCAGCGGCCACCACCTGCGCCGCCACCTTGTTCAGCTCGGACTCGCGCCGGCCCGACAGCACCAGCCGCATGCCGGCCCCGGCCAGCGCCAACGCCGCGCCTGCGCCAATGCCGCTGCCGGCACCGGTGATCCAGGCCACCTTGTTCTTGAGATCTCGCATCAAAGACTCCTCAGCTTGTGGAAGGGGCCCGGAATGGCCCCAGGAAGAACATCATCGCCCATCGACCGACCGGTCGAGCAAGGCAAGGCCGGCACGCACCAATCGCCGACCATAGCCGTTGTTGACAAACACCGCTGGCCAGCTCCGACTTGCTGCTGCCGCCAGACCCGCCGCCCGCCGCCACCCGGCGCGCAAGTCATACTCTCGCTCCATCATGCGAAGAATCGCCGTGCTCACCACCTTCGAGGAGTCTGCCGACTCTGCCGCGCGCCACCCCAACGATGGCGCCAAGGTTGCGGGGGGGCTGTTGGCTTGGCGGCCGGATTGGCAGTTCGACACCTGGCGCGTCAGCGAGGGCCACTGGCCCCCGGATGCGACCGTCTACGACGGCGTGGTGATCACCGGCAGCCC
>RGQD01000154.1 GCA_010030205.1 Betaproteobacteria bacterium
CGGCGGCACGCTCAACATCGGCCACCACCATGTGACGCTGTCGCCGCTGTCCTGGGACCCCGCCGACTGGACCTGGAAGTACAACCAGGACACCGGTCTGGCGACCGAGACGCTGTTTGCCGCTGACCTGAGCAAGTCGCAGGGTCGAGGCGGTAAGCACCGCTTCATCTCGGATGCCTGGCTGCCTACGGATGCAATCCGCGGTGAGCTGGCCGAAAACTGGAAGTGGTCTGAGAATCCGCTGCGGCTAGACATCAACCTGCGCAAGGGCGTGATGTTCCCGGCCCGGGCTGGCGTGATGGCCTCGCGCGAGATGGTCGCCGACGACGTGGTCTACAGCTACAACCGGCTCGACAAGAGCCCGAAAAAGATCCCGACCTATTTCGACCACATCGACAAGGTCGAGACCACCGGCAAACATTCGCTGCGCTTCACCTTCAAGAACTACTTCTCCGAGTGGGATTACCGCTTCGGCTGGGGTTATTACTCGGCGATCGTTCCCAAGGAAGTCAGCGACGCCGGCGCAGGCAACTGGAAGAACCTGAACGGCACCGGCCCGTTCACGCTGACCGACGTGGTGATGGGCAGTGCCGTCACCTTCACAAAGAACGATCTGTACTGGGACAAGGAGAAGATCGGCAGCCAGTCCTACAAGCTGCCATTCGTCGACAAGATCATTTACCGAACGATCAAGGACGAAGCGAGCTTCCTGACTGCGCTGCGCACCGCCAAGCTCGACGTGCTCGAGAACATCCGCTGGAGCGCGGTCGACGAGCTCAAGAAAAACGCGCCGGCGCTGAAGTGGAAGCAGCGTGTGCACACCTTCGGCACCTTTCTGGCGATGCGGGTCGACACCAAGCCTTTCGACGACATCCGGGTTCGCCGCGCGCTGAACATGGCGGTCAACAAGCAGGAAATCGTCAAGTCGTATTACGGTGGCAATGCCGAGCTGTTCGGCTACCCGATGCATCCCGACTATGTGGGCTATTACGAGCCGCTCGACAAGATGCCGGTCGCCGCGCAAGAGCTGTTCGTCTACAACCCCGACAAAGCCAAGGCCTTGCTGGCCGAGGCGGGTTTCCCCAAGGGCTTCACGTTCAAGACGCAGGTCTGCTCGTGCAACCCCGATCACATGGACATCATCCCCTTGATCGCCGCCTACCTTGAGAAAGTCGGCGTCAAGTTGGACATCCAGGTGATGGAGTACGGCGCCTTCCTGTCGGCGATGACGACCAAGACCAATGCCGCCGGCTACTTCATGAACAACGGGCATTCCAACCCGACCACCAGCATCCGCAAGAGCTTCGTCAGCAAGCAGACCTGGAACCCCTCGCAATACTCAGACCCCGATTTCGACAAGCGCATGGCCGACGCCTACCTCGAAAAAGACGAGAGCAAGCGCCAGTTGCTGATCAAGCTGTTGACACGCGACATCGTCGAGAAAGCGCCCTACATCTGGCTGCCTGTGCAACACACCTACACCGCCTGGTGGCCCTGGGTCAAGAACTACGACGGCGAGTTGCGTGCCGGTGCCGAACGCGCAGGACCAATCCATGCCCGCATGTGGGTCGACCAGCCTATGAAAAAGAAGATGGGCTTTTGAGCCTGAACCCCATGGAAAAACCCCTGCTCAGCGTTCGAAACCTGGTGACCCGATTCCGCACCGGGCGCGGCACCATCACCGCGGTCGATCATGTGTCCTTCGACGTCGCGGCCGGTGAAACCCTGGCCATCGTCGGCGAATCGGGATCGGGCAAAAGCGTGACCGCGCTGTCCATCCTGAGGCTGATCCCCGATCCACCGGGCCAGATCGAGAGCGGCGAGATCCTGTTCGACGGCAAGGACTTGCTCAAGCTCAGCGACCAGGAAATCCGCGAAGTGCGGGGCAACCGCATCGCGATGATCTTCCAGGAGCCGATGAGCTCGCTGAACCCGTCGCTGACGGTGGGCCTGCAGGTCGGTGAGCCGATCAACCTGCACCGCAAAGCGCCCTGGAGCGTGGCACTCGACAAGGCCCGCGAGTTGCTCGGCATGGTGCGCATGTCGGACACCGCATCGCGCGTCACCGCCTATCCGCACCAGTTCTCGGGCGGCATGCGACAACGCGCGATGATCGCGATGGCATTGGCCTGCGAGCCGCAGCTGATCATCGCCGACGAACCCACCACAGCGCTCGATGTCACGGTGCAGGCGCAGATCCTCGACCTGCTCAAGGACATGGCCGCGCGCACCGGTTCGGCGCTGATTCTGATCACCCATGACCTGGGCGTGGTCGCGCGCTACGCTGACCGGGTGGTCGTGATGTACGCCGGCAGGGTGGTTGAATCGGCGCCGGCCGAAGAACTCTATGCCCGACCGAGACACCCCTATACCCGCGGGCTGATGGCCTCGGTACCCAGGCTGCACACCGACGCCGGCGAACGGCTGGTACCGATCGAAGGCCAGCCGCCCGACCTGTCCAGAATGCCGGTGGGCTGTGCGTTTGCGCCACGCTGCCGCCAAGCGACCGACATCTGCCGCAACGAACCGCCACCGCTGCGAGACTGCGGTCCGCAGCACCGGGTGGCCTGCGTGCTGGAGAGCTGAGATGGCCCAAAGCCAAGAACCCCTGTTGCGCGTCGAAGACCTGAAAGTGCACTTCCCGGTGATGCGGGGTGTGCTGATCAAGAAGCAAGTGGCCAAGGTGCACGCGGTCGACGGCGTGTCGTTCACGCTGGGGCGCGGCGAGACGCTGGGCCTGGTCGGCGAAAGCGGTTGTGGCAAGTCCACCACCGGCCTGGCGGTGCTGCGCATGTTGGGCGTTACCTCGGGGCGAATCGAATTCGAGGGCGTGGACATCACGCACCACGACAAGGCGCAGATGCGTCCGCTGCGCCGGCGCCTGCAGATGGTCTACCAAGACCCTTATGGTTCGCTGAACCCACGCATGAAGGTCAGCGACATCATCGGCGAACCACTGGTCGTGCACGGCTTGACCGGTGACCCGGCGGAGTACGCCGACCGGATCGCCCAGCTGATGCGCACCGTCGGTCTGTTGCCCGACATGGCAGACCGCTACCCGCACGAATTCTCGGGCGGCCAGCGCCAGCGCATAGGCATCGCCCGCGCGCTGGCGCTCGAACCCAGCTTGCTGATCTGCGATGAGCCGGTCTCGGCGCTGGACGTGTCGATCCAGGCCCAGGTCGTCAACGTGCTGCAGGAGTTGCAGGAGCGCATGGGCCTGGCCTACCTGTTCATCGCCCATGATCTGGCGGTGGTGCGCCACCTCAGCCACCGGGTGGCGGTGATGTACCTGGGCCGCATCGTCGAGATTGCGCCCCGCGACGAGCTGTACCGCGCGCCGCTTCACCCTTACACCCAGGCCTTGCTGTCGGCGGTGCCGGTGGCTGACCCGGTGGTCGAACGCGCCCGGGCCCGCGTCGTGGTGCAGGGCGAGGTGCCGAGCGCTCTCAATCCGCCATCGGGTTGCCGTTTCCACACCCGCTGCCCGCAAGCGATGGCGCGCTGCCGAAGCGACGATCCGCCACTGCAGGACATGGGCGGGGGCAGGGCCGTGGCCTGCCATTTGCACCAGGTCAGCGTGACGCCGCAGCCGGTCACCGACGCGGCATGGACACCGCCCTGACGCCTGCACCAGCGGCGATCCCGCCGCCCGAGACACTGCGTTTTCAGGAAAAACGCGAGACCATCCTCGCCGCCGCGACCAAGCTGTTCAACGAAGCAGGCATCAAGGGCGTGACCCTGGGCGAGATCGCCGCCAGCGTCGGCTTGGTCACGACCAGCATCACCTACTACTACCGCAGGAAGGAAGACCTGGCCACGGCCTGTTTTCTGCGTGCGATCGCCGGGCGCCGATCGCTGGCCGAGCAGGCCGCCACCGAGCCCACGGTGCAAGCCCGGGTGACTCGCTACCTGGCACTGCGCGTGCTTGAGCTGGTGTCGATCGACAGCGGAGAACAAGCCGCACCGATGCATTTCAACGACATCCGGGCGCTGCCCGAGGCCCAGAGCGCGACCGTTTTTACCGCCTACACCGAGAAGTTCAGACGGGTTCGTGCGCTGCTGATAGGCTCCGAGACCGCCGGGCTCGGCCGCGAGGCGATCAACGCCCGTGCCCACTTGCTGCTGTCGGTGGCCAACAGCTTGTATGCCTGGTTGCCCCGCTACGAGATCGACGAATACCCGCGAATCGTCCAGCGCCTGAGCGATATCTTGCTGCACGGATTGGCTGCAGCTGAACTGGCCTGGCCAGATCAGCACATGCTCGCAGCCCTGGCGCTGGCCGAGCCGCCGCCCGCCGCTGACGACACCGCCGACGCCTTCCTGCGCGCGGCCACCGAACTGGTCAACGAGCAAGGCTACCGGGGCGCGTCGGTCGACAAGATCTCGGCCCGGTTGCATGTCACCAAGGGCAGCTTCTACCACCACAACGACAACAAGCTCGACCTGATCACCGCCTGTTTCGAGCGCAGCTTCGGGGTCTTGCGCCATGTGCTGCAAGCCGCCGAGCAGGCACAAGGTCCAGGCTGGCAGCGCTGCTGCGCCGCGATGGAGATGCTGCTGCGATTCCAGCTCTCAGAGCGCGGCCCGCTGCTGCGCGTCACCGCCACCAGCGCGCTGCCCGACCAGGCTCAGCGCGAACAGGTGCGCCGGACCATACAGCGCTTGGCCGAGCGCATCGCCAGCCTGTTGGTCGACGGCTTGATGGACGGCTCGGTACGGGCCCAGGACATGGCAGTGGCAGCGCTGGCGATCGCATCAGCGATCAACGCTGCGGCCGAACTCAGGCGCTGGGTGCCCAGCGTCGACAGCCACAGCGTGTCGCGCCTCTATGGCCGGCCAGCGCTGCTGGGGCTGCTCTGCCCGGCATGAAATCCGGGCTGAAACCCGGCCAGCCTAGGCCTTAGACCTCGAGCCACTCCTTGCGGATCGCGGCATTCGCCGCCAGCCCTGCCGGATCGCTCTCGAACACGATGTGGCCATGGCCCATCACGTAGATTCGGCGCGAGATCTTCAAAGCGATCGTCAGTTTTTGCTCGACCAGCAAGATCGCCACACCACGCTTGGCGATCTCGTCGAGCAATCGACCGACTTGCTCGACCAGTTTGGGCGCCAGGCCCTCGGTCGGCTCGTCGATGATGACCAGGTCAGGGTCGCCCATCAAGGTCCGGCACATCGTCAGCATCTGCTGCTCACCACCCGACAGCACACCGGCCGGGTTGCCGCGCCGCGCCGCCAGGTTCGGAAACAAATCGTAAGCGTCGTCGAAGCTCCAGCGGCCGAACTTGCCGGCGCGCGCCAGACCGAGTTCGAGATTTTGCTGAACCGTCAGCGTCGGGAAGATCTGCCGGTCTTCGGGCACATAGCCGACGCCGGCACGGGCGATCTGGTCGGGCCGCAGACCGGCGATCGGCTTGCCTTTGAAGCTGATGCTGCCGTGCGGCTGCACCAAGCCCATGATGGCTTTGCAGGTGGTCGACCGGCCGACCCCGTTGCGGCCCAGCAGGCTGACGATTTCGCCTTCGTCGATATGCAGTTCAACGCCCTGCAGGATATGGCTCTTGCCGTAGTAAGCGTGAAGATCACGCAGCTCGAGCATCATGTCGCTTCGCTCCCCAGGTAGGCTTCCTGAACTGCGGCGTTGGTGCGGATATTGGCAGGCGAGTCACTGGCAATGACCTCGCCGTAGACCACCACCGAGATCACATCGGCCAAGCCGAACACCACGCTCATGTCGTGTTCGACCATCAGCAAGGTCTTGCCCTCGGTGACAGAACGTATCAGGTTCACGGCATTCTCTGTTTCACCCCGGCTCATCCCGGCGGTCGGCTCGTCGAGCAAGATCACTTCGGCGCCGCCGGCGATCGTCACACCGACTTCGAGCGCTCGCTGTTCGGCGTAGCTCAGCAGCCCGGCCAACAGGTCGCGCCGGCTCTGCAGGCCCAGGCGTTCGAGCAGCGCTTCACTCGCGTCGTTGAGCGCGGTCTGACGGCCGAGCAGCTTCCAGGTCGAATACTTGTAGTCGTGGGCCCAGAGCAGGCCGCAGCGGATGTTCTCGAACACCGTCATGCGCGGGAAGATCGACGTGATCTGGAAGCTGCGAGACAGGCCTTTGCGGTTGATCAGGTGCGGCGCAACGCCTTTGATCGATTCACCGTTCAAAACGATGTCGCCCGATGTCATCGGGAAACGGCCACTGATCAGGTTGAACAAAGTCGTCTTGCCAGCGCCGTTGGGCCCGATGATCGCGTGCCGTTGGCCGCGCGGGATGTCAAGGCTGACACCGCGGATGATCTCGGTCGGGCCAAAACTCTTGCGCACATCGCGCAGTTGCAGGGCCAGCGTGCTCATGTCGCACCTCCGTCGGCTGCAGCTTGGCGCTTGATGTCTTCCATCGTCGAATCCCAGACCCGCTGGAAACCCCGTGACTCGTGACGCAGCCACCACCCGCCCAGCAGCAGCGCAAACGCGCCGATGGCCCAGGGAACGGGGCTGGCCGTGTCGATCAGCAATGATCCGACCTGGAACTTCTTGTTCTGCGACGCGCCAATGGTTGTGAACGACACCAGTTCAGCGATCATCACAAAGCCCAGCACCACCATCGCACCCGGCACCAGCACCCGGATGTAGGGCAGCAGCAGGTCGCGCAGCCTGCCAGCACGGGCGATCGGGCCGTGCGCGGCGATCATCCCCGACAGGCCCATAGGCGCGTACATCACCATCACGATGAACAGCACACCGACATAGAGCATCCAGGCATTCGACAGCAGACTGACCCCACTCTGCAGCAAGATCACGACAATCGAGCCCAGGATCGGTCCGTAAAACCCGCCAACGCCGCCGATATAGGTCGCCAACAAAGCGGTCGATGACTTGACCGCCGAGACGGTGTCGAAGGTGACGATTTCGTAGAGCATCGCGTACAGACCACCCGCAATGCCGGCGAAGAAACCCGACACGATGAACTGGTAGAAGCGAACCATCCGCGGGTCATAACCCACAAACTGCGCGCGCTCGAAATTGTCTCGCGTCGCGTTGGCCATGCGCCCGAGCGGGGTCTGCGTCTGCAAGCGCATCAGGATCACGCAGACCAGTGCCCATACCAGGATCAGGTAATAGACCTGCCAGGGCGCACTGTAGGAAGCGCCGAGCAGGCTGGTGTCTGTCATCCGATTGGTGGTGACACCGCCCTCGCCGCCAAAAAAGGTCATGAACATCAAGGCCGCTGCCGCGACCAGTTCTCCGATGCCCATCGTGATCATCGCGAACGCCGTCGCACGCTGCTGCGTCGCGACATAGCCAAAGACCACAGCGAAACCCAGGCCGCCAAGACCGCCGATCAGCGGCACCAGCTCGGTCGGCAGCCAGAAACTGCCGGCCTTGATCGCATTCAGCGCATGCGCGGTGCAATAACCGCCCATACCGAACAACACCGCATGGCCGAATGACAACAAACCGGCCTGGCCCATCTGCATGTTGAAAGACAGCGCAAAGATCGTGATCAGACCAATCTCGCTGAGCATCGTCAGCACGAAGCCGGAGTGTCGGCCTGTCGACCAGTTGAAAGCCAGCCAGGGCAGGGCTGCCGCGATCAGGAACAGCAGCAGCCAGACCCGGTAGCGTTTGAGCATCAGACTTGGACTCATGTGTCGCGTGTCCCCATCAAGCCGCGTGGGCGGAACAGCAGGATCAGCACCAGCAGCGCATAAGGCAGCAGCGCACCGATCCGCGGAATCGGGATCGTCAACAGCTCGGCAAACGGCGTCGAACTGCTGACCATCACGCCGAAGTTCTTCAGCAGGTCGGCCAGCGAGTAGTCCAGCACCACTGCAAAGGTCTGTATCAAGCCCATGAACAGCGACGCGATGAAGCAGCCGAGCAAAGACCCAAGCCCGCCGAAGACGACGACCACGAAGACGATAGGCCCCATCGAGAACGCCATCGAAGGCTCGGTCGTCTGGTAGTTGCCGCCGATCACACCGGCCAGACCGGCCAGCGCTGTGCCCGCGGCAAACACCATCGTGAAGATGCGCGGCACGTTGTGACCGAGCGCGCTGACCATCTCAGGATGCACCAGCGCGGCCTGTATCACCAACCCGACCCGGGTACGGGTCAGTGCGAGCCAGATCGAGCCGAACATCAGCGCCGAGACCAGCAGCATGAACGCCCGGTAGGCATGGAACTGCGTGCCATAGACCTTGAACAGCGCGAAGTCGAGTTCGGGCGGAATCCGGTAGGGCACAGGGATCAGCCCCCAGCTCATCTGCACGACCTTCTCGATCACCAGCGCCAGACCAAAGGTGAACAGCAACTCAGCGATATGCCCGTTGCGGTGCACCCGGCGCAAGCCGTACTGCTCGATCAGCGCGCCGATCAGGCCGCAAATCACCGGTGCTGCGATCAGACCGACCCAGAACCCAGCGTACAGGCTGACGGTGTAGGCGAAATAAGCGCCCAACATATAGGCGCTGGCATGGGCGAAATTCAGCACCCCCATCATGCTGAAGATCAGCGTCAATCCGCTGGCCAGCATGAACAACAGCATGCCGTAGACCAGCCCGTTGAGCAGTGTGACGAGGAAGACTTCCATCGCGCGTACTTCCGATCCTGAAGTTGGGTCAAGCGCACATCAGCTGCGGCGCCTGAGCACCGCAGCCGGCGGGGCTACAGAGAGGCCTACTTGATCGCCGGGCGCTTCATCTTGCAGCTGGTCGGCTGCTCGACATCTTTCGCAAGCACCGTGGCGGCAGTCTTCCAGCCCAAGCCGGTGCCTTCGGAGTCGTACTTGATGCCGGTCTTCTGGAACGCACCGACGTGGTAGACCGAATTGATCTGGTGGTCGTCCTTGCGCATCACCGCGTCATAGCCCAGGAAGTCCTTCACCGCCAGACCTTCCAATGCGTATGCGATCTTCGTCACGTCGAGCGAGCCGGCCTTGTTCACGCCCGCCTGCACCATCTCGAAGATGGTCCGGAAGCTGGCCGCATAAAAGTCAAACTTGTGGGTGTCACGGAAAGACTTGGTCCAGGCTTCGGCTTGGGCATTCTTGATGTCGACCGCATGGTTCTCTGAGAACGTCATGACCGAATAGACCTTGCCGTCACCCGCCGGCCCGATCGCGGTCGGCCCGCCGGTCAAATGGGCATAGAAGGTGTAGTAGCTTAGGTTGGACCCGGATTCGATGCCAGCCTTGATCAACAGGTTCATGTCCGGACCCCAGTTGCCCGTCAGCAAGGCCTGCGCGCCAGAGGCCTTGATCTTGGTGATGTAGGGCGAGAAGTCCTTGATCTTGCCGAGCGGGATCAACTCGTCGCCGACCACTTTGACGTCAGGCCGGTTCTTGGCCAGGAAGACCTTGATGTCGCGCTGCACCGACTGACCGAACAGATAGTCCTGGTTCAGCAGGTAGACCTTGTCGACGTTCTTGGGCAGCGCCTTGACCATGACTTCGGCCTTCTGCGCGACATTGAGGTCGAAGCGGTAATGCCAGAAGCTGCATTTCTCGTTGGTGAGTTCGGTCGCGACCGCACCGCAGTTCAGGTAGATGATCCGGTTGTCGGGGTTGCGGTCGTTGTGTTTCTCGATGCCTTCCATCAACGCGGCAGCGATGTTCGACCCGCTGCACTGCATGATGAACGGCATGTTCTGGTCGGTCGCGCTCTTGAGCGCGAGCAGCGCGTCGCTGGGCTGCGACTTGTTGTCGAACGGCACCAACTCGAACTTGCGGCCAAGCGCGCCGCCTTTGGAATTGACGTAGTCGATGATGAAGTTCATCTGCTTGAGGTTGGCGTCGCCGACCTGTGCAAACGGACCCGACAGCGGATCGGTGTAAGCGATCTTGATGGTGCCCTGCGCGGCTGCAGTGCTTGCAAAACTCAGCGCAAGGACTGCGCCGACTGCGGCCAATGCCGCCTTGATCGAGAGATACATGGATGCTCCTTCTGTGTCGAGACCGTCGTTCATACTGGTTGCGAGTGATCGCGGAGATGGCATGGATCGAATCCTTCGAAACCCAGTGCTGGCGAATGAACCCGCCATTGGGGAGACGACAACTCAAACGCGCACCACCCAACCATCTCGATCGGCCGTCACGATGAACGGCCCACTGCACTCGCTGCCAAACCAAACCCTGCACATGCGCATCATGCCGAATTTCCTCGGCCGAAAGGATATGAAAACCCTGAAGTAAAAACCCGCAATGGGCAGCTATTTCACATGATTGCGCGCAAGCCGCCTAGCTTGTGTTCTGCTAGGTATCGCGCACGGGTCTGCGCATTCATCGGATACAGCCCGGGCAATGCCGCCCCGCGGTTGACCTCGTCCATGATCCAGGCCTCCTCGCGCTCTTGCTCAGGGCCGAGCACCAGCATCTCGTCGAGCAGCGCAGCCGGGATCAGCACCGCACCGTCGTCGTCGATGACGATCACGTCATTCGGAAAGACCGCCACGCCACCGCAGGCGATCGGCTGCTGCCAGCCGGTGAAGGTCAACCCGGCGACCGACGGCGGCGCTGCCACACCGCTGCACCATACCGGCAGGCCAGTGCCGAGCACGCCCGCGACGTCGCGCACGACACCGTCGGTGACCAGCGCGGCCACGCCGCGCTGCGCCATTCGCGCGCACAAGATGTCGCCGAAAATGCCAGCGTCCTGCACGCCCATCGCGTCGACGACAGCGACACAGCCAGCGGGCATGTCCTCGATCGCAGCGCGGGTAGAGGTCGGCGAAGCCCAGGACTCGGGCGTGGCCAAGTCTTCGCGGGCAGGCACGAAGCGCAGCGTGAAGGCCCGGCCGACCACCCGCGGCTGCCCGGGGCGCAAGGGTCGCGTGCCGCGAAGCCAGACATTGCGCAAGCCTTTCTTCAGCAGCAGCGTGGTCAGCGTCGCGGTCGCAACCCGGGACAGGATTTCGATGGCTTCAGCAGCCAAGGGCAGGGTGGTGTTCATTTTGGGCTCCGGCAACGGCAATGGGGAAGGTCGGCGCTTCAGCCAATCTCGGCCAGGCGTCGGGTCTGCCTGGCCGTCAGACGGGCGATGTCGGTCAGATCGGCTGCCGAGAGTTTCGGGCCCGGTTTGCGGATCGCTGCCGATGCGATCACGCCG
>RGQD01000155.1 GCA_010030205.1 Betaproteobacteria bacterium
ATCCGCTGCAATTTCAAATACGGGCCATGCTGAATAAGCCAAGCCAAGGTACAAACCAGCGACCACCAACGAAGCGCCCGTGAGCACCCAGCGTCGCGCGGCCCCCAGCTTCTGCGTCAACATGACCACCGCAATATGCGAGCCATGCTGCGCTGCAATCACTACACCAGACATGATCATCCAAGGGAACATCAACTCTGGGAGTTCAGACGCCCACGAGAGACTACTGCCAGCGGCATAGCGCAAGCACACGTTCACACTAAGAATGAAAAACACGACGGATAGGGTGATGTAGAGCACAACATGACACCACCATGAAATGGCAGCATCCA
Organism: Betaproteobacteria bacterium; assembly: GCA_010030205.1. Lineage (GTDB taxonomy): Bacteria > Pseudomonadota > Gammaproteobacteria > Burkholderiales > Burkholderiaceae_C > Pseudaquabacterium. The sequence continues at coordinate 333 of RGQD01000155.1, forward strand.
CCGCCTTGAATAAAGGATTCATAGCAAAACCAAGTGGACCCACTGCCACAGCAGCGGGTACGGTTTAAAAATTAACGGGCAGCTTGAACAACGCGAGTCACAAACTCGCCGATCGGACCAGCTGTCCACTTGGTGTAAACGGGTGCGCAAGCATCCATGAAGGCCTTGCGATCTACGGCATCGATCTGAACGCCTTTGCCCTTGAGGTCGGCGACCAACTTATCGTCGACTTCTTTGTTCAAGCGACGTTGCAATTGCGTAGCCTCTGCAGCTGCCTCGGTCACTGCCTTTTGGTCAGCAGGCGTCATACGGTCCCATGTGCGCTTGCTCATCAAAAATGGTGTGGACTCGTACTTGTGCCCAGACAATGAAATGTACTTTTGCACTTCATAGAGCTTGGCTGATGAGATGTTGGTCAATGGATTTTCCTGACCGTCCACCACGCCTTGTTGCAATGCCACGTAAAGCTCAGAGAACTTGATTTGCTGTGCATCTGCACCCAAGGCTTGCATGATGTCCACGGTCACGGCATCAGGTGGTGTGCGCATTTTCAAGCCCTTCATATCAGCAGGCGACTTGATAGGACGCTTGCTGTTGGACATTTGGCGAATACCGTTATCCCACAAGCCCAGCAAGACCATGCCCTTGGCGGCTGCCTTGTCAGCTAATTCTTTACCAATCGCACTGTCCATCACCGTCCACTACTTGCGCCCGGGACTCGCGAATCAGCCTTGCCGGATCGATGCCATGACGCTGCGGTCCGGACGAACCTTGACCACCGCCCGTGCGACGCTGACGCAGGACGGTGCTTCGCGCCTTGAAGTATTGGCGGCCTTCGGCGACCTGGGCGAAGGCAGCGAACCGACACTGGCGCTGGCGCCGCCGGTCATTCCACCGCCCGATCAATGCACGCCGCGCTCTGGCGCTGCGCAAGGTGTCGACCTGCCACTGTTGAGCCGTGTCGAGATTCGCTTGCATCCGGACGAGGCCAAGGCTGGTAGCGCCGGTCACGCGCAGATGAGCGGATGGATCCGCTTCCGGGACGGCCGGGCGCCCGACACGCTGGCCGCGTTGTTGTTCGCCGATGCGTTCCCGCCCTCGGTGTTCGGCTTGTTGGGCATGGTGGGCTGGGTCCCTACCGTCGAGCTGACGGTGCATGTGCGCCGACGGCCCGCTCCGGGATGGATGCTCGGGCAGTTCCGCACCCATGACCTGAGCGACGGCCGAATGATCGAGGACGGCGCGCTCTGGGACTCGCAAGGGCAGTTGGTCGTGCAATCTCGTCAGCTGGGTTTGGTGCGCTTGGCCGATAGCAAAGCCTGAACGCCATCGTTGCGTGTTCGGTGCGCCGGCGTCGAACTGCCGGCGTCGATCTGCCGGCGGCACCAGACGGCTGGTGCAAAATACCTGCGCCTGGTTGATCTGGTGGCCGCTGTGGCCTCGTGATTGCGAAAAGAGTTGGACATGTCGACCCAATCCAAGCCCTGGCGCCTGTCGGTGGCGCCGATGATGGACTGGACCGATCGGCATTGCCGCTACCTCCATCGCCTGATCAGCCGCCACACCAGGCTCTACACCGAGATGGTGACCACGGGTGCGCTGATGCACGGTGATTTGCCGCGTCACCTCGATTTCGACGCCGCCGAACAGCCGCTGGCGCTTCAACTGGGCGGCAGCGAGCCCGACGATCTGGCGCGGTCGGCAAGATTGGCGCGGCAATGGGGTTACCAGGAGGTCAACCTCAACTGCGGTTGCCCCAGCGAGCGGGTGCAGCGCGGCGCTTTCGGGGCCTGCTTGATGGCTGAACCGGTGTTGGTTCGCGACAGCGTCAAGGCCATGCGCGATGTGTTGGGCAGCGACCTGGCGGTGACGGTCAAGCACCGGATTGGTATCGAGCGGATCGAGAGTTATGAATTTGTCCGAGATTTTGTCGGCACGGTGGCAGAGGGCGGCTGCGATGTGTTCATCGTCCATGCACGCAATGCTTGGTTGCAAGGCCTGAGCCCGAAAGAAAACCGCGAAGTGCCGCCACTGCGCCATGAACTGGTGCACAGGCTGAAGCAGGAGTTCCCGCAGTTCACGGTGGTGGTCAACGGCGGCATCACCACCGGCGCGCAGATCGCCGAGCAACTCGCGATGGTCGATGGTGTGATGGTCGGGCGCGAGGCCTATCACCATCCTTGCCTGATGGCCGACTGGGACGCCAGGTTCTGGGGCGATGGCGCGGCGCCCGAGGTCGACGACGACTGGCGCCTGGACTTGGAGCAGCGGATGCTGGCCTATATCGAGCGCATGCAGGCCCTGCAGGGCACGCCTTGGTCGCACATCACGCGCCACTTGCTGGGCTTGTGGAATGGCCAGCCCGGAGCGAGGCGCTGGCGTCAGGTCTGGAGCAATCACCGTCTCAAATCACTGCCTGCTCGCGATGTCGCACGACTTGCCCATGCCGCGCGGCTCGGTCACCCTGCTGCAGGCGACCCGATCACCGTCGAGGACTCCATTTCGCAGCGAACGATGATGCCGATCCCGGAGAGCGTATGAAAGATCTGACCCGCCTGGGCACACCCAACGGCCTGCTGGCCATCATCGGCGGCAGTGGTCTGTACGACCTGCCTGGACTGTCCGACACCGCTTGGGTGCGGGTCGACACGCCCTGGGGCGAGCCCTCGGACGAGATCTTCACCGGGACGCTGGCCACTGCTGTCGGTCCAGCCAAGTTGGCGTTCCTGCCGCGCCACGGTCGAGGCCACCGGCTGCCGCCGTCGGCGCTGAACTACCGCGCCAACATCGCCGCACTCAAGGCCTTGGGCGCGACCGATGTGTTGTCACTGAGCGCTGTCGGTGGGCTACGGGCCGATCTGCCGCCGGGCAGCTTTGTCGTGGTGGACCAGTTCATCGACCGCACGGTCGGGCGCGAGAGCTCATTCTTCGGCACCGGCCTGGTCGCCCATGTGTCGATGGCGCGGCCGGTATGCGCCCGGCTGGGTGACCATGTGCAGGCTGCGTTGGCTGGCCTGGGCGTGCCGCATCAACGCGGTGGCATTTACCTGGCGATGGAGGGGCCGCAGTTCAGCACGCTGGCCGAGTCGCAGCTCTACCGCAGCTGGAACTGCGATGTGATTGGCATGACGAACATGCCCGAGGCCAAGCTCGCCCGAGAGGCTGAGCTTTGCTATGCGACGGTAGCGATGGTCACCGATTTCGATTGCTGGCATCCGGCTCACGACGACGTCACGGTCGAGGCCATCGTCGCGGTGCTCAGCAGCAACGCTGACGCTGCGCGCGCGCTGGTGGCCCGTGGTGCGGCTGCGATTGCACATGATCCGCACGGTCCGGCCTGCGCTTGTCGGCGTTCGCTCGACCATGCCTTGATCACAGCGCCGGATGCGCGTGATCCGGACATGGTGCAGCGCTTGCGCGCGGTGGCTGGGCGGGTGCTGTGAAGGTTGGCGGCCAGCACAGGCGCAGCCTGTGGCCTTCGCCCGAGCGCGACGCGCTGTGGGTCATTGACCAAAGGGCGCTGCCGCATGCGCTGGCAATCAAGCGCTTGGACAGTGTGGGCCAGGTGCGCGACGCGATCGCCGAGATGTGGGTGCGCGGTGCGCCGCTGATCGGCGCGACCGCGGCTTACGGTATCGCGCTGCAGTGCTGCGCACAGCCGGACGACGCAGGCTTGCGTCAAGCCCAGGTCTTGCTTGACGGCGCGAGGCCCACCGCCGTGAACCTGGCCTGGGCCACGCGCCGCATGCTTGCTGCGCTGCTGCCCTTGCCGCCGCACCAGCGTGCCACGGCCGCCTGGTCACTGGCCGACGCGATCGCCGAGGAGGATGTTGCGGTGAACGCCGCGATCGGTCGTCACGGACTGGCTTTGATGCGGGCGCTCGCGGCCGCGCCCACCCGGCCCGGCGTCGCACCGATGGCGGGGCGCTCGCTGAACGTGCTGACGCACTGCAATGCTGGATGGTTGGCCACGGTGGACTGGGGTACGGCTCTGGCGCCGGTCTACCAGGCGCAGGCTGCAGGTCTGGCGGTGCATGTCTGGGTCGACGAGACCCGACCGCGAAACCAGGGTGCCAGCCTGACCGCTTGGGAACTGGGCCAGCAAGGGGTGGCACACACGGTGATCGCCGACAACACCGGCGGGCATCTGATGCAACGTGGTCTGGTCGATCTGGTGATCGTCGGCGCTGACCGGGTCACCGCGCGGGGCGATGTTTGCAACAAGATCGGCACCTACCTCAAGGCGCTGGCAGCGCTAGACAACGGCGTGCCCTTCTATGTTGCGATGCCTTTTTCGACGCTGGACATGTCGATCCAGGACGGCTTGACCGAGATCGCGATCGAGCAGCGATCGCCGCGCGAGCTGACCCATGTCAGCGGCCGCGACGCGCTGGGTTCGGTCACCGAAGTGCAACTGGTGCCTGATGGCAGTGCGGCGTTGAACCCGGCTTTTGACGTGACGCCAGCCCGGTTGGTCAGCGGGTTGATCACCGAGCACGGTGTGTTGGCGGCCGACGAGGCCGTGCTGCGAACAGTGGGACGGCGCTGACCCGAGCTTCAAGCCGGCCGTGATGGCCAGGTCGCAAGCAGCAAGCCCAGCAGCGCCAATGCCAGCGCGACGAAGTGGCCGGCGCCGACAGCCTCACCGAGGAACAGCACCCCGACCGCTGCCGCAGCCAACGGCAGCATCACGGTGAAGATCCCCGCTTGTGGCGCAGGCACCCGGGCCAGCCCTTTCATCCAAAGCCACACGGTGGCCACGCTGGCGGCCAACGCGTAGCCCACCAGCAGCGCCCAGATAGAGGCCTTGACGCTGCCAAAGTCGAAGCGCATCGCTTGCCAGAGCCCCAGCGGTGTCACCAGCGCCAGCCCCCACAGGTTGATCAGCGCACTGATCCGGCGCGGCGAAACGCTGCCGGTCAGGCGCTTGCCGATCACCACATAGGCCGCTTCGCAGAAGACAGCACCCAGCAGCAGCGCGTGGCCGGCCCAGAGCGCCCAAGCCTGGGGCCAGGCGGCGGGCCAACCGTTGGCGGTCGGCGGGGCGGCGAGCGCACTGCCGTCCTGCTCAGCCCTGGTCAACGCGAGTACCACGATACCCAGCGCCGCACAGGCGATTGCCAGCAGGTTGCGTCGGCTGATGTGCTCACCTAAAAAGCTGCGGCACAGCAGCGCCACCGCCGCCGGCATCGCCGCCATCATTACGCCGGCAGACAGCGCCGAGGTCAGTGCCACGCCCCAGAGCATGCAGATCGAAAACAGGAAATTACCTAGAAAACTCTCCCAGAACAACAGCCGCCGATCGCGCGTGCTCAGCGGCGCCTCCCCTGGTGAGCGGCGCACCCAATGCAACATCGCCAGCGCGGCGATGCCGAAGCGCAGCCAAGCCAGCAGGAACACCGGCAGCGCGGCCACCAGCAGGCGCGAGCTGCCGACATAGCATCCCACCAGCGTCATGCTGGCGGCCAGGCAGGTATAGGCAAGATACGGCGGGTGCTGGGCCTTCATCGGCGAACGGCCGTCCGGGCATTCGGACGCGGTGACGGCGCCACGCTCAGCCCAGTCTCAGAATGTCGCCGCATAGCGCTGCAATTCCCAATCGCTGACGTGGCGAGCATGGTCGGCCAACTCGGCGCGCTTGAGATCGATGAACTGCTTGCAGAGCATTGGGCCGAGCGCCGCGTTGATCACCGGGTCGGCGGCCAGCGCGTCCAGGGCTTGGCCCAGGCTTTGCGGCAGCAGCGCGATGCCGCGCCCAGCGATCTCGATTGGGCTGAGCTCGGACAAGTCATCGTCGGTCGCATCGTGCAAGGCCAGCGAATGCTCTATGCCGTCGATTCCGGCAGCGATCAGCGCCGCGCAGACCAGGTAGGGATTGGCACTGGCGTCGGGCAATCGCCATTCAAAGCGGCCGCCCAGCGTGCGCAGCAGCGCTGTGCGGTTGTCGGGCCCATGCGTCACATGGGTGGGTGCCCAGCGAGCGAGCGAGATTGACTTGTCCAAGGTCAGGCGTTTATAGCTGTTGACGATGGGGGCGGCCACCGCACACAGGGCGGCCGAGTGCGACAGCACACCCGCGGCGAACTGTCGGCCCAGGGCCGACAGTGGCTCTGTGGTGTCGATCGAGCCATCGGTTCGATGCGCGACGAACAGGTTGCGTGCATTGTCATGTCGGTCATGAGGGTTGCCGGACCACATGGAGACGTGGATGTTCATCCCGCTGCCGGGTTGGTCGGCAAAGGGCTTGGGCATCATCGAGAACACCATGTCCTGGGCCTCAGCCAGCATCTGTGCCGCCTGTTTGAACAGCATCAGGTGGTCGGCGCTGGCCAGCACCTCGTAGGAGCCGAAATTAACTTCAAACTGGCCCTGCGCGCCTCCATGGGCAAGCTGCAGCACGTCCAGGCCGCAAGCTTCAAGGGCTTGCTGCAGTGCTTGCAGATAGTCGCGTTGTCGACGCAGACTCCTCAGATCATGACTCGGATTGCTCAGCCGGTCGGCGTCGTCGGCCGGCAACCATTGGCCGGCGACGCACTTGAGCAGAAAGAATTCGGGTTCGATCGCGGTGCGCAGATGCCAACCCTTGGCCGCAAGTCTGGCCATCTGGCGGCGCAAGACCTGACGTGGACAGGCTTCGAAGGGTTCGTTGGCGACGAAACCATCACAGACAACGCGCGCATAGCCCGGCATCCAAGGCAGGGCTTGGGCCGTGCTGGCCGAACCTCGAGCCCAGTAGGCCGAGCGTGGGCCGCTGCGCGGCAGGTTGCTGCCTGTGATGGACGGTCCGAAAAAGGCAGCGCCCTCGGTCAGCAAGTCGTCCAGGTGGGCCAGAGGTACAAACTTGCCCCGCGCCACGCCGTGGATGTCGGTGAATTGAGCGATCAGCGTGTGCACGCCTTTGGCCGCAAGTTGCTCTCGAAGGTCCTTCATCTGGGTTCTCCCGCTCTTTGCTGTGCCCTGATTTTGATCTTTTGTCCAGGGGCTGCGCGCGTAAACCTCATGGCGAGTGCATTTGACGCACTGGTCTGGTCTGGGTCAGCGCTTTGATCGTGCGTCGGGCGCGGCGAGGGTCACCGCAGAGCGTGAGCAACAGTCTACGCAGGCCGGGTCGGCAGCGGCCTTGCCACGCTTTGAGCCAGGCGCGACTCGCAAACCGTGGCGTTTTGCCGGGCGCATGGCGCGGACGAGACCCTGACCAGCGCTGATGAAATCCACTCGCCACCGCGCAAGCCGAGGTCTGGCTCGACTTGCCGGGGGAGGTGCTACCGGGCTGGATCAGGCGTTGCGCCGAATCGCCCCACGCACGGTGTCGACCAGTTGGTCGATCTGGCCGCGTTCGATGATCAGCGGTGGCGACAGCGCCAAGGTGTCCCCTGTGGTGCGCAGCAGCACGCCGCGCTCGTAGCAGTCGAGGAAGATGTTGAATGCGCGTTTGGCCGGCTCGCCCGGCAGCGAAGACAACTCAATGCCACCAACCAGGCCGATATTGCGGATGTCGATCACGTTGGGCTCGCCCCGCAGCGAGTGCACGGCATCGCCGAAATAGCCTTGCATCTCAGAGGCGCGTGTCAGCAAGCCTTCATCTTCGTAGGTGGCCAGCGTGCCCAGACCTGCCGCGCAGGCCAGCGGGTGGCTGGAGTAGGTGTAGCCGTGGAAGAACTCGATCAGATGCTCGGGGCCGTTCATGAAAGCATCGTGGATGCTCTGCTTGACGGCCACCGCACCCATCGGCACGCTGCCGTTGGTCAGGCCTTTGGCCATCACGATCATGTCGGGGGTGACGCCAAAGGTCTGGGCCGCGAACGGGTTGCCGGTTCGGCCGAAACCGGTGATCACCTCGTCGAAGATCAACAGGATGCCGTGCTTGTCGCAGATCTCGCGCAGTTTGTTCAGGTAGCCCTTGGGCGGCACCAGCACGCCCGTTGATCCCGCCACCGGCTCGACGATCACGGCCGCGATCGTGCTGGGGTCGTGCAATGCGCACAGACGTTCCAGGTCCTCAGCGATCTCCGCGCCATGTTCGGGTTGGCCGACCGAGAAAGCGTTGCGAATGGGGTCATGGGTGTGGCGGATGTGGTCGACACCTGACAGCATGGCACCGAAATGCTTGCGGTTCGCGACCATGCCGCCGACCGATATGCCGCCGAAATTCACGCCGTGGTAGCCGCGTTCGCGGCCAATCAGCCGAGTGCGCTGGCCTTCGCCGCGCACGCGGTGGTAGGCCAGGGCCATTTTCAGCGCCGTCTCCACCGACTCGGAACCCGAGTTGGTGAAGAAGACCTTGTTCAGCCCCGCTGGTGTGAGCTTGGCCACTTTGTCGGCGAGTTCGAAGGCCTTCGGATGCGCCATCTGGAAGGGCGGTGCGAAATCCATCTCCGCCGCCTGGTCCTGAATCGCCTTGACGATCTTCGGCCGTCCATGGCCGGCATTGACGCACCACAGCCCCGCCACGCCGTCCAGGATCTGGCGGCCATCGTCGGTCCAGTAATGCATGCCAGCGGCCTTGACGAACAGACGCGGGTTCTTCTTGAACTGCCGGTTCGCGGTAAAGGGCATCCAGTAGGCGTCCATCTTCTGGCTGCCGGTGGCTTCGGCGGCTTGCATCAGGGCGGGGTCAACAGCTTTGTTCATCGAGGGCTCCTGTGGGTGCCGGACATGGGAGGACGGCACGATTCAACGGCGTGAATTCGCAGTGTATGCAACTGGGCGCGCAATGTGTCCGCGTCTTGAGCCAGACAAGCGCGTGACGACGCAATATCATGCGGTTTCATTGATGAAATTTGAAATATCATGCCAAAAATCAACCAAGAGATGCAACTGGATGCGATTGATCGGCACATCCTGGCGGAATTGCAGCAGGACGGCAGGCTGTCCAACCAAGACTTGGCGCTGCGGGTGCATCTGTCGCCTTCGGCTTGTTTGCGGCGGGTCAAACTGCTCGAGGAGAGCGGGGTGATCGACCGCTATGTTGCCTTGCTCAATCCGAAGCGGGTGGGCCGCTACGGCACGAGCTACACGATCGTCAACCTCGAGAGCACGCAAGCGCAGCAGCAGGAGGTCTTCGAACAGGCGGTGCGCGACACGCCGGAGATTCTGGACTGCTTCTATGTGGCAGGCGCGAATGACTATCTGCTTCGATTCGCATTCCGTGACGCCGAGGACTTGGAACGTTTGCACGCGGAGGTGTTGCCGCGCCTGCCGGGTGTGCTGCGTTCGAATTCGATGCTGGTGCTGCGCACGGTGAAGAAGACCACCGCCTTGTCTTTGTAGTCAGCAGCAGTCTTGGCGCTGTTGGGCCAACGCCAAGCGCATGGCTCGATGCGACGCTGCAGCCTCGCACTTGACCGCGCCGAGCTTTCACATCGGGAAAGTCTCGTTTCGCAATGTGAAATTCGTCCATGCTGCACCGCAGCACATCTTTCCACTTGGTCGAACGACGTTCCGTATCATGGAAAATTATTCGTAAGGTATTGATTTATATAACAATAAAAATGTGTCTTCTATAAGACATAAGTCTCATCATCTGCTCGGTGGGCCGTTACGCTTGATGCACTGACTCACCCACTTTTGAACCCCAAGGAGCACTCCATGAGCACGTTGACCCGCGAGCAGCAAATCGCCGCCATCGAAAAAGACTGGGCCGAAAACCCGCGCTGGAAAGGCATCAAGCGTGGCTACACCGCCGCCGATGTGGTTCGTCTGCGCGGCTCTGTGCAGGTCGACCACACCTTGGCCAAGCGCGGTGCCGACAAGCTGTGGAACCTGATCAACACCGAGCCTTTTGTCAACACGCTGGGTGCGCTGACCGGCAACCAGGCCATGCAACAGGTCAAGGCCGGCCTGAAGGCGATCTACCTCAGCGGCTGGCAAGTCGCCGGTGACGCCAACAGCAATGGCGAGATGTACCCCGACCAGTCGCTGTACTCAGTGGATTCTGTGCCCAAGGTCGTCAAGAAGATCAACGCCACTTTTGCCCGCGCCGACCAAATCCAGTGGAGTGAGGGCAAGAACGACATCGACTACTTCGCGCCTATCGTGGCCGACGCCGAAGCCGGTTTCGGTGGCGTGCTCAACGCGTTCGAGTTGATGAAGGCGATGATCGAGGCCGGTGCCGCCGGCGTGCACTTCGAAGACCAACTCGCTGCTGCCAAGAAGTGCGGTCACATGGGTGGCAAGGTGCTGGTCCCCACGCGTGAAGCCTGCTCCAAGCTGATCGCTGCCCGCCTGGCCGCTGACGTGATGGGCACGCCCACCATCTTGTTGGCCCGCACCGACGCCGAAGCCGCCGATCTCGTCACCAGCGATGTCGATGACATCGACAAACCCTTCTTGACAGGTGAGCGCACTGTTGAAGGTTTCTACCGCACCAACAACGGTATCGAGCAGGCGATCAGCCGCGGCCTGGCCTATGCCGATTACGCCGACCTGATCTGGTGCGAGACTGGCACGCCGGACCTGGCTTTCGCCAAGAAGTTCGCCGATGCGATCCACGCCAAGTTCCCGGGCAAGTTGCTGGCCTACAACTGCTCGCCCAGCTTCAACTGGAAGAAGAACCTCGACGACGCAACCATTGCGAAGTTCCAGCGCGAACTCGGCGCGATGGGCTACAAGTTCCAGTTCATCACGCTGGCCGGATTCCACAGCCTGAACTACGGCATGTTCGATCTGGCCTACGGCTACGCTCGCAACAAC
>RGQD01000156.1 GCA_010030205.1 Betaproteobacteria bacterium
GCTGCACCCGGGTGCAGCGGCCCGCGCTGGGTTGATGTCTGCGCTGATGGCCCGCCATGGTTACACGGCGAGCCCGCGCGCGCTGGAGGCGCCGCGCGGCCTGTTGCAGGTGGTTTCGAGCAAATGCGACTGGGCTCAGGCGACCGACGAGCTGGGCCAGCGTTTCGAGATCTCGTTCAACACCTACAAGCCTTTTGCCTGTGGCATCGTGATCCACCCCAGCATAGACGCCTGCGTCCAGCTGCGCGCGCAAGGCATCACGCCCGAGCAGATCGATCGCGTCGAGTTGCGGGTGCATTCGCTGGTGCTTGAGCTCACCGGCAAGAAAGAGCCTGCTGACGGCCTGACCGCGAAGTTTAGTGTTTACCATGGTTGTGCCGCCGGTTTGATCTTTGGCTGCGCTGGCGAGGGTGAATTCTCGGATGCCATCGTCAACCGCGAGGACGTGGTGGCCTTGCGCCGCAAGGTGGTGGCCACGGTTGATGAATCCATCGCCGAGGCCGCAGTCGATGTCACTGCGGTGCTGCACGATGGCCGCAGGGTCCAGGTGCGGGTCGAGCATGCGATCGGCTCGCTGCAGCGGCCGATGAGCGACGCTGCGCTGGCGGCCAAGTTCCACGCGCTGGCCTATCCGTTGTTGGGCGTGCCGCGCAGTGCCGAGCTGATGGCGGCAGCCTGGTCGCTTGGCGACAGCGCCGACTTGCGTGACTTGGTGGCGCTGGCCAGGCCGTAAATCTTTTCCAACGACAGAGGATGAACTCCATGAAGAAGAAACTCGCCACCATCGCCGTCACCAGCTTGTTGAACGGTGTGCCGCTGCCGGCGTCGGCCGCCGATGCGTCGACCACGCCGCCCAGGTTCGCGCCCCTGACGGTCGAACAACTCAATGTCTACCAGGCCCCGCTCGGCCAGCAGGTGATGAGGGTCTCGAGCATAGGGCTCGCCGGACCTTACAGTCCGCTGCTGCGCAGCCCGGTGATGGGCCAGCGCATGTTCGACCTGCTGTACTACCTGCGCTGGAATTCCTCGGTGCCGCTGCGGCTCAACGAGTTCGCGATCCTGATCATCGGGCGGCAGTGGCGCAGCCAGGTCGAGTGGTTTGCCCACGCGCCGCTGGCGATCAAGGCCGGCTTGGCCCCGGAGGTGGTGGCCGACCTGAAGGCGCAGAAGCGTCCGGCCAACATGAAGCCTGACGAGGCCGTGGTCTATGACTTCGTCACCGAACTGTCGACCCAGCACAAGGTCAGCGATGCGACCTTTGCGCTGGCCAAGCAACTGCTGGGCGAGCAGCAGATCGTCGACCTGACGACGATCGCGGGTACTTATGTCACGGTGGCCATGCTGCTGGCGATGGCCGAAGAGAGCGTGCCCGCGGGCAAGGAACTGCCGTTCAAGGTCGGCGAGCCCTGACCCGCGTCTGGTTCTAGGCGCTGTGCCGCCACAACGCGCTATTTCAGGGGACTTGGCCGCCGCCTGCGATCGCCTAGACTGCGGCGCGATTGCCCGCTTTGCGCCCGGCCCTGGCGGCAGGGTCCATCATGTTGGCCGCGGCATCATCGGAACTCGCGCGGCGATCCGTGAAGCTGATGACGGCTGCGGACGTTCTTCGGTTGATCAGCGTGCTGTTGAGTTGCGACACGATGTGCTCGGTATTCTGCACGCTGCCCAGAACAGCCTGGCAAGTCCATTCGAGCAACTGTTGCTGTCCCAGCGACAGTTTTGTCAGCGAATCCGCAGTCGTCTGTACCAAGCGTCTGGATTGAGCCTGAAACAGCGGCGGCAATTGCCAGAGCAGATCGATGGCACCATCTGGCCAAAGTGGGCTGATCGGTTTTGGCAGGTTTTCAGCGAGCATGGCCATGCCCGCTTCCGATTGAATTCCCATCATGCCCAGAATTGTTCCTGAGACTATTTCGTTCAACGCCCTTGCCGAAGCCATCACGGGCTGCAACGGGTCGGGCGAATCATTCGACATGGTCAGGGGGGTGGTGTTCATTTTTCCGCTTCCAATTTCCTGAGTGAGGGATCGAGATGCTGCCTGCAATCATTGGTTCGCGCGGCGTGGCTGACCATCTGGCCGTGCCGGGCTCTCTGATTGGGGATTCTTTTTTTCATCGACTTGGTGACTTTGGCAGCCCGCTGTCAATCGCGGCTTATAGGCCCCGCAGCTACGCGCGTCAAAGCCGGCCGGCTGGGTTCATCGGCAGCATAGATGTCGTAGGAGACAAACTCCTTGTGTGCCGGTGGCAACTGTAGCCAGGATTCATTGGCGAGAGTTTTCTGGATGTCCTGCAGGCCACTTTGCCAGTGCTCGCGCATTGTCGATACACTGAATTCGTAATCCTTGGCCTGAGTCTCCCATGCCTTGTCCTTGTAGATCAGTTGGATCACGCTGTATTGTCCGCCGCATGCGTATTTCTCGGCTTCCTGGCACCAGGCGTCATTACTGCGTTCCTGCAGCGGTACTTTCAGCAAGAGCTCGCGCAAGATCCTGCGGTAATGCTGTGAGTTGGCCATGAATTCGGTGGTGCTGAGGGTTCGGCTTGAGTACTGAATATCTTTCTGACGTTCCTGGACTTCATAGATATTTTCTGGCAATGGGCCGTTCAAGCTCCACAGATCGACCTGGAATGACAAGGTATTTCGGCGTGGCGTTGCTTCGAGCACATGGTTGAGGGGCGTGTTCGACACCAGGCCGCCATCCCAGTAATACTCGCCATCGATCTCGATGGCTGGAAAGCCTGGCGGCAAGGCCCCGGAAGCCAGGATATGCTCAACCTTGAGGGCCTTGTGGCTCGGACCTCGGGTGTTGTCGAAATACTCCATGTGGCCGGTTCTGACGTTTACTACACCAACTGACAACCTGATATCACCGTGATTGATCCGGTCGAAGTCGATCAGGCGCTCGAGAGTGGACTTCAGAGCGGCGGTATCGTAGATGCTCGATTCGGCCGTACCCTGCCGGCCTCCCAGCCAAGGCTTAAGGCCTCTAGGCACGAAGAAATCGCGCTGGCCTTCGACCAGCGCGCGCCATGCTGCGAAGGCACTGAAGGCCTTGCGCGATTCAACATCGGCACCCGCCAACCATGAATACAGGTATTCAACGGGTGGCATGAAGATGGCGGGCTGGCAGATGGTTTGCCAGAAATCCTCCAATCTCTGGATCCGCTTTTCTGGCGGATTGCCAGCGATCACCGCCGCATTGAGCGCGCCGATCGAAATGCCTGCAATCCAGTTCGGCTCGATGCCCGCTGCACTGAGTCCTTGATAGACACCTGCCTGGTACGAACCCAGTGCGCCGCCACCCTGCAGCACCAACGCAACCGTCTCGAATGGCAGCCTGCCATGACCGCCGACGCTGAGATCCGGACAGGGCTTGAGTTGCGGCATGGTTTGTTTTCACCCGTTGGGCTTGCAGGGACCGGTCGCGACCGGCACTGCAGGGTAATTTCAAGATTGATTTCGCCATCGGTTTGCCCGCGTCAGGGCGTCGGATAGCTCAGCCGGCCGGCTTGTCCCATCACTTCGAGGGCTTCGGCCACCGAATAAAGTTGAGTGGTCTTGAGCCCTCGTACATGCCCGGCCAGACCGACTGTCAGTATCGCCGTGGCAGCGGTCTTGGCGTCAGGTGCTTCGTAGATGATGAAGCCATCCGAATCGCCGCCTGTAGTGTAATACATGTTGATAAGGCGACCACCCAGTTTTTCCATCAAGTATTTGACGGCAATACTTCTGTCTTCGGGTTTCTTGGCTAGTTTCTGCCAGGTTTCATTGTGGTAGGTGAAGCTCGTCATGTAGGTTGGCATGAATTTCTCCAGAAAATATGATGATACCGACGACCGTGCCCGTGTTGCTTGGTTTGATTCGATACTAGCGACGTTGCTAGCGCCAACGCCTACCATCGTCAATCAATCTTCAACGACAGGGCTGCAACGTTAATCGTGCTGATACGCCCTTCAAATCCCTAGAACCGAGATTGGCTGTGCGGCCTGTACCGGTTCGCCTGACGCAGGGACAGACGGCGCTCGGTGCAGGCAGGCATCGGCGCCCTGATTCTTCGCCTTGGTCGCGCTTTGACGGAGACCTGCGAAGACAGCGCTGATCGCTGGCACAGAACTCGTGCCAGGGTTGCTGGCAGCTGCAGTCGGCAGATCGTCTCAAGGACCGCGTCGTCAGCGGATCATCTGTGGCGCTGGCGACCGAGCGAGCTGACGCTTTGGCCAGATGCGACCGGAGGCTGGCGTCCCCTGCGGCGAGCCCTGGGCATCGCTGCCCTGGCTCAGCTCAAGCAGGTCACATCCCAGCGTAGTTGGGCCCGCCACCGCCTTCGGGCGTGACCCAGACGATATTCTGGGTCGGGTCCTTGATGTCGCAGGTCTTGCAGTGCACGCAGTTCTGCGCATTGATCTGCAAACGGTCGCTGTCGTCGGCGTTCTTGACGAATTCGTAGACGCCGGCCGGGCAATAACGAGATTCCGGGCCGCCATAGCGCGCCAGGTTGATCGAGACCGGCACGGTGGCGTCCTTGAGCGTGAGGTGGGCCGGCTGGTTTTCCTCGTGGTTGGTGCTGCTGATGAACACCGAGCTGAGCCGGTCGAAGCTGATCTGGCCGTCTGGTCTGGGGTATTCGATCTGGCGGCATTGGTCTGCCGGCAGCAATCGCGCATGGTCCGGCGTGTCGCGGTGCAGCGTCCAGGGCGGTGTTTTGAGCCCGAGCTTGGGCATCAGCCATTGTTCGATGCCGGTCATCAGCGTGCCGATCAGCGTGCCCCATTTGAACCAGGGCTTGAAGTTGCGGGTTCGCATCAACTCGGCGTGCAGCCAGCTGTTCTCGAAGGCTGTGGGGTAGGCGCTGAGTTCGTCCTGGCTGCGGCCGGCGGCCAAGGCCTCGGCAGCAGCCTCGGCTGCGAGCATGCCGGTCTTGATCGCGGCGTGGCTGCCTTTGATGCGCGCGGCATTCATCATGCCGGCGTCGCAGCCTATCAGTGCGCCGCCCGGGAACACCAGCTTGGGCAGGCTTTGCAGCCCACCGTTGTTGATCGCACGCGCGCCATAGCCTATGCGCTTGCCGCCCTCGATGTGGCCTCGAATGGCGTGGTGGGTCTTCCAGCGCTGCATCTCCTCGAACGGGCTCATCCAGGGATTCTGGTAATCGAGGCCGAGCACATAGCCCAGCGTGACCTTGTTGCCTTCGAGGTGGTAGAGAAATCCGCCACCGAAGCTTCCGTCGGTGACTGGCCAACCGCTGGTGTGCACGACCAAGCCTGGCTGGGCTTTCTCGGGCGGGATCTCCCACAACTCCTTGATGCCCAGCGCAAAGCTCGGTGGGTCACGGCCTTCGTCGAGCTTGTATCGCGCAATCAGTTGCTTGCCCAGGTGGCCGCGTGCGCCTTCGGCAAAGATCGTGTACTTGCCGAGCAACTCCATGCCGAGCTGGAAGCCGTCGTGCGGCTGGCCGTCCTTGCCGATGCCGAGATTGCCGGTGGCCACGCCACGCACCGCGCCTGCGTCGTCGTACAGGACTTCGGCAGCGGTGAAGCCTGGGAAGACCTCGACGCCCAGTGCTTCAGCCTGCTCGCCCAGCCACTTGACCACCGCGCCCAGGCTGATGACATAGTTGCCGTCGTTGTGAAAGCATTCCGGCATCAGCCAGTCCGGCGTGGTGGCGATGCCGTCTTCGCTGAGCACCAGCAACTGATCGCCGGTGACGGGCTGGTTCAGTGGTGCACCCAGGTCGCGCCAGTTGGGAATCAGCTCGGTGATTGCGATCGGGTCCATCACCGCGCCGGACAGGATGTGGGCCCCTGGCTCCGAGCCTTTTTCGAGCACCACCACTGAGATCTCCCGCCCCTGGACCGCCGCCAGTTGCTTGAGCCTGATCGCTGCGGCCATGCCGCCGGGCCCGCCGCCAACGATCACCACGTCGTACTCCATGGCCTCGCGCGGGCCGAATTGGCTGAGAATCTCCTGCGGTGTCATCCGGATCTGTCCTGTTGGTTTGAGCGCTTGAAGTCCCGGCGCGTGGGAATTTGATTCTAACCATGGGACGCCAAAAAAGAACGATCGTGCTTTTTTGATCTGATTTATGTAGAGATTTCACCGTGCCTGATGCTCAGGCCTGATCCGGCGATGGACAAGCCCGGTAGCGCTCGTGCTATGGTGATCGCCGCTAAATTCGCTGCGCCCTCAGCCCGTCAACCGTCTTGATTGCACCATGAGCTACAACATCGATCTCTCCGGCCGCGTGGCCTTTGTCTCCGGCGCGTCCAGTGGTCTGGGTGCTCAGTTCGCCCGCACCCTGAGCCAGGCTGGCGCCGCAGTGGTCTTGGCGGCACGCCGGGTCGAGCGGCTCAAAACATTGCGCGCCGAGATTGAATCGGCCGGCGGCGACGCCCATGTGGTGGCGCTTGATGTGACCGACCCCGACAGCATCAAGGCGGCCGTGGCGCATGCCGAGACCGAGGTCGGCACGATCGACATCCTGGTCAACAACTCCGGCGTCAGCACCACCCAGCGTCTGGTCGATGTGAGCCCGGAGGACTACGACTTCGTGATGGACACCAACACGCGCGGCGCTTTTTTCGTCGCGCAAGAGGTGGCCAAGCGGATGATCGCGCGATCTCGCGGCGCAGCCCCCGGCACCTTCACCGGTGGGCGCATCGTCAATGTCGCGTCGATGGCAGGCCTGCGCCCGCTCAGCCAAATCGGCGTTTATGCGATGAGCAAAGCCACGGTGATCCACATGACCAAGGCCATGGCGCTGGAGTGGGGCAAGTTCGGCATCAACGTCAACGCGCTTTGCCCGGGTTACATCGACACCGAGATGAACCATCAGCATTGGCAGACCGAGGCTGGCCAGAAGCTGATGAGCATCCTGCCGCGCAAGCGCGTGGGCCAGCCGCAAGACCTGGATTCAGCGCTGATGATGCTGTGCGCCAACGAAAGCCACTTCATCAACGGCGCGATTTTGTCGGCCGATGATGGCTTCGGCGCCTGAATGGCGCGCCCCCTGACTCCTCTGGAGGCCCGGGTGCTGGGCGTGCTGGTGGAAAAACAAGCCACCGTGCCCGACACCTATCCCTTGTCGCTCAACACGCTGGTGGCTGGCTGCAACCAGAAGACGGCTCGTGACGCACAACGCCGTTCGCGGGCTCAACGTGCCGGCCTCCTCGGTGGCGCTGCTGACCGTGCTGATGCTTCGTGGGCCGCAGACCTCGGCTGAATTGCGTGCGAACAGCGAGCGCCTGCACCGTTTTGCCGATATCGCTGCGGTCGAAGCATTGCTCGAGGAACTGGCTGACCGCTTCCCGCCGCACGCGATCAAGCTGGCACGAGCGCCAGGTGCGCGCGAGGCGCGCTGGGCGCACCTGCTGTGCGGCGAGGTACAGATGACCGCATCGCACGAGCTGGTCGCGAGTTCGGACGAAGATTCTGTGAGCGTGGGTGAACTGGTGGCCTTGAAGTTCGAACTGTCGCGCCAGGCTGCCGAAATCTCCGAACTGCGCGCACTGGTGCTGCGCATGGCGACCGAGTTGGGGCTCAGCCCTGAACCCAAGGCCTGAACCGATGCGATTCGACCTGCCCGACGACAAGAAGCTGGCGTTCGAAATGGTGATCCCTATCCGCTGGGGTGACATGGACGCGATGGGCCATGTCAACAACGCCAGCTACTTCCGTTACCTCGAGTCTCTGCGCATCGAGTGGTTCCGCCACATCGGCTGCCTGCCCGACCCTGGCGGCATCGGGCCGGTGATCATCAATGCCTTCTGCAGCTTCATCCGCCAGCTTGAATACCCAGGCGACGTGTTGGCGCGTCATTACACCGGTGCGATGGGGCGCAGCACGGTCGAGACTTACGCCACGCTGGAGCGGATCGACATGCCCGGTGTGGTGCATGCAAGCGGTGGCGCGACGACGGTGTGGACCGATTTCAAGGCGCAGAAATCGGTGCCGATCCCCGACCGTTACCGGGCAATGTTCAGCGCTTGATGCGCCTCAAGCTTGGTCAGCTCGACAGCAGTTTGTTGACGAGGTCGGGTGTGGTCGCCGCACCCATCTTGCGCATCAGCCTGGCGCGGTAGACATCCACAGTGCGCGGGCTGATGCCCAGGCGCTTGCCGATCTGCTTGCTGGTCAGCCCGTCGATTAGCAATGCGGCAATCTCGCGCTCGCGGGCGGTGAACTCCACTTTGAGCTTGCGCTTGGACGACAAGTCCTCGAAGGCCCAGATGCCCGCCGCATGGGCTTGCAGCGGATCGAGCGCACGGCCCGAGACATGGCACCAGAACAGTTCGCCGCGAGCCACACCATCGAGTCGCTTCATCACCCTGTCGTCGGCGTACCAGCCTTGCGCGTCCAGGCTCGCGACGATTCGCGCGCCAGTGCGTTCGAACTCGTCGGCACTGGGGTAGAGCAAGGCCAGGCTCTGGCCGACGAGTTGCTCGCGGTCGGCCCCGAACATTGCCAGCGCCTGGCGGTTGCAGTCGACGATCTGGCGCTGGCGCGACAGGACCAGACCGATGGGCGCCAGATCGAACGCCGTGCGGTAGTCCAAGGCCAGATCGGCAGGTTTCAGTGCTTCGGTCACAGCAGCGCATAGGTCGTGGTGCTGTGGGCGGCCAGGCAGCCCGCCGCGTCGAGCACCTGCAGATCGAGCGCCATCACCCAGGGCGCAAAGACGGTTTGCAACATGTCGCGCAGTGCGCTGGCATCGATTTCGGCAGGCTTCATGGTCTGATGACCGCTCTGGGGTGGGCTTGGCGACGAGCTTTAAGCGATTCTACGTAAACCCTACTTACTGCAGTAAGTAGTACGCTTCGCGCCGTCCCATTGCGAAAGACGCGACCATGAACAAGCTCTATCCCAGCGCCGCCGCAGCGCTGGCCGACATCGTGCACGACAACCAGTTGTTGGCTGTCGGCGGTTTCGGCCTGTGCGGTATCCCCGAGGCCTTGATCGATGCGCTGGTTGCGTCGGGCTCCAAGGGCCTGACCGTCATCAGCAACAACGCCGGTGTCGACGGTTTCGGCCTGGGAAAACTGCTCGAAACTCGGCAGATCAAGAAAATGATCTCAAGCTATGTTGGTGAGAACAAGGAGTTCGAGCGCCAGTACCTGGCCGGCGAACTCGAGCTCGAATTCACGCCTCAGGGTACGCTGGCCGAGCGGCTGCGCGCTGGCGGCGCCGGCATCCCGGCCTTCTTCACCCGCACTGGCGTGGGCACGCTGGTGGCTGAGGGCAAGGAGACCCGCGAATTCGACGGTCATCAATACGTGATGGAACGTGCGCTGCTGCCTGACGTGGCCTTGGGCAAAGCCTGGAAGGCCGATCGCAGCGGCAACCTGATCTTCCGTCGCACGGCGCGCAACTTCAACCC
The DNA here is from genome assembly GCA_010030205.1 of Betaproteobacteria bacterium. Classification (GTDB taxonomy): domain Bacteria; phylum Pseudomonadota; class Gammaproteobacteria; order Burkholderiales; family Burkholderiaceae_C; genus Pseudaquabacterium. The sequence goes on from RGQD01000156.1 coordinate 9,377, forward strand.
GGCGACGATCATGGCTGGCAAGATCAGCGTGGTCGAGGTCGAGGAAATCGTCGAGAACGGCAGCTTGGACCCCGATGCGGTGCACCTGCCCGGCATCTACGTGACTCGCTTGGTGGTCAACGCCACGCCCGAGAAGCGCATCGAGAAGCGCACTGTCACTGAAACATCGAAAGCGGGAGTCTGACATGGCCTGGACCCACGACCAAATGGCTGCTGTGGCGGCCAAAGAACTGCAAGATTGGGCATAGGACCCTTCCCGACCGAGGACCAGGTCGACGCCGACCTGATCAACGCCGGCAAACAGACCGTGACCACGATCCCGGGGTCGAGCATTTTCGGCAGCCATGACAGTTTCGCGATGATCCGCGGCGGCAAGATCAACCTGTCGATCCTGGGCGCGATGCAGGTCAGCGAGCGCGGCGACCTGGCGAACTGGATGATCCCCGGCAAGATGGTCAAAGGCATGGGCGGCGCCATGGACCTGGTGGCAGGGGTCAAGAACGTTGTCGTGCTGATGGAGCATGTGGCGCGTCGCAAGGACGGTGGCTTCGACTTGAAGATCCTGCCCACTTGCACGCTGCCGCTGACTGGTGTGGGCGTGGTCGACCGCATCATCACCGATCTGGCGGTGCTCGACATCACCCCGCATGGGCTCAAAGTGGTCGAGATGGCGCCTGGCGTGACGCGCGAAGAGTTGCAAGAAAAGACCGGCGTGCCCTTGCACTGATCGCTGCGCGAGTCCTGTGCGCAGGACTCGCCGCTGAGCAGGCTTCAGAGCTCCTCGACGCGCAGCTGCGGGAAGCTGTCCCAGCCCAGGCAGCCCGGGCATTGCCAGAAATGCCTTTGGGCTTCGAAGCCGCAGGCGGCGCAGCGGTAGCGCTGCAGCGGTCTGGCCGCGCGAGCCACTGCGTCGCGTGCACTTTGGCGAGCCGATTCAGGCCAGGTCTGGCGCGGTGTGTCTAGTAATTCGATCGCGGCCGACAGGCTGGGTTGCTCGCGCAGCAAGTCCATCAAACGCGGCATGGCGCCGCCGCTGTCGAGCTTGGCCAGCGCATGCAGCAGGTCTATGCCGGGCTGCAGTGCGAACAGCGGCGCAAGCGTCTGGGTTGCCGCATCGACCCGTCCGGCGGCCAGCGCGCAATCGACATACTCACCGGCCAGCCTGACAAAGGATGCCGGGTCGCGCTGGCTCAATTCGGCCCAGACTGCCATCGCGGCGTTGAGTTCACCCATCCTGGCCAGTTGTTGGGCGCGTTGAACCAGCGGTCGGGCCGCTTGTGGGGCCACGGCCTGGGCCTGGACCAGCATCGCGCTGGCCGCTTGTGCGTCGCCGCGCTGCTCTGCCTCAAGCGCTTGCTCGCAGCGGTAATGCGCGATGCGGGTGGCGAACGATGCGGCACCGGCTTTCTCCAGCATCGATGCCACGTCGACCGCGGCTCCCCAGTCGCGCGAGCGCTCGGCCAGCGACAGCAGCGCCAGTCGCGCCTCGGTTTCGAAAGGCGTGCCGTCAAGCGCCCGGAATGCCGCTTCGGCGCGGTCGAACAGCCCGGCCTTCATGAAGTCCTGGGCCAGCGCATGCTGCGCCCGCTCGCGGTCGCCAGCGCTCAAGTCTGCGCG
>RGQD01000157.1 GCA_010030205.1 Betaproteobacteria bacterium
TTCAGTTGCCGAAGCTGTAGCGCAGGCCAAACGTGAGGCTGCGCGGAGCGCCTGGCGCGTAGAAAGTCGAGCCGACCAACGGCCGGTCACCGTTGGCATTGGCCGGAAACGGCCGCGCCACATAGTTGCCGTTGGCATCGAAGGCCGTGGCGCCCAACTGTGCGGCCGTGCTGTAGCGGCGGTCCAGCAGGTTGTTGACCTGCGCAAACAGCACCAGCCCACCGGCGCGTGGCCGCTTTGGCCGCCAGTCGCCGCTCACGCTGAACAGCGAATAGCCCGCGCTGCGGCCGCCACCGAGGTAGTACTTGCCTTCGCTCTGGTGCGCATTGTTCTCGTTGCCGCGGGCATACGTTGCCGCCACCGCACTGACATCGGCGCCCACGGAGAACGCCGCACCCAGCGGCATTTCAGCAAACAGCTTGAGCATCTGGCGCGGTACCAACGGCATGCGGTTGCCGGTCCGCACAGCGATGTTGCCATCCAAGCCGGGGAAACCGGCCTGTGCCTGGTCGTTGCTGCTGTTGCCGGCGGCGTTGAGTGATTCATCGCTGCGGAAGGTGACGTCCAGCAAGCTGAGGTTCGCACCCAGCGAGGCACCGGCCCATGCGGTCGAGAAGCCCGCCTCCAGCCCCTGGCGACGGGTTCTGCCGAAGTTCTTGAAATAACCGAAGCCTGCAGCGTTGTCGGCGACGAACAGGATGTCGTCGTGGTTGTCGGCGCGAAAAACACCCAGGTTCCAGACCGTGGCGGCTGAGTTGACGCCTATCTTGCCGCGCGCACCTGCCTCCAAGGTGCTCGTGACCACCTGCTTGAGCGGCGGGTCGCCGGCCATCGCGTTGGGCAGCTTGCAAGGCTGGGCCGGGTCGGCGCAGCCGAGTTCGATCGCCGACGGCGCGCGGCTGCCCTGGTTGAAGCCGCCATAGAACGTCAGGCTCTCGCTGGCGGCGAAGGTCAGACCGACCGCTGGATTGAAGCGACGAAACACATGGTCGCCGTCGAGCGAGCCGGCGCCGCCACCCGGCGTGATCGCGTCGCGGTTGGTCAACGTCGTGCGGTTGTAGCGGCCCGACAGCGTCAGGTGGGTCTGCGGGTTGATCGCCAGCACATCGCTGGAGTACACGCTAGCGGTTCGGGTCCGCGCCGACAGGTCGACCCGAGTGTCGTAGGGTACCCCGTTCACGTTGCCACCGCTCACGCCGTCGCCGAAAGCGCCAACCCCGGTGATGCTGTGGTCAGGGTTGAGGTAACCCAGCTCCGACCCTTGCTTGAATCGCACCCAACTCGAATCCAGTGCCACACCGACCACCCACTGATTCATCAAACCACTGAACTTGGCTTGGCCATTGAGCTGGCCCGAAAATCCATGGTTCGTCTGGGTGGTGGCAGATTGGTTGATCAGCCCATTGCACTTGTCACCGGGTTCGTCGTTCTGCAGCGCCTGGGCGATGCAGCGCCACTTCGGAAAAGGCGTGTTCGCCGCATTGGCGCCGGCAAGCGGAAACCCTGTATGGCCGGCAGCCATCAACGCGGCGATGTCGGCGGCACTGGGCTGGTAGACAGACTGGTCGAAAGAACCGTTGTTGAGGTCGCCGTTATACGTGCTGGTGGCAATGCGCCGCAAGTAGACATTGCCAGACAGGGACAAGCCCTTGGACATGTCGTGGCTGGCGGCCAGGCTCAGCAGCGCCGAGCGATTCTTCGTGTTGTCGGGTTTGCTGTAAACGCTGGACCAGTCCTTAGCCAGCAGGCGGTCTTCCTGCAGCCCATTGCCGTTCAGGCTGTTGTCGGCCAAAGCGGTTGTCAACGACAGCCGGGTGTCGCCGGCCTCGGCCCCGAACTTGCCGAACAACTGAGACACTTCGCTGGGTGAGCCGACACGCCAGCCTTGGTCATGAAAGCGGTTGCCGGTGACGAACCAACTCAGCCCTTCGGCACGACCACCACCGCTCTGGAACTCCAGCGCTGCACGCCCGTGACTGCCGGCCAGCAACTGCACCGAGTTGCCAGGGTTCTTCAGCCCGTCCTTGGTCTGGATCGCCAGCGCACCCCCCAAGGTATTGAGGCCGAACAAGGGGTTCGAACCCGGCATCAGCGCGATCGTCGAGATCGCCGACTTCGGCACCAGATCCCAGCTCACGACATCGCCGAAAGCCTGGTTCAAGCGCATGCCGTCGAGGTATATCGACAGCCCTTGCGCGCGGCCGAGCAAAGGTGATGCGGTGAAACCGCGGAAACTGACATCGGGCTGGAATGGGTTGCCCTGAATTTCGTTGACGCTCACGCTGCCGAGACGCCGGGCGATGAAGCCGGTCAGGTCGATCGCATGGCTGCGTTCGATGTCGGCGCTTCTGGCAGTCTGAACATTGGCTGGCACCCAATCCCTTGGAACGTCCAGGCCCGGCAACGGCGTCACACCGATGACCTCGACCCGACCGGCGTCTTGCGCCAGCGCAACGCCGGCCATCAGCAGCAGACAAGCCGGCGCGAAAGCCTGTCGCTTGCATGGCACATGACAGCTCAAGGGCTCTCCAAGTTTGGCAGTATTGCCAGCCAGGGAATTGTGCCGCCGGACAGCTCGCGCAAAGCCGGGAAAACTTCCCGAGCTGCGCTGCGCAGCAGTCCAGGCCATTGGACGCCAAGCGCTGCCCAATGCCGCGTCAATCAAGACATAGCAATTCCGTGCAGCTTGGCGTAGTGCAGCAGTTCGACCCCTGTACTCACCCCCAGCTTGTGGCGGATCTGCGTCTGGTGGTTTGACACGGTCTTGGCGCTGAGAAAAAGCCTCTCGGCGACGGCGTCGATCGTGTCTCCTCCCACCAACCCCAGCAGCACCTGAAACTCGCGCGACGACAGTGCCAGATGCGGCGCCGGCGCGGCCGTTGCGCCACTGACGCCCGCAATGTCCGGCGAGAGTACCCCGACCTGCCCAGCGGCAACCCGACGCAGCGCAGCGACCAGCAACTCCGGCTGGCTGCTCTTGGTGACAAAGCCTGCCGCGCCGGCCTTGATCGCCTGCAGCACCAGCGCCGGGCTGTCGTGCATGCTGAACACCAGCGTTCTCACGTCGGGCCAACGCTGCGCGATGCGGCGCAGCAGTTCGAAGCCGCTGCGCCCGGGCATTGACAGGTCGAGCACGACCACGTCGACCTGTGAAGCCTGGCGTTGCTGCAGCACAGCCCAGGCAGCGTCGCCGTCGGCGCATTCGGCCACCACCAGGCAGTCGGGTTCGAGTTCGAGCAGGCGGCGATAGCCCGAGCGCACCACCGCATGGTCGTCGACCAGCATCACCGAGATGGTCATGTGAGGCTCTCCTGCGGCGCGCCAGGCGCACGCCAGACGCTGCAGAATCTGGCCGACAGCCGCAGACCAGGGCTCGCGCCGCCGGGTTGCAAAGGTTCAAAGCGCAACTCTCCGCCCTGGGCCCAGACCCGCTCCTGGATGCCGGCGATGCCGTTGCCGCGCTGGCTCACTGCCTTGGCATCGGTCAGGCCGACACCGTCGTCGCTGGCCGACCAATCGATGCGCAGCGGCGCGCCAGGCCTGGCGTCGCCCCAGCAACTCAGCGCCAGCGTCGCGACACTGGCCTGCGCATGGCGGGCAACATTGGTCAACGCCTCTTGACTGATGCGGTAAATCGTCAGCACCAGCGTGCCCGCCAGCCGCAAGTCCTCTGCGACATCGTCGTTGGGCCAGGCCATGGGCTGGCCGTCCGAATCCAGCCAGCGCAGATCGAGCCGGCAGAACGTGGTCTGCTCACGACCAGGCTGGGTCCAGCTGGCCACCAGCGCGCGCAGCAAGATGACCAGTCGCAGCAGGCTCTCGCTCTCGGCATCGTCGTCGTGACCAAAGGGCTGCAGCCGCGACAGCAGCGAGCGGATGTCTTGCTGGACCAGCGCGCACTGTCGTGCCATGCCTTCGACCACCGGCTTGAGCAAGGGTTGCTCGGCGACTTGGTGCGACAACCAGACAGCATCCACGCGCAAGGCCGTCAGGCGTTGCCCGAACTCGTCGTGCAGTTCGCGCGCCAATCGGGCGCGCTCGTCCTCCTGCAGCGTCAGCACCTGCTGGCTGAGCAGGCGCCGGTGCGCTTGTGCGGCGTCGAGCGCGCGACCCAGATGGCGCAAGGCTGAAGCCAGGGCTTCCAGCTCGCGAACCGGCATCACCGGCAAGGCCTGAACAGCCTGCGCATCACGGCCTTCAATGTCGCCGATCGCCGCCAGCAAGCGGTCCAACGGCGCCAGTGCCCGGCGCAGGTTCCAGCGCATCGCCAGCAGCAGCCCGGCGATGCAGGCCAACAGCAGCGCCAGCGTGCCGACCAGGTTGACCATTGCCTCGCGACGTTCGCTCTCATGCGATGCCGCCAGCGTGACGGTCCAGCGCGCGCCACCAGGCCGAAGCAGGTCCCAGCTGACATGACGCGCGTCAGGCGCCGAGAACAGGCGGCGATGCAGTGCCAACAGCCCGTCCAGCGCTGCGGTCGGCACCGGTGGTGGTGGCGCCAGCAGCAAACGGCCGTCGCCGCCCTGCACGCTGAGCAGCAGATGGCGCGGCGGGTGATCGGCCAAGAGCTTGCGCAGTTCGCCCAAAGCGGCTTCGTCGTCGAGCGGCGCCGCAGCAGTCAGTTTGGCCACCAATCGGGCCAGCGTGACCGCGGCATCGACCTCGTCGTCGATGTCCACGCCCATGCGAGCCAGTCCTAAGCCCAGCGCCAGCAACAGCACCGCTGCGGCAACTGAGCCAGCTCGCCGCATCACCAGGCGCGGTAGGTCCAGCTGCATGCGTCAATACGGCCTAGCGGTCGCCATCACTTCACCAGCGATGCTGCCAGCGCAGCGACACCAGCGCGCTGCGCGCTGCACCGGGCTCGTAAAAGCGGCTGTTGCCTTCGTTGACGATCACGCTGCCGACGAATGCCTTGTCGAACAGGTTGTCGATCCGCGCCAGCGCCTCGATCGAATCCTGCGCACCCAGTGGCAGGCTACCGCTCCAGCGCAGGCTGGCCAGCGCATAGCCGGGCGCCACTGCGGTGTTGGTGTCGTTGGCCAGCGTGCGCGCCATGCCGCGCCATTCCAGCCCGAGTTCGCCCGGGAACCCGGCCAGGGCCTTGCCCGGTCGCCAGGCGGCCTCGACCCATCCGGTCGCTTTTTGGGTGCCCGAAATGTGCTTGCCAGCCAGCACCGTGGCCGCGTTGCTGGTCGGGCTGCAAGGCGTGCCTGTGCAGGTCTGGAAGCTGTCGAGGTACTGCGCCTGCAGCAGCGACAGCGCCGCCTGCAGTCGCAGTCCGGGAGCCGCACGCCACAGGCCTGAGAGTTCGGCACCGTAGCGCTGGGTGCGACCGACATTTTGGTAAATAGAGCGACCGCCGCTGTTCGACAGCACACCGATCTCGTTGGAGGTGGCGACATTGAACAACGCGGCGTCGAGCTCCAACACCGCGCTGCGCCATTTGGCGCCGAGCTCGAACTGGCGGCTGGTCTGGCCCTTGAGCGCGCTGTTGAAGCCGCCCGCCGAGGCCGTGCTGTAGGCCAATTCGCCCAAAGTGGGCGATTCGAAGCCACGCGCCGCGCTGGCATGCAAGGCCCAGCCGGGCGCCGGCGTCCAGCGCAGGCCAAGCACCGGGTTGGCGTAGGCGTAGGACAACTTGCCAGAGTCGTCAGGGTTGGCAGCGCTGACGGCAAAGCGGTCCTCGGTGCTGAGTTCAACCCGGCCTGCGCGTACGCCGCCGGTCAGGTCCCAGCCCTCGGCCAGCGGCGTGCGGGCTTGAACGAAGCCGTCGGTGGTGGTGGCATGGTTGAGCTCGTTGCGCCGCAGCTTGCCGGTGATGCCCAGCGCAGTCGGTGTGGCCGATGGGCCGCTGAAGTTCTCGTAGCCCTGGCGGTCGTCGCGCAGCGATTCGACGCTGACGCCAGCAACCAGGTCGGTGGCGCCGAGTTGCAGCGTCAGCTTGCCTTCAACGCCGCCATAGAGTCGGTCGAAATCGACCACGCCGCCGCCGCTTTTGGCATTGGCCTGCGCCGCCGGTGTGATCGCTTGCCACTGCGTGACGCCACGCGAACCGTGGTAGATGGTCAGCGAGCTCTCACGCAGCACGCTGGCGTCGCCAAAATCATGCCGCCAGTTGACCCCGGTCTGGGTCTGGCGAATCGTCTTTCGGGTGTCGTATGCCAGCGCCTCGGGCGCGGTCTGCCTTGGGTTGGCGGCAAGCTGCGCTGCGGTCAGCCCCAGCGGGTCCTGCGCCCGCTGGTTGTGGTCCGACACCAGCAGCGACAGTTTGTCGGATCCGCTCTGCCAGCCCAGCCGCAGGTTGCCCAAGCTGCGACGCGCCGCACTTTGGGGTCGGAAGCCATCGACATCCAGGTCGGCGTAGCTGGCGCGCAGGTCGAAGCCGCCGTCCAGTGGGCTGGCAACGCTGTAGCGTTGCTGGCGCAGACCGAAACTGCCGGCATCGACCGACAACTCGGTCTGGGCCTGCTTGACCGGCGCCGAGAACATCGCGATCACGCCACCGGATGCATTGCCATAGAGCACCGAGAACGGCCCGCGCAGCACCTCGATGCGCTGCGCCGCAGCGAGGTCGAAATGCGCCGCCTGGCCTTGACCGTCGGGCATGGTCGCGGGGATGCCGTCGGCATAAAGCCTCAGCCCGCGAACGCCGAAAGCCGCCCGGGCGCCAAAACCGCGCGAGCTGATCTGCAAGTCCTGGGCGTAGTTATTGCGATTGTTGACCACCAGCCCAGGCACCCGGGCCATCACCTCGGACAGGTTGACCATCGGCCCGGCGTCGCGCAGCGCCGAGGCGTCGACGACAGTGATGGCGAATGGTGCGTCAAGCACTTGTTGCGCCCGCGCCGAGCCGGTGACAACGACCTCGGCGGCCCAGGCTGTTGGCAGCTGCCAAGCCACCAGACAAGCCCAGACACAGGACTTGGTCACGCGATTCAACATTGCAGCGGCGAGTTTCATGGTGAAAAGGACGAAGAAATACAGAACAAGAGAACAGCTGAATGCAGCCGTTAAACCCGAAAAAATGATCCGTCAGCGCCAATGGCCTCAGGTCGCCACTGGAAATCTGGTCACGCCGCTGTGCCCGCATGTCAAGCGGGTCGACATCAGACCACGCTACACCGCGCAGCTGCGAAATCCGACAAATAACTCGTCGCGCTCGGGGGCTGCGAAGCGGCGGGCTTGCGGGTGGCGAAGGCGCGGACTGCCCCAAGCCGAAGCACCCCGCAACACGCGCCAACCCGTTACAAAGTCCTGCGCATCCAATGCCGCCGGTCCGCCCGGATTTCCAGGGTAAGGCCCAGCCTGGCCAGCCACCCACTCCAGCAATTCACCCCAGGCAAACCCGCGGGCGCTGGCAGTGGTGGCCGCCAAGGTCCATTCGGCCTCGGTGGGCAAGCGTCGCCCGGACCAGTTGCACCAGGCAACGGCCTCGTGCGCACTGACATGCACCAGTGCTTGCGCCAGCGGCAGTCGCTGCAGCCGGCCCTGACGGCGTGCCAGCACGCCGCCTGCCATTTGCTCGACATAGCGCGGCGAGCGCCGAGTGCTGGCCGCCAGCGCCGTCCAACCGGCCTGGGTCCACCAGCGCCTGTCGTCGTAACCGCCGTCATCGACAAACTCAACAAACTGCGACCAGGTCACGGGTTGCGCATCGATCTCGAATTCAGGCACCTGCACCTGGTGCGCCCACCTCTCGGCGTCAGGCACAGCGCCACCCGGGGGCGAACCCAGCATCAACATCTGACCCGGCAAGTGCAGCGGGTCACGCCGGCTGCGACTCGGCAAGCTGGGCCACAAGCCGCGCTCCATCAAGGCTTGGTAGCGCTCAGGCCCCAACGCCAAGCCCTGCACCAGCACCGCCAAGGTCTCGCCCAGTCGGTCCTCGTTGAGCAGCGCCATGCGAAAGACATGCAAGCCCTGGTCGCCTGGTTCTGCCTTGTCGAGCAAGTCGAGCGTGGTCTCCAGCGTCAGCGACAGAAAGGCTTGCAGCTCGTCGAGCCTGGGCGGAGACTGCTGCCAGCGCTGCGAGCGACCACTGGCACGGGCACCGAACCAGCCGTCGGCGCGCGGCTCGACGGACGCCAAGCGCAGCCCTGCCGGGTCAGCAGCCTCGCCTCGGCCCCGTTGCACATGACGGGCGACCCAGAACTCCTGGAACCAGGCCGCTTGACCCGCCAGCCACCAAGGCGGGTCAAAGCCATCGAAGGCCAAATCCAGCGGCAAGCCTTCGAAAGCCGCCAGCCAACCCAAGGTGCGGTTGCGAGCGTCCATCAGCGCCAGCGACAGCAGCCCGGCATCGGCCCGGCGCATGGCCTGCGCGTCGTGCACCGCGGCGTCGATCAATCCAGCGCCCATGCTCACAGCGCCATGCTCCACAACCCAGGCGAGCGAGCGCCGCTCATTCGTTGACAGCCGGCTTGACCAGCGAGAGATGGCCACCGAAGCGCTTGCGTACCGCGACCTCGATGCCCGCTGCATCCAGACCCAAGCCCATCAGCAGCTTGCTTGCATCACCGTGCTCGATGAACTCATCGGGCAAGCCAAGATGTAGCAGCGGCAGGGTGAGGCCAGCGGCCGCCAGGCATTCACCGACGGCGCTGCCCGCACCGCCGCTGATCGCACCTTCTTCGACCGTGACCAGCGCATCGTGGCTGCGCGCGAGTTCCATCACCAGCGCGGCATCGATCGGTTTGGCGAAACGCATGTTGGCCACGGTGGCGTCCAGCTTGTCTGCCGCTGCCAAGGCCGGATACAGCAAGGTGCCGAAAGCCAGGATCGCAATGCGCCTGCCTGATCCAACCGGCAATGCGGATTGACGTCGCAATTCGCCTCGCCCCCAAGGTAGTTCGGCAAGACCGGGCTCGACAGCCTTGCCGATGCCCGCACCGCGCGGGTAGCGCACCGCCACGGGATGGTCCTGGCGGAATGCGCTGGTCAGCGCCTTGCGGCATTCATCTTCATCTGCGGGTGTCAGCACACTGAGGTTGGGGATGCAGCGCAGGTAGGCGATGTCATAGGCCCCGGCATGGGTGGCACCGTCGGCGCCGACCAGACCGGCGCGGTCCAGCGCGAACACCACCGGCAGGTTCTGCAGCGCCACGTCGTGGATCAGCTGGTCGTAACCGCGCTGCAAGAACGTGGAGTAAATCGCCAGCACCGGTTTGAGCCCTTCACAGGCCAAGCCGGCGGCGAAAGTGACGGCGTGCTGCTCTGCGATGCCGACGTCGAAGTAGCGCTTGGGATAGCGCTGCTCAAACTCGACCAAACCGGAGCCCTCGCGCATCGCCGGGGTGATGGCTACCAGGCGCTCGTCAGTCGCAGCCATGTCGCACAGCCATTGACCAAAGACCTGCGTGAAACTGAGCTTGGGCGCAGTCGTTGGCTTTTGCAGGCCGACGGCCGGGTCGAACTTGCTCGGCCCGTGGTAATTGATCGGGTCGGCTTCGGCCAGCTTGTAGCCGTTGCCTTTCTTCGTGATGACGTGCAGAAACTGCGGGCCAGGCCGGTCGCGCAGATTTTCCAAGGTCGGGATCAGTGCATCCAGGTCGTGGCCATCGATCGGGCCGACATAGGTGAAGCCGAGCTCCTCGAAGATCGTGCCAGGCACGACCATGCCCTTGGTGTGCTCCTCGAATCGGCGCGCCAATTCGTACAGCGGTGTGTTCTTCAACACGCTCTTCGCACCTTCGCGAGCCGCGGTGTAGAAGTTACCGCTGATCAAGCGCGCCAAGTGCTTGTTCAGCGCACCCACTGGCGGGCTGATCGACATGTCGTTGTCGTTGAGGATCACCAGCAAGTCGGCCAGGCCCACGCCGTTGGCAGCGCCGCCGTGATTGAGGGCCTCGAAAGCCATGCCGCCGGTCAAAGCCCCGTCGCCGATCACCGCCACCGCGCGGCGACGCTCGCCCTTGAGCTTGGCCGCATGGGCCATGCCCAGCGCCGCAGAGATCGATGTCGACGAGTGACCGGTGCCGAAGGTGTCGTACTCGCTCTCGACGCGGCGCGGAAAACCGCTGATGCCGCCAAATTGCTTGAGCGTGGCCATCGCCTCGCGCCGGCCCGTGAGGATCTTGTGCGGGTAGGTCTGGTGGCCCACGTCCCAGACGATACGGTCGTGTGGGGTGTTGAACACATAGTGCAGTGCAACCGTCAGCTCGATCGTGCCCAGGTTGGACGACAGGTGGCCGCCGGTCTTGCTCACCGTGCTCAGCACGAAGCTGCGAAGTTCGCCGGCCAGGCGTTCGAGTTCGTTGCGCGACAAGCGACGCAGGTCGGCCGGCGCGTTGATGGTGTCCAACAAGGAAGAGGGCATGAGCGCTTTCTGGTCAGCTGTCGCGCTCGACCACCATGTCGGCGAGCAAGCGCAGCCGGCCTGCATCGGCAAGTCCGCTGCGCATGAGAGCGTACTGCGCCTGGCCATGCAGCGCATGCGCTTGGCGCCGCGCTTCGGTCAGACCGAGCACGGTGACGTAAGTGGGCTTGTTGGCGTGCAGATCCTTGCCGGCCGTCTTGCCCAGTTTTTCCGACGCCTGGGTGACGTCGAGGATGTCGTCGACCACCTGGAAGGCCAGGCCGATCGCATCACCGAATTCGGTCAACGCGGCCCAGGCTGATGCAGAGCAAGCGCCCGTGGCTGCGCCCATCAACACGCTGGTCCTCAGCAGTGCGCCAGTCTTGCGGTGGTGCATGTCGCGCAGACTGGCCTCGTCGAGGGTCATGCCGGTGCTGGCCAGGTCGATCGCCTGGCCGCCGGCCATGCCGCCATGGCCAGCGGCACGCGCCAACAAGCCACAAAGCCTGGCTTGCAGCTCGGGCGCCGTGCCTTGCGCGGGTGTGAGGACCTCAAAAGCCAAAGCCTGCATCGCATCGCCAGCAAGCATCGCACCGGCCTCGCCGAAGCGCACATGGACGGTGGGCTTGCCGCGGCGCAGCACGTCGTTGTCCATGCAGGGCATGTCGTCATGCACCAGCGAAT
>RGQD01000158.1 GCA_010030205.1 Betaproteobacteria bacterium
ACGCTGGCGCTGCGCGACGTCGCTGGCAGCGCGGGCAACGACACGCTGACCGGCACGGCCGATCGCGATCAGATCAATGCGTTGACAGGGTCCGATGTCATCAGCGCACTGGGCGGCAACGACAACATCTCTGTGGGCGACAACGGCCTGAACGACACGATAGACGGCGGTGCGGGCTGGGATGATTTGACGCTGCGTGTCGATGGCGTGCCGCTGTCATTTGGCGCTGGGAATATTTCTGGCGTCGAGAGTTTCCACCTCGACGGCGGCAGTTTCTCGGGCCTTCAATCGGTCACAATTCTGGATCAGGTCTTCACGCGGGCGACGAGCTCCAACGTCTACCTCAACGGCTGGGGCAGCAACGCGTCGTACAAGATCGACGCCAGCGCCGCGCTCTCGGGCCACTCGGTCAACCTCAACGGTGGCAGCAACAACGACACGCTGATCGGCGGTGCCGGCGATGACACACTGGTAGGTTGGGGTGGCAGCGACAGCCTGGTCGGCGGCGCGGGCGTCGACTCGGTTCGACTGGATTGGCAGGTCGGCGACCCGCCCGACCTCGGCAATTACCTGATCGTCGCCTCGCCGGACGGGCTCAGCGCCCACATCGACTCGCGGGTCGACCCGAACCTTCACCTCGACCTGACAGGTGTCGAGCGTCTGGTCTATTCGGACGGCAGCCGCGATCACAGCTATGCAGTCTCGGACTTCATCGATCCCCAGGTGATGGCCGAACAAGCTTTGACGGGTGCTCCCGGCCAGCGCTGGAACGCTGCGGCTGCGCTGGGTACACCTGTGACGGTGAGCTTCAGCTTTGTGTCGTTGGCGCCCGCCTCCGGGCCTGGCGCGGCTGGGTTTCGCGTCTTCACGCTGGCTGAGCGCGAAGCCGTGCGCGACATCCTGGGTGACACGGCTTCGCTCACTGGTCTGCGTTTCGTTGAGGTGACGGAGTCAGCGAGCGCAGTCGGACAAATTCGTTTTGGCGTCAGCGAGCAGACCAGCACCAAGGGCGTCGCCTACCCGCCCGACCCGTCGCCGACCAATGCCAGCGCAGGCGATGTCTGGATGGACACCGACTCGATGGTGTCCTTGCGCGCCGGCACCGAGGGCTATGCCGCTTTGCTCCACGAGATCGGCCATGCGCTGGGGCTGCGTCACCCGCGCAATGTCGATGTCGGCGATGCCTGGACCCAGGTGCTGCGGGCCCAGGACGACAGCAGCAGCTTGACGGTGATGTCGGGCCAGGCTTCTGGCGACGGACTGTTTCGCGCCGATTGGGGTCTGCTCGATCTGGCGGCGCTGCGTTATCTCTACGGCACGCACAGCGCGAACCTCTCTGACACCACCGACCGATTGACGGCAGCTGACTCGCTGGCAAAGCGCACGCTGGTCGACGACGGCGGTGTCGACACGCTCGATGCATCGGCCTCGGCGGTGGGTGTGGCGATCGATCTCAGGCCAGGACACACCAGCAGCCTCGGTGTGACCGGCGCGGGCGTCGCGGCGATCGACAACATCGGCATCGCCTTGGGCAGCTGGATCGAGAACGCGGTCGGGTCCGACGGCGACGACGTGATACTGGGCAATGCACTGAACAACCGCCTGACGGGCCTGAAGGGAAACGATTGGATCGATGGCGCAGGCGGCGTCGATTCAGCGCTATTTTCTGGCGCACGCGGCGACTATTTCGTCAGCACGGGTTTCGGCAAGGTGTTTGTCGCTGCGCGAGACGGTGTCGGAGGTTTCGACACGCTGCTCAACATCGAGCGGCTGGTCTTTGCCGATGCCGAGTTCGCCCTGGGGGCCAGTGCGCTGGGTCGCGACGTTGCGCTCAGCATCGACGAAGACACGGTTCTGCGCGGCGACTTGCCCGATCCCGGCGACCAGCTGCGTTCGGCGATGGTCTACGCCGTGGTCGGCAATCCTGATCACGGCAGGGTCACCGTCAATGACGATGGCCACTATGTCTACACACCGCTGGTCAACGACCATCGGCCCGACAGCTTCGGCTACCGACTCAGCGATGCGCAGGGCGGATCGAACACCTACCGCGTTTTCATCGAGCTGCTGCCGGTCAACGACCCACCGGCAGGCAGCCTTCGCCTGAGCGGCATGGCGTCGCCGGGCCAGACGCTGTCGGTCGACGCCAGTCAACTGTCGGATCCTGAGGGCTTGGGGCTGCTGCGATGGCAGTGGCAGTGGTCCACCAACGGTGACGGCGGCTGGACCGACATCGCCGGCGCGACCTCGAACCGGATCTCGCTGGTCGCCGGCGACCTGGGGCGTTGTCTGCGCGCGGTGGCGAGCTACACCGATGGCGAGGGTTCGGCCGAGTCCATCGCCAGTGGTGCCAGCTTTTCGGTGGCGTCACAGCTTCAGGTCCAAGCCGATGTCAGCGCCTACAGCTGGCGAGCCCACAGCATGCTTGAGGCTGTGAGCATCGCAGGACCGGCGCTGACACGAAGCGTAGAGACCGATGCGCAAGGCAGCGCCAAGCTTGGCGGCCTGGCCGCCGGGCACCTCGCGTTGACGGTCAGCCGCGCCATCCCTGCTGCTGAAGCGCTTGCCACTGATCAGGCGGTGAACCTGCAGGATGCGATCGCCATCCTCAAGATGATCGTCGGGTTGGAGGTCAACGGCAGCGGCAATCCGCTGTCACCCTACCAGGCTTACGCGGCTGACTATGACGGCAATGGCCGGGTTGAGCTGAGCGACGCGATCGCTGTGCTCAAGCATGTGGTCGGGCTGGATGCCCCCAAGCCGGCCTGGCTGTTCTTCAACCAGCTGGATCCGGCGGTGCCAAGTCTCGCAAGCTTGAACCCGGGTGCCGTACCGGCGCTGGGCGCCGACTTGTCGGCTGCCGCAATGTCCCAGGTCGGGCTGGTTGGCGTGCTGCGTGGCGATGTCGACGGCAGCTATGCCGGCGCGAAGGGAGCGCTTGGCCTGGACTGGCTGCTGCGCGACGACTTTCAGAGCCTGGGCCTGCCGCAGTTCGGCGTCTATGGCAACTGAGCGCCCCGAGGCCGGCCAACGCCGGCCGCCCCCCTGGGGGGTCAAGCAAAGTGGCCAAGCCACATTTACTTGAGAGACTATGAGCCGGCGTCAGGGCTGACAGTCCTTGCGGAAGTTGGCAGCCAGATACACCGACAGCGTGCTGTAGATCGTCCAGTCGTACCACTGAAGAATGTTTCCAACAGCTGCAGCTTTGAGCGAGCTTTTGCGTTCTGCGAGAGTTGGGTCTCCGCTACGCGCGCCGCGCGATGCTGGTGCCGACGTTGCCGTCGGCGTTGAGAGTTATTTCAATTTTTTATCCTCTGTCTCTTTGACTGGATGCGGATCTGCTTTCGACAAAGGCATTGACACAAGCCGAGGCGGCTCGCATCAATGCCAATCTAGTTCACTCAAATGCGAAATTTAGTCGCAGGATGTGGCGCTTGGAGTCGAGGAGATTCACCAAAGAGCTTCTCTCTCAAGGTTCCCGACCGGTATTCGGTCTTGTAGACACCTCGACGCTGAAGTTCAGGGACGACCATGTCGACAAAGTCAGCGATGCTCTCCGGGTTCACGGTGTAAGCCAGGTTGAATCCGTCGATGCCAGTCTCTTCGACCCAACGTTGCATCTCGTCTGAAACTTCCTGAACCGAGCCGACGATGACGGGACCCGAACCACCGATCGCAAGGTACTCTGCGACTTCGCCCACGGTCCACACACGATTCGGGTCGGCGATCGTGAAGCGGTCGATAGCGGTCTGCATGCTGTCGTTGCGAATGTGCTTGACGGGGTCCGATGGGTCACAAGAGGAGAAGTCAATTCCCGTCCAGCCGGACATGAGCGTCAGTGCACCTTCATAGCTCGCGTACTGACGGTACTCGCGCAGTTTCTCTTGTGCCTCTTCGTTCGTACGCCCGACGATGACGTTCATCATTGCGAAGATGGCAACGTCGCGAGCCTTGCGGCCTTGTTGTTCGGTAGCCGCACGCATCTTCCGAACGGTGCCGGCCATAACGTTTTTCGTGGGGCTGCTGATGAATGCGCACTCCGCGTGCTTTCCGGCGAACGCCTGGCCTTTCGACGAGGACCCCGCCTGGTAGAGC
The DNA here is from genome assembly GCA_010030205.1 of Betaproteobacteria bacterium. Classification (GTDB taxonomy): domain Bacteria; phylum Pseudomonadota; class Gammaproteobacteria; order Burkholderiales; family Burkholderiaceae_C; genus Pseudaquabacterium. The sequence continues at coordinate 4,096 of RGQD01000158.1, forward strand.
ACAGGGGTACGCTGAAGAGACGGCTCCGAGAGGTGGATGCCTTCGAGCTTGAAGTACTCCCCGTCGTGCTTGATGCGATGCACCTTGGCTGGGTCGACATAGACGCCGGTTTCCACGTTCCTGCAGACAGCGTCTTCTTCCCAACTACCCTCCCACAGCTTGTACATAATCTCCATGTACTCTTCCGCAATGTCATATCGCGTGTCGTGATCAGTTTGCTTGACTTGGCCTGCCGCCTTGGCTGCACTGTTGAGGTATCCCGTGACAATGTTCCAGCCAACTCGGCCGTTGGTGAGATGATCAAGCGTGCTCATCTTGCGAGCAAACGTATTGGGCGGCTCGTAAGTCAATGAGCCAGTCACACCGAATCCGAGGTGCTCCGTCACCGCTGCCATCACAGGGATGAGCAGGTACGGGTCGTTGTTCGGAACTTGCACTGCGTTTCGAAGAGCAGCGTCGGGGCTTGCGCCGTAGACGTCGTAGACGCCCGTGATATCTGCGAGGAAGATTCCATCGAACAGTCCGCGTTCGAGTGTTCGCGCCAGATCCTGCCAGTACTTGATCGTGGTGTACTCCGAAGAACGGTCTCGGGGGTGCTTCCACAGACCTTGCGTTTGGTGCACGGGGGTGTTCATGTTGAACGCATTGATAAGTATTTTTCTGGTCATATAGCTGCTCTCGTTTTTGATACCGCCTAAGCCACGCGATGTCAGCGTGCGCGTCGGGTCCGCACTGGGTTTAATTCCTTGGTGCCTGGTGGCATCTGCTCAAGCCGCTTCACACGCAGCAAGTGCGGTGAACTTGCCAGCGTGATGCACCAGCGATTCTGCCTGATGCACATGAGTCCGCTCGACGCGCGCGATGATGATCGCGTGGTCTCCAACTTCGTGGCAGCCCGAGTTCGACAGTTAAACGCGTAAGTCAATCATTCATATAGTGGCGTTTGCAAAACGCTCCACTACAAAAGGGTCAACTGGGTGTCGAGGGTGGGTTTTTTAATGGTCAAGGCGGCAAGAATGTTGACTTGCGCCTGATCGATGGACCGCAGCCCGGCAATAGGCTGGCTGTCGTTGAGGGTGACGCGGTGGCGCTGGATGCGGCGCAGCTTGGACAGGGCTCGCTCTGGCGAATGGGACGTTCCACCGGCATGCAGGCGACTGCGCATGACGCGATAAATGATCAGCGCGATAAAGTAGATCATGGTGTGGGCGCCGGCGGCGTCCATCAAGGCTCACAGCTCCGTTCGCGCAGGTCGAACTGCTGTTGCCGTCGTCGCGATCATTGCGGCCCTGCCTGCAGTTGCCTTTGCCTGGGGCACTGAAGGTCACCAGTTGGTGGCTGAGTACGCGACTGAAAATCTCAGTGTGGCAGCGCTGTCGGAGGCTGATCAGGTAGACGGCGAGGAACCATGTCGTCAGCGGCAGCTTGGTGTGCTCCATCAGACGGCCCGCAGTCAGCGAGGTCTGGTGTCTGCAGCCGTTGCACTGAAACAGCCTGCGTGTATCCTCGCCGAGGACGCAGTGGTCGGGGCCGTCGCAACGCGGACAACGGAATTCATCCGGCTATCGCGATTGCTTGACCGCCTCCGCGCACTGAGCCTCAGTGCCGAAGCACTGAAGGAATTCAGGAATGGACATGCCGTGCTGGAACCGGATTTGGTTGAAGGCCATGGAGTGCACTTCTCAGTGAGAGAACTCCAGCTTACAGGCCAACTAGCTCATAGAGTGAGCTTGTCTTAGGCAGGTTTCTCATCAGGAGAGCCGATGGGCGTGGACCGAACGCTGGAGATCAGCTACAGGCTGGCCGACGTTCGCGGCGCAGACGATCAAGCCAGGGCCGCCGTGCTGCGCGACGCCGATTTCGCTCGTGAGGTCGGCGCCGCCGAAGACCGCGAGCTGATTTGCGCGATCCAGAAAGGCCTGGCCAGCCGGGCCAACGAACACTCCACCTTCGGCTTGTTCGAAGAGGCCATCTCACATTTCCACCGCACGCTGGTCAGCGCACGCAGCGCTGCGACCTCGGCCTGAACACGGGCACGCGCGTCAGCGCCACTTCGGCGCCCGCTTCTCGACGAAGGCGCTGATGCCTTCCTGTGCGTCCGCGCCGGCCGCAGCGTTGCAGAAGCTCTCGACGACATGCCCGATTTCGCGCCGGTAGTCCAGGTCGTTGAACCGCATGTAGGCCGCGTGCCCCAGCTTCATGGCGCCGGGCGGCTTGCTCGCGAACATTCGCGCCATCTTCCGGGCCTCGGCGAGCACCTGCCCGTCAGGAACGACACGGCTCACCAGGCCGAGCGATGCGGCCTCGGCGGCGGGGAACGCGCGACCCGAGAAAAGGATCTCGAACGCGCGGTGGCGCCCGATGATTCGCGGCAGGTGGATGAAATGGATTGCCGGGATCAGTCCGATGTCGATCTCGGGATAGCCGAAGGTTGAGCTCTCGCCCGCGATGATCACGTTCGACTGGATCGCGAGCGTCATGCCGCCAGCGCGCGCCGCGCCGTCGATCGCAGCGATGGAAGGCTTGCCGAGCTGGTACTGGACATCGGCGAGTTCGACATAGAGCTTCTCGAGGAACTTGCGGGATTGGGCGGTTTCGCCCCGCAGGATGCCGAGGTCCAGGCCGGCGCAGAACCGGCCCGGCAGCGCGCTCGCGAGGATCACAGCGCCCACAGCGTCGTCTGCTGCGGCGCGACGCAGCGCGGCGAGAATCTCGTCGATCATCGCCACGCTGAGTGCATTGACAGGCGCGTTGTCGAGCGTGATCTCGGCGACGCGTTCGAGGACTTCGTATCGAACCTTGGGCATTTCGTGGTCTCCTGCGGGTTTGTGTCGGTGGCGCGGCGCTTCAACTGGCCTTGACGCCGATTTCCTTGGCAATCGTGGCCCAGCGCTGGCCCGCATCGCCCAGGTACTGGACCAGGTCGGCGCGCCGGACGACGAGCGGCTCGGCACCCCGCGCGATCAGGCCTTTGGTGTATTCAGGGTCCGCCGCCGCTTGCTCGAACGCGGCCTGCAGGCGCTCGAGAATCGGTTGCGGGGTCGCGATCGGCGCCATCAGCGAGAAGCCGAAATTCAGGTCGAAGCCCGAGTAGCCGGCTTCCTTCATCGTCGGGATCTCGGGGAGCGCGGCCGAGCGAGTCGTCGAAGAGATCGCGAGCCCCTTTACCGTGCCGCCTTTGATCTGCGGCGCGCAAGTGGTGATGTTGTCGAACAGGAAATCCACCCGACCGGCGATCACGTCGGTGAGCGCCAGCGCGCTGCCCTTGTACGGCACCGGGCTGGCGTTGAATCCGGCGAGCTTCTGGAACAAGGTGCTGAGGATGTCCGGCGACGTGCCTGGCCCGAAGGTCGCGTAGTTCAGGCCACCGGGTTTGGTTTTGGCCAGCGCGACCAGGTCCGCGACCGACTTCACGTCCATTGTCTTGGGCACCACGAGCACGTTCGGCAGGCTCGCGGTGGTGCCGACCGGCGCGAAGTCACGCTGCGCGCGCAGCCGCGATTCGGGGTAGAGGATCGGGTTGAGCGCCTGCGACGCGATCGTCGTGTGCAGCAGCGTGTACCCATCGGGGTCGCCATCGGCCACCGTCTGCGCGCCGATGTTGCCACTCGCGCCAGGACGGTTCGAGACCACGATCGACTGTCCGAGCGACTTGCTGTACGGAATCGAGAGCAGTCGCGCGATGAAGTCGGTCGGGCCGCCGGGCGCGAACGGGACGACGACCGTGACCGGGCGGATCGGCCATTGCGCCGAGAAAGCGCTGCCGGCGGGAAGCGTCGCAGCAACTCCGATCAGGAAACGACGGCGGCGAATCTGCATGGGTTTTCTCAAGAGGATAGGTTGCGACATTGTCGCAGCGTGTCCCTGTAGCGCCGCCGCGCTCGGTTCAGATCGGCAGGTTCAGGCAGCCTCCAGGGCGATTGAGGCGCGGCGTGGGTTGCGGCGCTGACCACGACCCAGGTTGCCAATCTGGAGTCCGATGACCTGGCGGCGCTCAGTACCAGCCAGATCCGCGCCATCACCACCGCCGGCAACACCGGCAGGAGCGACGGTGGCTGCAGTCGTCACCCATGCCACCACCGATTCGGCAGCGCTCTTGGCACCGCACAACAGCTCACAGCTCGAAGACGAGTTGCTCCGGCAGACCACGCTGATCTAAGCGCTCAAGCTGATCACGGTATCGAAGCCAAGAACTGGCGTCGATACCGTGATCGCACGACCAATCGGTGCACGTGATGAGGTTGCAGCCAACCTTGCGACCTTGCTGAACACGACAGTGATTTCACCGGGCCTCGTCGGGGTGAATAGGTTTGCTCGGCGTCGGGACCTCGGCAGATAGCGTCAGCCGTTCATTGCTCTGGCGCTCGACGTGACAAGTGACATGGCTGGCTTGCCCGGCCATGCAAGTGACTGCCCGAGCCTTGGCGCTCACGATTTCTGACCAAGCGATCAAAAGTCCACCCCAACGGCGGCCACACCGTATCGTGACCCTGTTGCGGTTGCGATCCCGATCAAGTGCCATCGATCAATGTCCGCCGTCTGATCCGACCAGCTCAAGTCTTCCGGCATAGCACCGATGTAGCGAGGGCGAACCCGTCGACGGGTGCGGGCGGATGTTGGCAGTCGATCACTGCTAGTACATCCGCTCGTCCCGGACGATTCGGTCAATTGGCACCGACACCAAGATTTTCCAATTTACCCAACAAGCCAGGTAAGCGCAGGACTCCTGCCCGCCAAGCCCCAGTGTGCAGATGTATCAATGTTCTCTGGCGCTGCCAGACGCCCTGAACGCATGCTGATCACTCATCAAGGAACTCTTCGATGGCCTCCATTCTGTCCAGCCTGACAACGACCCAGATCCAGGGTCTGCCCACTGCGACCATTTCCGCGTTCACGACGGCAGACTGGGCAAGCGTCAACACAGCGCAATTTTTCGCGCTGACGACGACTCAGATCGGAGCCATCAGCACCGCGGGCGTTGCTGCATTGAGCACCGGCGTTGTGGCATCAATGAGTACAGATGAGTTGGCGCAGCTGACGACAGCCCAGATTCGTGCACTCACGACAGCGCAGGTTGTCGCTCTCACCACCGCAGAGACCGCTGCGCTGACTTCGACCCAGATCGCTGCGCTGACCACCGCGCAAATCAAAGCAATGTCGACCGCCGATGTCGCGGCGATCGAGACCACCGATCTGAATGCGATGAACTCGGCCCAGATCGCCACCTTCTCGACCGCGCAGATCAATGCGTTGGGTACCACCCAGTTGTCCAGCCTGGATGCCGATCACCTCGCCGCGATCACCACCGCTCAAATGGCCAGCTTGTCGACCACCAACCTCGACTCATTGACCAGCGCCCAGTTTGTCGAGTTGACAACCACCCAGATCGTTGCGCTGACAAGCTACCAGATCAACCATTTGGAGACCACCGACGTCGCAGCGTTGACGACCACGCAGATCCACGCCCTCAGTGCCAACGAAATCAGCGCTCTCTCGACCGACGCCATCCACGCGTTGACGACCATACAGTACGTCGCGTTGTCGACCAGCCAGATCATGGCGCTGACCACGGCCCAGTTTGCTGCAATCGAGACGACCGATATTGCCGCGCTGACCACGGCCCAGGCTCACGCTTTGACGACCGCACAAATCGTCGCCTTCACTACAGACCAGATTCAAGGCCTGACGACCGACGACATTGCCGCGATGTCGCCGACCCAGATCGCCGCGTTCGAGGTGGCCGATATCCAGGCAATGTCCATCGCGCAGATCAGCGCAATGGTGAGCGCGACACCGATCGTGCTCGATCTCAGTGGCATGGGCATCCAGACCACCGACGCCGCCCACGGTGTGGCCTTCGACATTGCCGCGACCGGCCAAGCGACGCAAGTCGGCTGGGTCGGACAGGGCAACGGTTTGCTGGTGATGGACCGCAATGGCGACGGGGTGATCAACAACGGCACCGAGTTGTTCGGCGTGGCCTCGCCACTGGCCAATGGCCAGCGCGCAGGCAACGGCTACAACGCGCTGGCGGACTTGGACACCAACCATGACGGCAAGATCGGCGCGCACGACGCCCATTTCGCCGACCTGAAGGTGTGGGTGGACGCCAACCATGACGGCAAAACCGACCCCGGCGAGCTAAAGGGCCTGGTCGACCTGGGCATCGTCGAACTCGACCTCAGCTACACCACGTCCAACCGGGTGGACCACGGCAATGGCGTTGCCATGGTATCGAGCTTCAAGACAAGCGATGGTCAACACCATGAGATGGCGGACGTCTGGTTCGCCAAGGCCGAGCGGGCCAAGGCCATACCCACTCTGGGTGAACTGCTTGCCGATGCTCACACCGACCTGGTACCGGCTCAACACGCTACGCCCGAACCTGCAGCAACCCAAATTGTTGCTGCGGTCTCGCAGGCGACTGCGGACACGGTGCACAGTAGCCCCAGCCTGCAACACGTCACGATAGAGGACGAGTTGGTCCGCCACCAGACGCCACTCATCTGACGTCTGCCCTGCCGCCAAGCCCACAACCTGCAAGGCCCGGTGGTATGCAAGTGCCGATGTTGGCTGTGTGCGACGGGGAACGATTGGTTGAACTCAACGCGCGACGCCGCGGCACAAACGAACCTACGACTGGTCGTCATCGCGACCGGCGTGCTGGCGCGAGTGCAATGGGCGTTCTACAAGAAGCATTTGTAGGTCGGGTGGCGTCGGTGAGTACGGGGCCGTGTCAGGAAGCTGGCTTTCGATTCGTTGGTCCGGGCAAACACCCGAGAAGAGCCGGTATCGATAGCCGGCGCTGGCCACGGGCAGCTTCCGGGCATCTTTCCTGGCCATGCGCGCGCCGTCGGCGACC
>RGQD01000159.1 GCA_010030205.1 Betaproteobacteria bacterium
GAATCCGGACATGGGAATGACTATTTGCATAGAGACCTCTGTATTTTAATTTCCATCAAAAGGTTAAATCCACCGGCTTCCAGCCGGTCAGCTTCAGCTGAGAAAATGAGGGTGGTGGAGGTATGAGATGGACTACAGATACGGAAGCCATACGGTTTTTCAGATTGAGTATCACTTTGTGTGGGTCACGAAGTACCGGTATAAGGTATTGACTACGGAGGTTGCGGAACGAGTCAGAGAGTTGGTTCGCCAAGTGTGTCAGACGTTTGAGATCAGGATAGTGAAGGGCGTGGTGAGTAAAGATCACGTGCACATCTTAGTGAGTGCGCCACCGAATATGGCGCCAAGCGAGATCATGAGGCGAATCAAAGGTAATACTGCCAGCCGATTGTTTGAGGAGTTTCCGCACCTGAAGAAGCGGTACTGGGGTCGACATTTTTGGGCGCGCGGCTATTTTTGCGCCACGGTAGGCCAAATGACAGAAGAGATGATCAAGAGTTACCTTGAGCATCATTTTGAACCAAATCCGAACGATGAGTTCAAGACCGAACCGGGCTAGGACGCGTCGTTTAGGCGACGCGTATCCGGACTTCCAGTCCGTAATTCAAACCCACCAGCTTCAGCTGGTGGTTGTTTAGTGGAAATTTGTTGGATTGCAAGACCTGACCCCATGGGCTCCCATGGGCTCAGGCTACCGGCACCCAGTTGCCGTGGAATCCTGGTGGCACCCGGTGCGGTATGGTGACGACGGCTTGGGGTTTGCCGCTGAAATTCTGCGCGTCGATGATCACCACTGCATGTCTCGGAACAAAAACGAACTCACCCGGGTAGCGGTGGTCGCCGAACTCATGCACCAGGCGCGCGCCGGTCTGCATGTCGTGTCGGACAAGATGCGTCTTGGAGCCGAAAGCGGAGCCTTCGTCGGCCAGCGGCATGCTGTAGGCGTAACGGTAGGGCTGACCCAGCCGGCGTTCGTCACAGCGGGGAAACTCCTGCGGCTGGTCGTCGATGACCTTGCGCTGGACGCGCCGCGTCAGCGGATCGATACCCCAGCGTTCGAATGTGACCTTCCTGGAGTCAGGGCCCTGGGTGCTTTGCGCAAACATGGTCTCGTGCGCGGCCACGTCCACGATGACTTTGCCATCGTCGGTTTCAAAAGCATTGCAGGGGTGGAACACGTAGCAGGGGTCGACCTCGCACCAGACGGTGTCACTGCCTTTGCCTTCGCGCGGCAGCAGGCCCACGCGGGCCCGGTGCTCCGGATTCCAGGCGTAAGGGAAGGGGTGGCCCGCTAGCAGGGTTTTCATCGAAAAGGTGACAGGCAAATCGAACACCAGCACGTAGTTTTTCGTGATCATGCAGTCATGAATGCTGGGGCCATGCTTGACTGCGATCGGCTCTTCACGCCGCACCCGCCCGTCCGTCCCAACCACCACGTGCCTGATCGTGTCGAGATCCGTCCCGTTGTAACAAATGGCATGCATTTCGCCGGTCGCAGGGTCCCGATGCGGGTGGGCGCTGAAGGAGCCGTGCAGCGTACCGTCAAACGGGTTGTGGGCCACGGTGCGTAACTCGTCATCAATCTCGACTGGAAAACCGCCCGCCTCGACCAGCGCCCAGATCTTGCCGGCGTGCCCGAGCACATTGGTATTGGCGGTGTCGCTGCGCTCGTTGCGGGGCCCGGGGACAGGCGCTTCACCGAGCGCGGCACTGACTGCCAGCGACCGGACCCAGCGGTTGCGATACCACAAGGCCTGGCCCCCCTTGAGCCGAACGCCGTGCACCATGCCATCGCCTACGAACCAATGGTGCGTGGCAGGATTCGGTGGTGTGATCGGATTGGGGCCTATGCGCAGATAGCGGCCGTCAAGTTCGGGCGGGATCGTTCCCTCGACATGCAGCATGTCGAGCGTCAATTCCTGGTCCATTGGCTGGTGGATACCGGTGAGAAAGGGGTGCGGTTTCTCTGGCGCTGGCGCACGGTCGCGATTGAACTTGGCAACTTTCATGATGCCTTTGGTCACGCTGCGGCGGATCATCGATTCAATAGGGCTGGTCATGAGACGTCTCTCCTGGTGTGAAACGGGGTGGTGGGCGGTTTCCAAGCTTGAAGTGTGACGCCCGCGATGAGGTTTGGGGGCAACTTGGAGAAGACTTCGTGGGACGCCAGCCGAGGATGTTGCGCGGGCGGTGGTTCACGGGATGTTCGATGGCAGCGAGTTGTTGATGGCTGACTGGCTCAGATCCATGCTCTTGGCAACCCCTCTCGGATCAGTGGCTGCGAACTACGGCGGCTCGGACCGGCGCGGGCCGGATCGGTCCCAGAACCTTGCAAGGCCGAAGTTCAATGCCGAGACCAAGCCGCGGTCAACGTGCGCAGTGGAGTCGACGGTCGCTGTTGCAAAGCCTGGCACGGACGCAGCGTGGTCCAGCTTCTGATCTCTTTCTTCCCATTCGCGTATCGCTATATTGGCGCCACCGGACCGCCCACTGCGGACCCGCATGGTGGGTGGTGTGGGGGCAGGGAGTTAGCTTCTAACCACCCAATGAGGCGTTATCCCTGCGACCGGGTTGAGTGCCAGAAGTTCTCACATGCCTGCGTAGAAGAACTCTTCCCGAACGATCTTGTCGTTGTCGATTGTGTACAAACCAACCTCGTCCATCTTCATCCGATGGCCAGACGGCTTGTTGGTAACGTCGTATTGAAACCCGACCACAAAGCGGTTGCCGTGAGGCCACGGGCCAGTGATGATGGCTGAGTGAACTTCATGGTTGGCTACCCACCACTCACCCTTTCCCAGGATGCCCTGCTTTCCTTTGGTTTCTTGAACTCCTCCTGGCGGCGCGAGCGCCTCGACGCTGACCGATGTGTCGGAGAACAGTGTCTTGACGGCCTCAGCATTCTTGCCCTGGCGGCACAGTTCAACGAGACGGTTGGCGATTTCCATCGTATTCATGGGAACTCCTTGCGTAGGTGATCATCGGGGTCAACTTGGCCCCACGATCAGTCTACGTCTGCCCCAAACCATCGCGTCAACGCACGCTTGCCTGAAGAGTGGAACGATTGCCGCAACAGCGCTGCCAAAACGCCTAACGTTGATATTGGGCAACAGAACTGCGCCCTAATCTCGGCACCTGTCGCCCTCGGACGTTCTCGCTGCCGCTCAAGCGCCAACCCGCACCTGCGTAGGCGATCGGACAACTTGACTTTTTTTATACAGTACTGTCCTGCCTGCAAACGCGACACCGACCGATGGCTGATCTTGCCTTGCGCTGGCACCCACGGCAAGCGCGGCGCTGAACATTCGGTCGCCCCGTTGGGCATCACCGCTTCGCTCGTGCCTTCGCAGGCCAAACGCGAAGCGCGCAGTGCTTGGCCGCATGCGTGAAGTCTTTGTTTGTGGTCAGCAGCGTCAGACTGTGCCGGATGGCGAGTTGTGCAAGCAGTGCATCAATAGTGCCGATCTGAACGCCCGCTTGGCGACATGCATTTCGCAGGGCTGCCGCACCGATGTGATCATCTCGATCAGGTCGCAGCAAAGGCAATGCGGCAAAGCGCTCGATGATCAGAGTCTGGGCTTTGGCACCCGAGAACCCTTGCAATAGTTCCTGAAGGACCATGCCTGTAGTGACTACAAGGTCTGAGCCGAACAAGGCGTCCTTGAGTTCTTGCACCTCAGGTTCGGTAGCTTCAACATCCCGACGAAGGGCCAGAGACCAAACGCTTGTATCAACGAGCAGCGTCATTTGGGACGAGACCGTTCAGCTTTGTAGTCGAATGACTGATCCCACTCCAGTTTGCCTAGCAGATCGGCTACGCGCCGTTGCTCGCGGCGCGCGATGAACTCTTGTAGGGCTTTGGTTACGGTGGCTTTCTTCGTGCGTTCACCACTGACTTGAACGGCTCGGTCGAGAAGGGCTGGATCGATTGCGAGATTTGTGGCCATGTGTGACTCCTTGTGTGGAAGTCTACACACTTCTTCGATGTGAGTCGATTATTGCCTGCGATGCCAAACGTTCGAGCTAACCGGCCCAGCGGGGCCGCACAGGGGTAGCCATCCATGTCGGCGCTGCCCACGCTGCCCGGCGCCGACTTCCTGTGGCTGCAAAGCCTGACTAGCGCTCGACAGCTTTGAAGCCTATGCTAAGTTCCCGGCCTTGAACAGAGGCGTGTTGCCTCTTGTATGAACGGCTGGAGTTAGACCGAAAGGACTGCATATGTTAGCCAATGCCTCTGTTACGACAATGCTTCCCGTCATCGACATGGAACGGGCGAGGGCGTTCTATGAACGATGCCTCGGGTTGAGGCCCAGCGGCTTGCGACCGGACGGCAAGTTCATCTATCAAGTTGGTGGTAGCACGCTTGCTCTCTTCCCCAAGCCGGATGGAACAAAGGCCGAGCATACGGCGATTAGCTTTCGAGTCCCGGACATCGCCTCAAGCATCACCGAATTGAAGGCAGCTGGCGTTGCGTTTGAGAACTATGACTTCCCAGGGTTCAAGACAGTGAATCACGTTTGTGTTCTTGGTGCAGAGAAGGCAGCCTGGTTCAAAGACACGGAAGGCAACTACCTCTGTATTCATGAAGATCTGGCGTAGATGAACGCTGTCTTGCTGCGACGCCTAACGAATGATGGGAATGATGGCGCGGACTGCAACGCCGCGCGGCAGCTCATGCAGTTGATGGGCATCGGCGAGACCACCGCCACGGCGATCGTGGCGATGGTCGGCAACGCCAGCGAGTTCAACTGCGGGCGCCAGTTCGCCGCCTGGATCGGGCTGGTGCCAGGCCAATACAGCGCTGGAGGAAAGGCGCGCCTGGGGCGCATCACCAAGGCGGGAGACCCTTGCCTGCGCAGCCTGCTGGTGATGGGTGCGCGCGCGGTGCTCAACGCGGCCGCCTTACTCGATGGCGATGATCTGGTTCAGCCGGGCGCAGGCCTGTGCGAAGACGGTGTCGGTCAGCTTGCCATGCGGGTGCGGTTTGGCATCACGCGCGCGCCAGTCGAACGACTGTCGCCATGGCGGCGTGTCTGGCGCGGGTTGGCATGCAAGCATCGCGCGATGTCCGATCAACTCGCCGACGCACCCACCCGGGGCTACAAGACCCTGTTCGCCATGCTCACTTCAGGGTTTGGACCGCGGTGCGTCCCGCGCTGATCCCATTGCTGCTGGCCCTGGCCTGGGGTTTGAACTGGCCGGCGGTCAAGGTCATGCTGTCGGTGCTGCCACCGTTTGGCGCCCGCGCACTCGGTTTGGGTCTGGGCGCTTTGCTGCTGTTGGCGCTGGCGCTGCTGCGTGGCACCAGACTGCTGCCACTGCGCGCCGCGCTGCCCGGCGTCGCCGTCGGCAGCTTGCTGACCGTCGCGGTTTTCAACATGTGCACGGCGTTTGCCCAGCTCACCACCTCGACGTCGCGTGCTGCGGTGCTGACCTTCACGATGCCGATGATGTCGGCCGCACTGGCCTGGCTGGTGCTGGGCGAGCGCCCCGACCGGCGTGGGGCCATCGGGCTGGTGCTGGGCAGCGCGGGCATCGCGGTGCTGGCCGCGCCGGTGTTGCAAGGCCTGTCTGGGTCGACACCGGGCGCGTCGGCCTGGGGCCTGGTGTTTCCCTTGGGCGCAGCCTTGGCCTGGGCGCTGGGCACGGTGGCGACCAAGCTCTGGCCGCCACCGGGCGACCGCATCGTGCTCACGGCCTGGCAGCTGGGCATTGGCGCACTGATTGCTGCCGGCTTTAGCCTGTTGGCGGGCGAACGGCTGCCCGCTGTCTGGCCGCCCAGGGTGTTGGTCGCGCTGGCCTGGCATGTGGTCGTGGCCACTGCGGCAGCCTATGTGCTGTGGTACCGGCTGCTGGCTTCAGCCAGCGCCACCGTGTCGTCGTTGACCACGCTGGCGGTGCCGGTGGTCGGGGTGATCGGTGCGATGGCGCTGGTGGGCGACCGGCCTTCAGCGATCGACTGGGTCGGCTTTGCGCTGGTGCTCGGCGGTGCGGCGCTGGCGGTGTTGCGGATCAGCAGCCCGCCCACGCCGGCGAGCCCGGACGCAGCGCTGCTGCCATCGAGGACCTCGACGGCCCGCTAGTCGATGCCGGCCGTGATGTTGTGCAGGGCCGGCGCTGCTGCCGGTCTGCAGGTCTGTGCCGACCCACTGCGCGCGCACCGGGCACCTGCGGACGAACTGGCTGGATTCAGCCAGCAGGCAAGGCCTTGGGATCCCCGGCACTGGCCCGGGGATGCGCGAGCCAATCGAGCATGACGGCGTAGAGCGACTCGGACGCTATCGGTCTGCCGAGAAAAGCGTTCATGCCGGCCTCGCGACAGCGTGCCTCATCTTCCGGAAAAACGTTCGCCGTGAAAGCGATGATCGGCACCTGGGGATTGTTGGGCAGTCCGCGGATTCTTCGGGTCGCCTCCATGCCGTCCATCACCGGCATCTGGATGTCCATCAGGATCAGGTCGTAGTTCACCCGCTGGGCCATTTCCACCGCTTGCGCACCGCCGGACGCCGAATGCACGACCAACCCGCAGTCCTCGAGCAGCCCCTGAGCGACCTCCAGGTTCATGGCATCGTCCTCGACCAAAAGAACGTAGGCGCCGCGATGCCTGGACTTCAAGAGCTCACGCGCAGAAGGCTGCTGCTGCACTGGCGCTGCGGCCTTGTCCTGACGGGGCTTGCCCAGTTGCACCGTGAACCAGAAGGTTGCGCCGGCACCCAGCGCACTGTCGACACCGATCGTGCCGTGCATCATCTGCACCAGCCGCTTGCTGATGGCCAGTCCCAATCCGCTTCCACCGTAGGGACGCGTGTGGGAGCTGTCGACTTGCTCGAATGACTGGAAGACTCGACCTTGATCCTCGGGCGCGATGCCGATGCCGGTGTCCTGAACCTCGAAGCGCAGCACGACCCGTGCCGGGCTGTCCTCGAGCAGCAGGGCACGCACCGTGATCGAGCCCTGTGTGGTGAACTTGGCCGCGTTGCTGGTGAGGTTGAGCAGCACCTGGCTCAGCCGCCTGGCGTCACCCCGCACCACCATGCCGAGCAACTCGGGCGCCAATTCGATCGACAGCTCAAGCTGCGCCTTGGCGATCTGCTGGTGGATCACGGCGTCCAGGTTGTGCAGGACGGTATCGAGCTGGAAATCGGACTTCACCAATGAGAACCGATCGGCCTCGATGCGCGAGATGTCGAGAATGTCACGAATGATTTCCAACAGGTGCTGGGACGCTTTCGCGGCCTTTGCGAGTTGGTCGATCTGGCGGGGATCGCTGGCCCGGCGCTGCGCGAGCTCGACCATGCCCATGATGCCGTTCAAGGGTGTGCGCAATTCGTGGCTCATGGTGGCCAGGAAGGCGCTCTTGGCCCGGTTCGCCGCCTCCGCTGCTTCCTTGGCCTGGCTCAGCGCCAATCCTTTCTGCTTGACCTCGGTGACGTCGCGCGCGGTCACCACCGCGCCCAGGATGCTGCCACCCTTGCCGCGAATCGGTGCGCAGTTGAAGCTGCCGATCCAGGACTCGCGGGTGTCGCGCCTTCGCAGCGTGAATTCGACATTGAATGCGGACTCGCCGCGCAGCGCCCGCGGCACGGGCCAGTTCTCGAAGGGCAAGGTTTCCCCATTGGGCAGCGACAGCTCGAGGAGTGCCGGGTATTCGGCCAGGGTGAGCGGGCAGCTGGCCTTGTCGGGGAAGCGGTGGAAGGTCGCGAAGGCCTCGTTGAAGTCGATGAAGCTACCCTCGCGGTTAGCGATGAAGACCGCGTCACTCATGCTTTCGAGCGCCGCGTCCAGCGTGGACTTGCCCGCCGCGACCAGGTCATGCGCCTGCTGCAACTGGGCCAACGACGCCTCCACGGATTCCTTGGCCTGTTGCAAGGAATGGGTTCGTGTGGCGACAAGTTCTTCCAGTTGCTGCCGGTGCCGTTCCAGTTCAGTCACGGCCTCCTTGCGCGCCGTGATGTCGACCAATGCGCGGATCTGTGTGTTCGTCGCAGGATCCAGCAGCGCGACGCTGAAGGCAACCCAGCAGCGGCTGCCGTCCTTGCGGCACTGCAAGGCCTCGGCTTGAAAGACGTCGCCTGCAGTCAAGACCTCTCTCGACGCGGCGGTGAAATCGGCGTAGTCGGTATCCGAGGTGAAGAAAGTGCGAGAGGGCTGGCCAATCACCTCTTCGACGGCATAGCCGAACATCGACGCGAAGGCATGGTTGGCCCAGGCCACGTGACGATCGGCGATCTTGACGATCCCCACGACGGGGCTGTTGAGCAGCGCGTCCTGCTCCTGCAGCAGCGTCTCGACGCGGTTCTCGGCCGCCTTGCGATCGGTGATGTCGCGACCCTCCACCTGAATCTCGACCAAGCGCCGGTCTTCGTCGAATAAGGCGCGGTTGACGAACTGTCCCCATCGCAACTGGCCATCGTGGGCGGCCACCCGGTTCTCGACCGTGACCACCGGGTGCTCTGGCGACAAGCGCGCCAGCGCCGCTTCTATCTTCGGCAAGTCCGCGGCCAGGACGGCCGGCTGCCAGCGGTGACCTGTCAGCGCCTCGCGCGACTGGCCGAAAAAGCTGCAGAAGGTTGGGTTGACGTACAGGATGGTTCCGTCGGCCTTGAACCTGCAGATCAGGTCGGTCTGCGCCTCCAGCACCTCAAGGTAGCGATGCTCACTGGCCTCGAGGGCCAGTAAAGCCAGCTTGCGCGCGGAGATGTCGGTGTGCAGCACGACCGCACCCTCGCAAGGTGGCTGCATCGGGCAGACGCTCATCTCGAACCAGCGGCGCTGGCTGGGGGAATCACAGGGATATTCCAGCGCGAAGAAATCCTTGCGCCCGTCCAGCACGTCAGCGATGCCTTGCCATGCCGCAGCCGCCTCGTCTCCTCGAGGCTCGCCGACCGCTGCGGCGCAGATCGCTCGGTAGTCGATGCCCAGCGGCGCTGCGGTCTCTGCGCTCGCGCCATTGGCCTTCGCAAAGCCTTCCCAGGCCCGATTGACGGTCACGATGGTGGCGTTGGCATCGAGCACGCACACAGGGTTGGGGCTGGCGTCCAGGATCGACTTCGAGAACGCCACACGTTCTCGCAGCGCGTCGATCTCGATGCGGCCGGCAATGCCTTCACAGAAACTGGCAAATGCATCGCGCGCCTCAGGACCGGCGTAGCGCGGACCGGCAACGTGGTGACAGGCCACCAGACCCCAAAGCCGGTCGTCGACCACCAAGGATCCGACCAGCGTCGCCTGGACGCCGATGCGCCGGCAATAGTCGATGTAGATCGGCGAGACGCTTCGAAGGATCGATGGGCTCAGGTCTACCGGGCCGATGGCCGGTAAGGCCAGCAGCGCCGAAGCGGTGCGGCCGACGTCGGGTACTTGCCGCACGCGGCACAAGCGATAGAGTTCGCGCTCCTGCTGCGGTATGTCGGTGGCAGGGAACTGCAGGCCGAGCAAGGCTTCAAGGTGCTCAGCACGGGTTTCGGCGATGACCTCGGCATGCCAGTCAGCGTCGAAGCGCCACACCATCACGCGGTCGAAGCCCATCACTCGGCGAACAGTCTGGCAGGCGGCGCCGGCAATCGCTGCGAGGTCGCCCATTTGCCGAAGCTGGCTCAGCGCGTGTCGGAACTCTCTTTCGACGAGAGCAGAGTCGATGCCGACCTCTTCGATGTCCACCACCACCAAGCCGGTCTCGTTGGTCCGCGCGCTAGCCACATGCGTGTGTGTGCTCAGGGGCAAAGGTGGCGACGGCCGTCCTGCGGTGGATTGCACCGACAGCAGGGCATCGGCCGTCTCAAGGCCCAAGATTGCGCGTGCTGAACTGCCCAACAGCGCCGATGCGCTGGTGCCCAACATCTCGCTGCATGACTCGCTGGCGGCCACGATGGACTGTGTCACCGGATCGATCACCAAGATTGCGCCATGCGGCTGCACAGCGCCAGCGAACCGGATCGGCTCGTGCCCATAAACCTTGATATCGGGCTCGGTCTGAGAGGGTGCGTTCATCACGGTCAGCCGCTGATGGCGTGGGTGTTGCAATCCACGTTCGCACGAATGATGTCGACATCCTGCCAACGTCAAAAAAGTATAGCGCGATGGACGTGATCAGAAGCTGCCACGGGGCGACGACTCATGAAGGAGTTGTCGCGCGACACTTTTGTGACCTGGAATCGAGCACATTTCGGCCTTGCCGATGGCGGGCCAGCAGGCTCTGCAGGGTCTGCAGCCAGTGCAGACGAATCTTCAGGCCGAAGGTCGGGCGGTGGACGCGATTTCGGCTTGGCAAGGCAAGCGGCCGGGCGTTGCATCGATCGCTGCGTCGGCCTGACGGGTCAAGCGCTTGGCCTGTAAAAAGGTGCGTCGCCCATGATGGTGGCGCGGTGCATCACCCGACGCGCCGGCAGGTAGTCGGCGGTGGCGTAGTGCTGGGTCAGGCGGTTGTCCCAGAACGCGACGTCGCCCAGCTTCCAGCGCCAGCGCACCGTGAACTCGGGCTTGGCGGCGTCGCTCTCGCTGGCCGACAGCTCGACGATGCGGGTCGTGAAGCCCTCGTTGACAAACAGGCCTTGCCGCCCACTGACCGGGTGGGTGCGAACGACCGGGTGCAGCAGTGGCGGGTGGTTGGCTCGCGCTTTCTCCCACTGCACGCGCTCGGCCGGTGGCGACACGCTGTGGGCCAGCGGCATTGCCGCCTGGGAGGCGCTGTCGGCGCCTTGGCAGCGCATGCTCGCTGGCATGCAGGCCGAGCACGACTTTCTGAAATCATTCCCTGCGCACCGCTTCGCCCGCACACCAGCAGAGCGCGTGCAGTGGGAGAAAGCGCGAGCCAACCACCCGCCACTGCTGCA
>RGQD01000160.1 GCA_010030205.1 Betaproteobacteria bacterium
GTCAGTTCGCTCACGGTCACGGTCTTGCCCGTCCCTGCGCCTGCAGAGTCGTAGTTGCCGGAGGTCTTGCTCACCGTCGCGCCGTCGCCATTGACAAAGCCGCTAAGCGAGTAGTTGCCTGGCGCAAGCGTCGCGACGGTACTGCCGTCGTAGACCTTGCTCACGGTGCCCGTCAGGCTGCCGCTGATCGCGGTGATCTGCGCTGCCGCGACCGTCAGCGCGCCGTTGACGAAGGCCAGCGTGTAATTGCTGCTGCTCAGCCCGCCGGGCGCGATGACATAGCTGCCGGTGTTGACAGCACCCTGGCTGCTACCGCCATAAGTCAGCGCGCCACCGAGCACCGCACTGGTCTCGTTGTTGACGAAACCGGCGTAGCTCACGCCGTTGCCGCCGTTGTAGGCCGAGCCGTTGTAGGTCTTGCTCGCATTGCTGGCAGTGACGGTCAGCGCGGCTGGGATGATTTTCAGCGCACCGCTGACAAAAATGATGTTGTAACTGCTCTGGTTGACGTTGGCCTGACCCAACCCGCCAGGGGTGATCATGTAAAGGCCAGCATTGATGCTGCCCTGAGAATTTCCACTGTAAGACAGGGTTCCTGGCAGGCTGGCGTTGGGCGTGCGTGAATAGCTCACGCCATTGCCACCAGCATATGACACCCCGTCGTAGGTCTTGCTGGTGCTGTTGGCGGTCACCAGCAACGGGACCATCAACTCTCGCAGCAGCGGAAAAGTTTGGCCTTCCACCATCAACCATTTGTTGGTCAGGTCCCACCCGGCATAACTCGCCGAAGCCTTCATTTCATCGGTGGTCTTGCCGACACCACCAGGGCTTGCCGATTGGTTGGATGTGGCGGTGTTCCAGTAACTGCTGGAGACCGTGCCATTGGTATTTCCGACCAATCCACCTACTGAGTTGCCGTTTCCGGTCACAGACCCCACGGCATAGCTGTTGATGATTGAAGCCAGGTTATTCATGCCGGCGAGCCCGCCAACGAAGCTACTTCCGCTGACAGTGCCGGTCGCGTAGCTGTTTCTTATTTCAGCGTGGTCGTTGCTGCCCGCAAGGCCACCGACGAGATCGCCGCTGCTCACAGCGCCTGTTGAATAGCTGTAGTTGACAGCACCGCTCAGGTTGTAACTGTTGTTGATGATGCCGTCGTTCCGGCCGACCAACCCTCCGACAGAGCCATAGCCGACCGTGCTACCACCGAACAAGCCCAGGTTCTGAATGACCGACCCCACAGGCAGGGTCGAGAACATGCCCACATTGTTGACGCTAGGACGGTTGATGCTGAGGCTGCTGACCTTGTGCCCCAGTCCATCGAAAATGCCGGAAAACGATGCGATCGGCTCAAAGCTGGCGCTGGAATTCCCGCCACCGGTTGACGCCGCATCGATGTCTGCGCCAATTGCAAGATACCTGGTTGGGCTGTTGGTACCGCCCTGCGGTGCCGCCGTGGCACTGCGTAGAGCATCAAGACCATTGATCACGGTGTAGCCGATGACCGCTCCATCGCTACCACGCTTGGTCGAGAAACTTGAACCCGCTGGTAAATTGACCTTCACACCATACTTCAGGAAGTAATCGCTGGTGTTGCCGGCAGCCACCGCACCTTGTCCATGGTTCAGCGCCAAGCTGCCATTGCTGGCGCTGATGTCGGCATTGATGTTGATGTTGGCATAGGCCGAGAGCGTCAGTTTGTTCGCGCTAGACCAGGAAACTGCGGCGTTGACGTTGATATTGCCGGGCTGCAAATTGGCATTGGACAGGGTTTGCTGGCTCGAGGTGGCCGCCGTCTCCAGCGTGACGTTGCTTGTCGCCAGATTGTTGGCCAGCGTCGTCGCCCCGATGAAACTGGTCGACTGCGCGCCTTCGCCGCTTTGGATGGTGAGGTCGGGGGGGTCGATCAGCCAGTTGCCCGCCTGCCCGCTTGGCGCCGCAGTGTTGACGCGGGCGAGGTCCTCGATCTGGACCACACGGCCCGAAGTCTCGACGAACCCGCCGCTGCCGCCGGCCCTTCCGGCCTGCGCCGAGATCGTGCCGCTCAAGACCGTGCGGCTGTTCGGGTTGGCGAGATCGGCGACCAGCCTGACCTCGCCGCCACTGCCTTGGCTGTGCGACGCGGCATCGGCTTTGATGCTGCCGCTCATCGCGATCGACTCCGCTGCCAGCAACAAGACCTTGCCGCCGCCCGCGGCGCTGTCGGCGCTCGCGCCAGAGTCGATGGCACTCGCATCGATCGTTGCACCAGCGGCAACGCCCACACGCTTGGCGCCCGAAACGGCGCCAGTCCCTGGCCCGCCGATCAGGATCTCACCACCGCCACCGGAGCCTGTTGCCGCCAACCTGGCGCTGTCGTTCAGGCTGATCGCCTCGCCTGAGATACGGATCGCACCGGCCTTGCCGCTCGCGGCATTCGCGCTGATCTGGCCATCGACACTCACCCGCCCGCTGCTGCCCCCGTCCAGCGTCACGCTGCCGAGCACCAGGCTGCCGTTCGCCAGGCTGACGCTGTCGGCCTGCACGAGTCCGGCGGTGTTGACCACGCTGTCGATCACCTGCGCCGCCGATCGCGCGGTGATCAACACCCGCCCACCGTCGGCCCGGACCGACCCGAGGTTGTCGACCAGCGCCATGCCGTCAGCCGGCGACTTGTCCACCGCGCCGGTCACCGCAAATGACAGCAGCTTGTCACCGACCACGTCCATCACGAAAGTCTTCGCCCCCGCCAGCACCACGGTGCCGAAGTCAGCCTGGACCAGGCCCTCGTTTCGGACCTGCTCACCGGCCAGCGCCACATAGCCGCCGTTGACCGCGCTGATCGTGCCCTGGTTGATGACCGCACCGCCAGGCTTTGCGGCGTCGCTGAACTGGTAACGGCCTGCGATGAAATCGGCATCCAACAAAGCCCGCGTGCTGCCGAGAAAACCAGCGCTGTTGATCTGCCCGCCTGCGCCGACCAGCAAGCCGTTCGGGTTGAGCAGCCAGACCTGACCATTGGCCCGCAGCCCGCCGTCAATGGTCGATGGCGCTGTGCCGGTGACACGGTTCAGCGCGATCGCGTTCGAGTCGGGCTGGATGAACTGGACGGTGTTGCCGCGGCCGATCGAGAAACTCGTCCAGTCGATGATCGCCTTGGGCGTGCTCTGGGTGAGGACCATGGCGGCGCCCGCTGTCGCGCTGCTCAGCGTGCCAGCGCGAACCGTGGCGCCGGTCGGCAACTCGGCCAGTGCCGGCAACGCCAGCATCGTGCCGACGCTTGCCGCGAGCAGCACCGCGGCGTCGAGCACGGCGCCACGCCGTCCGGAGCGTTTGCTGCAGCCGCGCGCGGTCTCGGCAACAGCCACCCAGCTGGCGCTGCGAACGCTCCACACCAGGCGATAGATTCGATTCAGGCTGTTCACAGACCCAGTTCCACGCGCGTGACCATCAGCCCGCCAGGACCCGGGCGGGGACGTTTCGGGCTGGAGATGGACGCTGTCTATCCACGGTTCGGTCCTTTTAGCGCTAGAGCGCAAACCTGGCCAGCCGGTCGGCTGGCTATCGCGCCCGATCGCAGCGGAATTGGAGCGGTTTACTGACTCTGACCATTAATTTACCATTTTGATCACTGAGTAGGCGAGTGAGCTTGTGACGAGCTGTCTATCGCGACGGCGTCAAGCTGAGGCGTCACCGCCGCAGCGGGCCGTCCCGCTGAAACACTCCGCAGCTCAGCGCTGCCAGCAGATCACCGCCAGCACCAGCGCGGCCATCCAAAGCGTCTCGATCGTGATCAGCACGATAGGCCGCCAGCCGGCCTGCGCCAGCTGCATGAAACTCGTCTTCATGCCGAGCGCGGCAATCGCCACCACCAGGCAGGCACGCGATGTCCAGCCCAGGCCTTGTTGCAGCGCCGGTGAAATCGTCCCGGCGGAGTTGGCCAGCACCATCGCGGCAAACAGCCACAGAAACCAGGGCACCAGGGCCTGCTTGCCGGACGACGGCGAGGCCGGGTCTGCCGCTGCCGCCTGCTCGCGCGCGGTCTTGAAAGCCAGCGACACCACCAGCACCACCAGCGCCAGCATCGACACCCGAAACAGCTTCACGATGGTCGCGCTGTCGCCCGCCTCGGTACCCAGCGTGTAGCCCGCGCCCACCACCTGCGCCACGTCGTGGATGGTGCCGCCGATGAACAGGCCCGCGAGCTGCGGGCTCAGGCCCAGCGCCCGACTGATCAGCGGGTAGACCACCATCGCGACTGTCGACAACACGGTGACCGTGATCACCACCATCAGCGTGAAGCGGTCGTGGTGCTTGTCGCGCGGCAGCACCGCAGCGATCGCCAAAGCGGCCGACGCGCCGCAGATCGCCACCGCGCCGCCCGACAACACGCCTTGGGCGCGGGTCAGGCCAAGCCGGCGTGCCAGCAACAGCCCGCAGACCAGGGTGCTGATGACCGCCGCCACCACGGTGATGGCCGTGACCCAGCCCAGGCCGGCAATCTGCATCGCGGTGATTCGCGCACCCAGCAAGCCCACGCCCAAGCGCAGCACATGGCGCGAGCAGAACTCGATGCCGGGCTTGGTGCGCTGCTCTTGGCTGAGGTAGTGGAAGGCCACGCCGAAGAACAAGGCGTAGAGCATCTGCGGGCCACCATGCAACTGCGACACAAAGCTTGCCGCCAACGCAACCACCATGGCCAGCGCGCTGCCCGGAGCCAGTGAACGCAGCGAAGACAGCCCGCCGAGGACTCGATGCTTCACGCGCGTCAAGGCTTGCGGGTTGCCGGCAGGTCGACGAACACGCCCGGCCGCTTCTCGCCATTGGCCTTGATCGCCTCCAGGATCTCTTCGCGCTGCAGCATGCTGGCATTCCAGATGCTGATGTAGTCCAGCCCGTCAGCGGTGCTGTGGTCACGCGCGTAATTGATCATCCGCTTGCAGCCGTAAACGGCCAGTGGCGCCTTGCTGGCGATCTCGCGGGCGATCGCCATCACTTCGTTGAGCATGCTGGGCTGGTCGGCGAACACCCGGTTGAACAGGCCGCAGGCCTGTGCCTCGCGGGCCGGCATGCGCCGGCCGGTGTAGGCGAGCTCGCGAACAATGCCCTCGGGGATCAGTTTGACCAGCCGCGGGAAGGTGCCGACATCGGCGGTCATGCCGATGTTGACCTCGAACACGGTGACAAATGCGTCCTCAGTGGCATAGCGCATGTCGCAGGCGGTGGCCAGGTCCACCCCGCCGCCGATGCAGCCGCCCTGGATCGCTGCGAGCACCGGAATCCGGCAGCCCTCCAGCAGGTTGAAGGTGCGCTGCATGCGCTGCACCGACTCGTAGAAGCGCGCACCGTGCTGCAGCCTGGCCTCGCGCTGCGCCTCTGCGCTGGGTGAGATGCTGTCGTCCGAGAACATGGCGGTGTCGATGCCGGACGAGAAATGCGGCCCGGTCGACGAGATCACGATCACCCGGGCCCGGGCGTTCTGGTCGATGTCCTCGATGATCCAGGGCAGCTCATCCCAGAACGCGCGAATCATGCTGTTGCGCTTGTCGGGACGGTTGAGCACGATATGGGCGATCTTGTCGGTGATCGTCACATCGAAGCATTGATAGGTCATGGGTGTCTCCTCGGGGTTAAATTCTTGCCAGCGAGTCCTTGGGTCGCGCGCCGACCGACCGCATCCTAGTCAATCCAAGGCCGCATGCGCCGCGCCGCGCTGGCTCGGCAGCGGCCAAGACGCCGTGCCGCAAGACAATGGCGGCACTGTCGCTTGCCTGGAGAAAAGATGCGTCCCAACTTCGTCACCGTCGCCACCAACGGCATCAAGCTTCGCGCCGTGGTCCAAGGGTCCGGCCCGCTGGTGCTGATGGTCCATGGATTTCCTGAAGGCTGGTACAGCTGGCGCCACCAGATCGCGCCGATCGCAGCGGCCGGGTTCACCGCCTGCGCGATCGATGTCCGCGGCTACGGCGGGTCGGACAAGCCGCCCGAGGTCGCCGACTACAGCCTGGCGCAGATCACCGCCGACGTGGCTGGCGTGATCGAGCAGCTTTCGCCGGATGGCAGCGCGGTGCTGATCGGCCATGACTGGGGCGCGCCCATCGTCTGGAACACCGCGCTGACCCGGCCCGACCGGGTTCGCGCTGTCGCGGGGCTGTCGGTGCCGTGGACGGGGGTGCCGGCGCAGCCGTTCCTGGAGCAGGTCAAAGCGGCTTTCACCGACAAGGGTAGGTTTTTCTACCAGGTGTATTTTCAGGATGTCGGCGTCGCCGAGGCCGAGCTCGAAGCGGACGTCCGTGCCAGCTTGCGCAAGTTCTATTACGCGCTGAGCGGCGACGCGCCCTCTGGCAGCTGGCCCAAGGACAAGCCACATGGGGCCAGCCTGTTGGACCGCTTGCCCAACCCGCAACCCTTTCCCGCCTGGCTGAGCGCGCACGACGAGGACTGCTTCGTCGCCGAATTCAAGTCCTCGGGTTTCTTCGGGCCACTCAATCGCTACCGCAATCACCTCGGCGATTTCGCTTGGCAGCAAGGCTTCAAGTCGCGTCGTATCGAGCAGCCTGCGCTGTTCATCGGCGGCGATCGCGACCTGGCGCTGAGGATGCTGCCGGGCGTCAAACCCGTCGACGCGATGGCGCCGCACCTGCCCGGGCTGCGCGGTGCGCATGTGCTGCCAGGCATCGGCCACTGGACCCAGCAGGAGGCACCAGCGCAGGTGACGGCACTGCTGCTGGACTGGCTGAAACAGCTTTGAGCGGGCCCGCCGAGGCCCGGGCTTGCGGCTTCGGGGCGTGAACAGCGGGCTGCGCCGCCATCGCGCCGCGACTGCGCGACAGCCGACCTCGCCAGTTTGTGGTTTACTCCCCCGCATCCTGCATGCCGCGCCCCTGCCGGCCGCCGCCACAACGATGCCCAACCATCCCATCCGCGAAGCCGGTCTGGCTTTGCCCGCCGCGCTGCTGGCGTGCTTCGTTCCCACGATGTTGGCTTACAGTCCGCCGCCTTCGGCCACGCTGCTCAACCAGTGCGTCGCGGTGGCCTTGTGGGGCGGTGTGGCGATGACCCTGCCGCTGCGCGGTGCGGAGCGCGGCCTGTGGGCGTCGATCGCAGCGCTGCTCGGTGCGCTGGCGATCGTCGGCGGCGAAGCGATGGCCAGCTGGGCCCTGGGCGCGCTGCCGATGTCGCTGGCG
The DNA here is from genome assembly GCA_010030205.1 of Betaproteobacteria bacterium. Taxonomy (GTDB): domain Bacteria; phylum Pseudomonadota; class Gammaproteobacteria; order Burkholderiales; family Burkholderiaceae_C; genus Pseudaquabacterium. The sequence goes on from RGQD01000160.1 coordinate 7,167, forward strand.
CTGCAAGCGGTGGGCCTGCTGGCCGGCGCGGCGCTGCTGCTCGCCAGCGGCGCAAGCGCGTCGCGTGGGCCTGGCGGGCCGATCGCGTTCGGCGCGCTGGCGCTGGGACTGCTGGTCGCTGGACTGGCCGGCAGCGCGGTGGCCTTGCTGCAGGTGTTTGCCCCGCAGTGGGCCGATGGCAACTGGATCGCACATTCCGGCCTAGCAGGCCGGGCGGTGGGCAATCTGCGTCAACCCAACCACTTGTGCAGCCTGCTGCTGTGGGCGCTGGTCGCAGCAGTGGCGCTGCACGAGCTGCGCTGGCTGACGCGCACTGCGCTGTGGGCGGTGGCAGCCTTGATGGTGTGCGCGGTCGAGCTGACCGCGTCGCGCACCGGCGCGGTGGGAATGGGCTTGCTGCTGGTCTGGGCGCTGCTGGACCGGCGCTTGTCGCGATCAGCGCGCTGGCTGTTGGCCGCCACGCCCTTGCTCTACGCGCTGGCATATGGCGCGATGGCCTGGTACGGCCGCATCAGTGAGCAGGCGCTGGGCGCGGGCGCCAGACAGCTGGCCGAGGGCGCTGGGGCCGGCGAAAGTCCCAACTCGCGGATGAACATCTGGCACAACACCATCGACTTGATCGCGGCACAGCCCTGGACCGGCGTCGGCTTTGGCGAGTTCAACCTGGCCTGGAGCCTGAGTGCTTTTGCCAACCGCCCGATCGCTTTTTTCGACCACTGCCACAACCTGCTGCTGCAGTTGGCCGTCGAACTGGGCCTGCCCGCGGCGGCGACCGTGACGGCGCTGCTGCTGCTCGCGCTGTGGCAAGGGCTGCAGCGCGCACGCAGCGCCAGCGGCGACGCCGGACTGGTGGCCCGCGCCGGTCTGATGCTGGTGATCACGGTGGCGCTGCACAGCCTGGTCGAGTACCCGCTTTGGTACGCTTACTTCTTGCTGCCAGCTGCGCTGGCCTGGGGCTTTGTGCTGGGTGCACCCGATACCGCAGCGACCGCGTCGCAGGCCTTGCCGCCAGCCAGACCGCCAGCCAGACGCTGGGGGCTCGCCGCCGGCGCGCTGATGACGCTGGCGGGTGCAGCGTCGCTGCTGGACTTTCAACAAGTGGTCGCGATCTACGCACCGGCCGAGGGCAGCGCCTCGCTGGGCGAGCGCATCGAGCAAGGCCAGCGCAGCCCGCTGTTTGCCCACCATGCCGACTACGCTGCGGCGACCAACCCCGGCTCTCCGACCAGCACCGCGCTGGGCTTCGCCCGGGCGCCGCACTCGCTGCTCGACACCCGGCTGATGGTGGCCTGGGCCGAGCGTCTGGCAGAACAAGGCCAGATCGACCCCGCGCGCTGGTTGGCACAGCGCCTGCGCGAGTTCCGCAACCCCGAATCCGAGACCTTCTTCGCGCCGTGCAAGGACAGCGCGAACACGGCCTTCCAGTGCCAGGCACCGCAGACGGTGCACAGCTGGCGCGAGTTCGCCGCGATGCGCCCGCCCCCGCGTCAAGCCGCAGCGCTGCCCCCGGCGCCGTCGGCCAGCCAATGACCCAATTTGCCGCCGTGCTTCTCGCTCAAGCGGATACCGGCGATCATCATGCACGGCGGTCTCTCTCGCCCGGTACGACACTGACAACATTGGCCGCGCTTCAACTTTGAGTCCGCCCAGGCGAAGACAGGCTCAGGGATGGTGTTCTTGATCGTGAATTTTTCGCATGTTCAAAATTCCCAAAGGAGATGACATGGCAAAGAAGAGTAAAACCACGGAACCAGTAGGCGGTGAAGTCTTGGCCGACGCAAAAGAATCTGAAGCGCTTGAAAAATCACGGATGAAGGCGGCTCGCTCAAAACCGCGTAAACCGGGCAAAACTTACAAATACATTGAAGAGCTTGCCCATCTACAGATGGAGCTCATCAAGCTTCAGGAATGGGTGCGCATGCGGAGCCTGCGCGTTGCGGTCATTTTTGAGGGCCGCGATGCCGCCGGAAAGGGCGGCGTCATCAAGCGCATCACCGAAAGCCTCAATCCACGCGTGTGCCGGATCGTTGCGCTCGGTACGCCCACCGAGAAGGAGCGCGGCCAATGGTACTTCCAGCGCTACGTTCCTCACTTGCCAGGTGCTGGCGAAATTGCACTTTTCGATCGCAGTTGGTACAACCGCGCGGGCGTCGAGCACGTGATGGGTTTTTGCAGCGATGCCGAGCACAAGGAATTCCTGCGTTCGTGTCCGTTGTTCGAGGAAATGCTGGTTCGTTCCGGGATCGTTCTCGTCAAATATTGGTTTTCGGTCAATGATGAAGAGCAGGAAAAGCGCTTCCAGGAACGCATCAGCAATCCCAGCAAGCGCTGGAAACTCAGCCCGATGGACCTGGAATCACGCAAACATTGGATCGAATACTCCAGAGCGAAGGACGTCATGTTTGCAGCGACCGACAAACCGAGAGCACCCTGGAACGTGGTCGAAGCAGACGACAAGAAAAAGGCCAGACTCAACTGCATAGCGCATCTGCTGAAACAGGTTCCCTATGAAAACATGACGCCGGTCGAGATCGAAGTACCACCTCGACAGGCCGACATCGGCTACAAACGCCCGAAGATGTCGAGTCAGAAATTCGTGCCAAAGATCTACTGAGCGCCCCGAGGCCGGCCGAAGCCGGCCGCCCCCCCATGGGGGTCAAACAAAGTGGCAAAGCCGCATTTGCTTGAGAGCCCTTGCCCAATTCGGGCTCTACGAACCTGGCCCAAGGCTCAGCCGCTTGGCTTGCCAGCAAGCTGCGTTGTTCATCTGGGCAAGCAAGCCGGCGACCACATGCCGGTCACCTGCGGCTGCGACGGTGAAATAAAGCCGCTGCCTATCCTCGTTGGGATTTCGCCCAAGCGACAGCCTCAAGAGTAAGCGTCGCACCTCAGGCCATGCTGGCCCACGAAGCTGCTCAAAGCAGCGATCGGGAGGGCGGCATGGCTTTCGCGCTGTGCGTGAGGAGGAACGGGGGTGGAGAAGTCCAGACCCCCACACCGCACCGCGCCACTCCCCAGAATGGGACGCCTTCGCAGGCTAAGCCGATGTGCCACAGGCAAAAAAAAGGAGAGGGTTGAAAACCCTCTCCTGTGCTTGTCTGCAGCGACCTTGTCGGCCGCCACTCAGGCCGTTACTTCTTGCCGGCAGCAGCTTTCTCAGCAGCTGCAGCGGCTTTTGCCTCATCAGCCACCTTTTTTGCAGCCGCCTTTTCCTCATCAGCCACCTTTTTTGCAGCCGCCTTTGCCTCATCGGCCACCTTTTTTACAGCCGCTTTTTCGTCAGCGACGATCTTGGCTGCGGCTGCTTTCTCGGCTGCCGATGCTTTGGTTGCAGCTGCCTTGGCGGCTTTCACTTCATCGGCTACCTTTTTTGCAGCTGCTTTCTCGGCGTCGACAAGCTTTTTAGCCTCTACGACCGCAGCGTCGGCCTCCGCCTTTTCAACGGCTTCCCGCTCGGCGACGACTTTCGCTGCGGCTACCTTCTCTGCGTCGGCGGCCTTCTTATCAGCTGTCACATCGGCACCAGTCTTCTTATTGTTATCGGCGGCGAGGGTCTTGGTAGCAGTTTTCACGTCAGTGTCGGCTGCCTTCTTTTCAACTTTTGCCTGGGCGGCGACGAGTTTGGCTGCGGCT
>RGQD01000017.1 GCA_010030205.1 Betaproteobacteria bacterium
ATGACTTTGGGCAACCGCTATGGCGGCGTGGTGCCGATCAATTACTTCGACAAGCCCGATGCCGGCACGTCGATGAACCGGGTCAGCGTCGGCACCGGCCCGTTCAAGCTCGGTGAATTTCGACCCAACAGCCATCTGATGATGGTGCGCAACCCCGACTACTGGGAGAAAGGCGCGCCATATCTCGACCGCGTCGCGATCACCTTCATCCCCAACAGCGCCAGCCTGATCGTCGCGCTGCGCAACAAGCGGGTCGACCTCGCGCTGCTGAACCGCCAGCAAGACATCAGCCAGGTCGAACAACAGCCCGGGCTCACGGTCAAGCGCTGGCGCTCGCTGAACCAGAAGGCGATCGACCTCGGTTCTGAATTGGCACCCTTGGGCGACGTTCGCGTTCGCCAGGCGATCGCGCTGGCGGTCGACCGCAACGAGATCCTGCAGGCTTCGGTCGGCCAATATGGACGGGTCGCTTACACGATGGTCGCGGGCATGCAGGACGAATGGGGCGCCGATCCGGCCACACTGCCTCATCGCAAGGTCGACATCGACGCGGCCAAGAAGCTGATGAAGGACGCCGGTTTCGACAAAGGCATGGACTTGACGCTGACGACGATCAACAGCTACGACTGGATGGAGCCTGCCGCCGTCACGCTCAAGCAGCAATTGGCGCGTATCGGCATCAACCTCAACATCCAGCGCGCCGACCTTGGCGTCTGGATCAAGAACTTCCAGTCCAAGCAGATGGGATTCACTTTCAATGACTGGGCGACGCAGTCCGACCCCGACCTGATGTTCTACCGTCATTTCCACAAAGCACCCGAAGGCGCCGACTTCCGCAACTGGAACGATGCGACCGCCAGCGAACTGCTAGACCGCGGCCGCAGTGAACTCAACCCGGTCAAGCGCAAGGCGATCTACGTCGAATTCCAGAAGCGCATGGCCGACACGGTGCCGACGATCATGTTGTTCAGCGCCGACCTGGTGACGATAGGCCATGACGCCGTGCAGAACTACCAGCAGCACCCTTCGGGCTGGTATTACGGGCTTGCACGTGCCTGGCTGAAAAAGTAGGTCTGCCGTGGGTCTGTACTCGCTGCGCCGCTTGCTGGCGTCGGTCTTGACTGGCGTCATCGCGTCGATGCTGGTGTTCCTGCTGGTCAGAGCGGTGCCTGGCGATGTGGTGGCGCAGATGCTGGGGCAGACCAGCGACGAGACCGCTGCGCGAACGCTGCGGGCATTCTTCGGTCTCGACCAGCCTTTGTGGCAGCAGTACCTGCGTTGGATCTCCCAGGCCTTGCAAGGCGACTTGGGCCAGAGTTGGCTTGGCGGGCAGGCGGTCGGCGAGAAGGTCGGCCAGGCTTTCTTGGTCACGGCCGAGATTGCGATCTTCACCTTGCTGGCGGCCGTCGCGGTCGGTCTGCCCTTGGGCATGCTTTCGGGCATCTACGATGGGCGATGGGGCGACTTGTTGATCCAGGGATTCAATCTGCTCGGTCTTGCCGCGCCGGTGTTCTGGGTCGGCTTGATGCTGCTGGTGTTCATTTCGGCGACCTTCGGCTGGTCGCCGCCGCTGATCTACAGTGGTCCGGTCGATTCGCTGCGTGACAACCTCGAGATGCTGGCGCTGCCGGTGCTCTCGCTAGGCCTGCTTCAAGCCGCCGCCTGCAGCCAGTTCGTTCGCCAAAGCGTGGTGTCGGCGTTCCAGCAAGACTATGTGCGCACTGCGCTGGCCAAAGGTGTTCCGGTGCGGTCGGTTTTCTTCAAGCACATTCTGCGCAACATCTCGATCACGCTGATCACCTTCATGGGGCTGATCTTCATCCAGATCCTGGGCGGGGTGGTGATCGTGGAGTCCTTGTTCGCGATTCCCGGCCTGGGCCGTTTGCTGCTCAGCGCGATCGAAGGGCGTGACTATCCAGTGCTGCAGGGCGCGCTGCTGGTGATCATGTTGTGTGCGCTGGTCGTGAACCTGGTGATCGATCTGCTCTACCGAGTGATCGACCCGCGGGTTCGCCTGTCTTGACCTGTTGCGCGATGGCTGAGAATTCCAACCCTGCGGTGAGTCGCCCAGCGACGTGGTTTCAATCGGTGCGCCGACTCGCGCGCCGCGAGCCGATGCTGTTCATCGGCGCAGGCATGTTGTTGCTGCTGCTGCTGATGGCGCTGTTGCCTTCGATCTTCGCCCACCAGTCGCCCTACACCATCGATGTGTCGCGCGCGCTGAAGCCGCCATCGGCTGCCAACCTGTTCGGCACCGACGACACCGGTCGGGATGTGTTCGCCCGTGTCGTGCATGGCACTGGCGTGACGCTGGCGATTTGCGCCGGTTCACTGCTGCTCGCGGCATTGGTGGGTGGTGCTGCCGGTGCGCTATCGGGTTATTTCGGCGGCTGGCTGGATCAGGCGCTGGGCCGTTTGGTCGATGTCGTGCTGAGCTTCCCGCCGATCGTGCTTGGACTGATCGTGACCGGCGTGCTGGGACCGGCCACCCGCAACCTGGTGCTGGCGCTCAGTGTGGTCTACCTGCCGGTCTTCTTCCGCATTGCGCGTTCAGGCGTGATGGTCGAGACCGGCAAGACCTATGTCGAGGCGGCGCGATCGATCGGCCTGAGCGAATCCGTGATCCTGTGGCGCCATGTGCTGCGCAACATCGCGCCGCTGCTGTGCGTGCAGTATGTGGTGTTGTTCCCACTGATACTGCAGATCCAGGCGGCGCTGGGCTTTCTAGGGCTCGGTGTCCAACCGCCGACACCCGATTGGGGTTCGATCCTGCAGCAAGGCAAGGACTCGATCCTGGTGGCGCCATGGCTGTCGCTGTTTCCTGGCCTGGCCATCCTGATGGCCTCACTGGCCTTGCTGCTGGTCGGTCGCAGCTTGCAACGGGTGGTCGACCGACGATGAGCGCGGCCGCCAACGACGGGACTCGGCGCTGTCCGCGATGATCTGAACAAGAGGAGACCAAGATGAGCACAAGCAAACCGATCTGGGCTGAACTCAGCGCCGAAGAGCACGAGTACCAGTACAACCCGCAGCGCGCATTTCCCGATTTTGCCAAGCACCAGGCCGCGCGGGCCGGTGCCAACCTGCAAGCGCGCACCGGATTGAGGCTGCAGGCCGACGTTCGCTACGGCGACCACCCGCTGCGAAGTCTCGACATCTTTCCGGCCGACGCGCCAGCGGGACAAGCGCCTGTGCATGTGTTCTTTCACGGCGGCTATTGGCGAGCCCAGGACAAGCAGAACTTTGCGTTCATTGCCGGCGCCTTGGTGCCGCTGGGCATCACGACCATCATCGCCAACTACGAGTTGTGCCCGGCCTCGACGCTGGACGGCGTGGTCGACTCTGCGTTGGCCGCTTTCGAGTGGGTCTGCCGGCATGCGCACCAGTACGGCGCTGACCCGAGGCAGATCAGCCTGTCGGGGCACTCGGCTGGCGCGCATCTGGTGGCCGAGATCCTCGCCACCGATTGGTCGGCGCGCGGCATCGATGCCTCAGCACTGGTCGGCGCGGTGATGATCAGCGGCATCTTCGACCCGCGCCCGGTGATGTCGACGACGGTCAACCAGCAGTTGTTGCTGACCGAGGAGATCGCTGCTCGACACGATGTGGAGCGCCGCCCGCCATTGGTTCGGTGTCCGACATCGATCCTGGTCGGCGGGCTCGAACCGGTGCAATGGATAGACCAATCCTTTCGCTATTCGCAGCACTTGCGCGGCAACGGCCAGGACCCTGCGGTTCAGGTGCTGCCGGGCCATGACCATTTCAGCATCATCGGCGATTACGCGGTCCCCGACAGCCTGATGCTCAGGGCTGTTCGGTCGTCAGCGCTGCGCGCTTAGGGCCGCACTCAGGGCCACACTCAGGGCCACACTCAGGGCCGCACTCAGGGCCGCGCTCAATCACTTGGCCGTGATCGCGATGCCGGACTGAGCGACCGAGCTTGCCTGGCTTGCCCGCCAGTCTGCCACTGCGCTGGCCAGCGTCGCGAGTCCGGTCAGGCAGCGAACGCCTTCGATCCCGCTGCGGCCTTGCAAAGCGGGCGAGCTGCCGCCGGCCCACAGCTCTGTCTGTGCCGGCAGGAGCGCGCGCAATTCGCGCAGGTTGCGACGTACCAAGCCGGGCGACAGCAAGCCGCTGAAGCTCAGCGCGACCATGTCGGCACCATGCGCAGCAGCCGCTCGCGGCAATTCGTCCAGCGGCGTCTGCACGCCCAGCGACAGACATTGGCAGCCTTCTTGCATCAGCATGGCTTCGACCATCAGCAGTCCCAGCCCATGCGGCTCACCGGGCAAAGTGCTCAGCAATACTTTTGGCCGCTCGGCCAGCGCTTGGCGCGGGACCGCTTGCAAGGCCTGTCGCAGCACCTGCTGCAGCGCTTCGGTGAAGATGTGTTCTTCAAAGATGGCCAGCTCGCCGTGTATCCAGGCCTCGCCGACATGTGTCGTCAACGGCGCGATCAGACCCAGCACGCAAGGCCCCAGCCCCATGCGCAGCACCGCTTGCGACAGCTGCCGCTGCAGGCCTTCGACATCGTGGTCGCGCAGCAGCGCCATGCATTCTTCCACCTGCGGTGTCGCCAATCCGGCCGCGGCCGATGGGGCCGGCGCCGCCAGCAAGCCGGCCAGCACTTGCTCACTCGCCACGACGATCCGGCCGGGGCGGTGGCCGGCGTCCATCAGTCGCTTGATCATGCGCAGGCGTTGCACCTGAGCCTGCGGGTAGAGGCGCTCGCCGTTGTCATCGCGCAGCGGTGTCGGGAAGCCATAGCGTCGCTCCCAGATACGCAGCTTGTCCTTGCTGATGCCGGTGTCGCGTTCGACTGCCGAAATGCCGGACATCGCAGGCTCGTCTGCGCTGGTGGGCAAGGCCTCAGTCATTTGGAGGGTAGACTTGGGGTTTTGTCGTAGACATCAGTAAGACAAATAGCCTGATATCGCCTAATATAGCGATCAGGCGTTGTTTTGACAAGGACAAACAGTGATCGCAATTTTGAATGCCATGCGGCGTTTGGGCTTCATCGCCTTGGTCGCCGGACTGGGGGCGATTGTGCCGTTGAATTCTGCGCAGGCAGCGCCCCCCGCCTGCCCTGAACTGCTGCAGCGAGAGCTGCCGCGTTTGCAGGACGAGAAGCCGCAAGCGCTGTGCCAGTACGCGGGCCGGGTCGTGCTGGTCGTCAACACCGCCAGCTTCTGTGGTTTCACGTCGCAGTACAAGGCGCTGGAAGCCTTGTCGGCGCGCTATGCCGACAAGGGCTTGGTCGTGCTCGGATTCCCCTCCAACGACTTTGGCAGCCAGGAGCCAGGCAGCAACAAGGAGATCGCCGATTTCTGCGAGAACACCTTCAGCGTCAAGTTTCCGATGTTTGCCAAGTCCAGCGTGAAGTCCGGCAAGCCTGACATCAACCCGCTGTTTGCCGAGCTCGCGAAGAAGACTGGCAGCACGCCAAAGTGGAATTTCCACAAATACCTGATCTCGCGCGACGGCGGCGAGGTGCAGAGCTTTGGCTCGATGACCGACCCTGGGGGCCGCGCATTCACCCAGGAAGTCGAACGCCTGTTGGCCAAGCGCTGAACCCATGCCGCATCCCCGGACCCTGAGCATGGGGCAGGCTGCCGGCGCCGACGCTGCGGCGTCCTTGCTGCCATTCTTGCGCCAGCAAGAGCGGGCTGTCGCGCTCGGTCCGTTATCGCAACGACGTGTGGCTGTGATCGGCTCAGGCATCGCTGGCTTGTCTGCAGCCTGGAGCTTGAGCGCCCATGCGCGGGTCACGCTGTTTGAGGCGGCAGACTATTTCGGTGGGCACACCCACACGGTCGATGTCGAGTTGCAAGGGCAGCGCCACGGCGTCGATACCGGTTTTCTGGTCTTCAACGAGCGCACCTATCCGCTGCTGATCGCGCTGTTCGAGCAACTTGGTGTCGAGGTGGCGGCCAGCGAGATGTCGTTTTCGGTGCAGCTGCCCGAGCAGCGCATCGAGTGGAGCGGCACCGACATCAACGGTGTCTTTGCCCAGCGAGCCAATTTGCTGCGGCCGCGCTTCTGGGGCATGCTCGCCGACCTGCTGCGATTCAACCGGCTGTGCACGGCGCTCGCCAGCCGCGGCGAAGAAGCCTCGCTGGCGCAGCCGATCGGCGATTTCTTGCGCGAGCAGCGTTTTGGCCCGGCGTTCACCGACTGGTATTTGCTGCCGATGGTCGCGTGCATCTGGTCCTGCCCGACAGCGCAGATGCTCAGTTTCCCGATCAGCACCTTGATCCGCTTCTGCCACAACCACGGCTTGCTGCAGATCAGCGATCGGCCGCAATGGTTCACCGTGCGCGGCGGCGCGCGCCGCTATGTCGAAAAATTGCTGCCACGCATCGCTGACAGGCGGCTCGCCACGCCAGTGACATCGGTGCGGCGGTTGGCGCAAGGCGCGCTGGTGCAGACCGCGCAGGGCAGCGAGCATTTCGACGCGGTCGTGATGGCCGCGCACAGCGATCAATGCCTGCGCCTGCTCGATGACGCCGGCGCGCAGGAGCGGGCTTTGCTCGGTGCGGTCGGCTACCAGCGCAACCGCGCCGTGCTGCACACCGATGCCAGGCTGTTGCCACAGCGCCCGCGCGCCTGGGCGGCGTGGAATTACGAGCATCGCGGCAGCGGGGGCGGCGAGCAGTCCGCGGTTTGCCTGCACTACCTGCTCAACCGCTTGCAGCCGCTGCCCTGGCAGCAGCCGGTGCTGGTGTCGCTGAACCCGACGCGTGAGCCCGCCGCTGAATCGGTGCTGGGCGAATTCGATTACGCGCATCCGGTGTTCGACGCCGCAGCGGTGGCCGCACAGGCGCGCATCCCATCCTTGCAAGGCCGGCGCGACACCTGGTTTTGCGGTGCCTGGACCCGCTACGGTTTCCATGAGGACGGCTTGCTGTCGGGGTTGACGGTCGCCAAAGACATGGTCGAACGCTGGGCTTTGCAGCCCGACGCGCTGGCCGCATGACCGTCGCCGGCACTTCGCAGTGGCCGCGCCAGGCCTTGCTCGGCCGCGGCGAGGTTCGCCATCGCCGGCTGCGCCCAGCCCGGCATCAATTCAGCTACCGCAGTTATTTCCTGATGCTGCCGATGCGCAGCCTGCGCAGCCAGGCTTGCGCAGCGCTGCACCGCAACGCTGGCGGTTTGAACTGGCTCAGCTTTCACGATGCCGACCATGGTGACGGCGGCGCCGACAGCCTTGCCTGGCTGGACGCCTTGCTCGCCACCGAGGGCGTTGCCGACGCTGACGGCGAGGTCTGGCTGCATTGTTTCCCGCGCGTGCTTGGCTTCGCATTCAAACCTGTCAGTTTTTGGTACTGCCTGCGCCAGGACGAGTCGCTGGCGGCGGTCGTTGTCGAGGTCAACAACACCTTTGGCGAGCGCCATGTCTATCTGCTGCAAGGCGAGGCGATCGGCTATGGCGTGGCGCTGCAGACGCGCAAGGTCTTCCATGTGTCGCCGTTCTGCCTTGTCGCCGGCAGCTACAGCATGCGCTTCATGAACTGCAGCGACGAGGCGGGCGGCCGCACGCTCGCGCGCATCGACCATCAGGACGACGCCGGGCCGCTGCTGCAGACCAGCGTCAGCGGCCGGCTGCAAGTCTTGACCGATGCCGGCGCGCGCGCGGCCTTCTTCGCCATGCCGGCGCTCAGCCTGATGCTGTTGGCGCGAATCCATTGGCAGGCACTGCGCTTGGCGCTCAAGCGCGTGCCTTTCTTCGGCAAGCCGCCGCCACCTGAACAATTCATCACCCGTTGATTGACCAAGCCCTGCCATGAACACGACCACGCTCAAGCAAGACTTCAGCCTGCCCAGCGGCGCACCGAGCGCAGCGCGCACGGTGTTCAAACTTTTGCAGCGACTGCGCTTCGGCAGCCTCGACGTGCAGCTGCCCGACGGCAGCTCGGCCCATTTCGGCGCTGCCGAGGGACCACGCGCCGGACTGCGGATCCGCGACTGGGCGGTCTGCGCTGCGGCGCTGCGCAGTGGCGACATCGGTTTTGCTGAGAGCTATATGGCCGGGCATTGGAGCAGCCCAGACCTGCATGTCTTGCTCGAACTGTTCATCCGCAACCGCGAAGCGCTGGAGTCTGTCGTCTACGGTCATTGGTGGGGCGCATTGCTGCACCGCGCGCGCCATCTGTTGAACCGCAACAGCCGCAAGGGCAGCCGCAAGAACATCCACGCCCATTACGACCTCGGCAATTCGTTCTACCAGCTCTGGCTCGACACCAGCATGAACTATTCGAGCGCCTGGTTCGACGGCGACGCAACGCGATCACTGTCGTCAGCACAAACCGCCAAGATGCGCCGCGCGCTGCAGCAATGCCGCGTCGAGCCGGGTTCCCGTGTGCTGGAAATTGGCTGCGGCTGGGGCGCAGTGGCTGAATGCGCGACGCGTGACTTTGGCGCTCACCTGACCGGTGTCACCTTGTCGTCCGAACAGCTGGACTGGGCTCGGGCGCGCTTGCAGGGCGCCGGCCTGAGCGACCAAGCCGATCTGCGCTTCCAAGACTACCGCGACATCCGCGATGGGCCTTTCGACGCGCTTGTGTCGATCGAAATGTTCGAAGCCGTCGGGCGCGAATATTGGAGCAGTTACTTCAAGACGGTGCACGACAGTCTGAAGCCCGGCGGTCGCGCCTGCATCCAGACCATCACGATCCGCGACGATTTGTTCGAGCGCTACACGCGATCGACCGACTTCATCCAGCAGTACATCTTTCCCGGCGGCATGCTGCCCAGCCCGAGCGAGTTCCGCCTGCAGGCTCGCCGGGCCGGGTTGCGTGTCGAGGCCGAACTGGCATTCGGCAGCGACTACGCCGAGACGCTGAAGCGCTGGCGCGAGGCATTCTTGCGTCAAGAGAGTCTGGTGCTGGAGCAGGGTTTTGACACCCGCTTCATTCGCTTGTGGGAGTTCTACCTGGCCTATTGCGAGGCGGCTTTCGATGCCGGCAATACCGATGTGATGCAGTTCACGCTGGTGCGCGACTGAGATGCACAGACGCCAAGCGATCGCCGGCTTGCTGAGTCTGCCGATGTTGTCGCAAGCCGCTGCACCGCCCGAACTGGGCGAACTGCGCCCACAAGGCCGAGGCCAGTTGCGCTGGTTCGGCCTGCTGATCTACGACATCCGCCTGTGGGCGCGCGAGACGGTCGATGCGCAGAACTGGGCCAGCCAATCGCTCGCGCTGGAGCTTGAATACGCCAGGTCGCTGAGCGGGCGTGAGATCGCCAAGCGCTCGCTGGTCGAGATGCGCCGTCAGGCCGGGATCTCCGAAGCCAAGGCTGCGGCCTGGCTCGCCGAGATGGAAGCGGCATTTCCCGACGTCCAAGCCGGCGACCGCATCAGCGGCCTGCATGAGCCTGGTACGGCGGTGCAGTTCTTCGTCAATGGCCAGCCCCAGCGGCGCGTTGCCGATGCCGAATTCGGCCGGCTTTTCGTTGGCATCTGGTTGGCGCCGCAATGCTCTGAGCCTGCGCTGCGCCGGCAGTTGCTGGAGGGCGGGCTTGGGCGCTGATGCCTCTGGTGGGTTTGGCCCGGTCGCCGGCCTGCGCTACGGCGCCTTGGGCTTTGCGCTGGCTTTTGTCGCGCTGCCGCTGTACGTCACGCTACCGGCGCATTACGCGCAACAATACGGCGTGCCGCTGGCGCTGCTGGGGGCGGTGCTGTTGGTGGCCAGAACACTCGACGCCTTGGTCGACCCATGGATCGGGCGGCGCTGCGATGTCTGGCTCAATGGCGCGCCGGGGCGACTGCTGGGCTGGATGGTGTTGGCAGCGTTGTTGCTTGGCGGTGGCTTCACAGCGCTGTTCTTTCCGCCGCTGCGCGGATCAAGCGCCTTGCTGGCCTGGTGCGCGCTGTGCTTGGTCGTGACCTACCTGGGCTACAGCTTGTTGAGCGTGCTGCACCAAGCCTGGGGCGCGCGGCTGGGCGGCGACGCTGTGCAGCAGACGCGCATCGTCGCCTGGCGCGAGGGCTTTGCGCTGGCCGGCGTGATCTGCGCCAGCATCTTGCCGACCTTGTTCGGGCTCGCGATCACCGCCGCGCTGCTGGCGCTGGCGCTGGCGGCGGGCCTGGCTTTGTTGCGCTTGGTGCCGCGGGTGCAGCCAGCCACGCAGCCAGCCACGCAGCCGCCCACGCAACCGCCCACGCAGCCGCCAACGCACCCGCAAACGCACCCGCAGCCGCACCAACTGGCGTCAGCCGCCGGGCCGGCGCTGGGTGTTTGGCGGGTGCCGGCCTTCAGGCGTTTGCTGGCGGTCTATGTGCTCAACGGCATTGCTGCAGCGATACCGGCGACCTTGCTGCTGTTCTTTGTTCGTGACCGCTTGCGCACACCAGGGCTTGAAGGGCTTTATCTGGGCGCTTACTTCGTCGCCGCAGCGCTGTCGCTGCCGTTCTGGCTACGCGCGGTCGCGCGGTTGGGGCAGGCGCGTGCCTGGGGTCTGGGCATGCTGCTGGCGCTGCTGGCCTTCGGCTGGGCTGCGGCGCTGGGCGCTGGAGACCGCATCGCTTTCACGCTGGTGTGCCTGGCCAGCGGCGCGGCATTGGGCGCCGACCTGGCGATTCCTGGCGCGATGCTGAGCCTGGTGGTGCAAAAAGCCGGGCTGGCTGGCCGCGCTGAGGGCGCATTCTTCGGTTGGTGGACGGCGGCCAACAAGATGAACCTGGCGCTTGCCGCAGGCTTGGCGCTGCCGCTGCTGCAGTGGCTGGGTTATGCGCCAGGTCAGCAAAACGACGCTGCATTGCAGGCCTTGACGCTGGCCTACTGCGTGTTGCCCTGCTTGTTGAAGCTGAGCGCTGCCGCGCTGCTCTACCTGTTCCAGATCCGACCTGTAGCCATGGAAACCGCATGAACTCATCGACATTGAAACGCCGCACGGCGCTGCTGGGCGCCGGCGCGATGCTGCTGGGCGGCTGCGCGTCGCCCGTGCCTGCCGACTATGCGGGCGAAAAGCCTGCGCTCGACCTGCGCCAGTATTTCAACGGTCCGTTGACGGCGCATGGCATCTTCACCGACCGCAGCGGGCAGGTGAAGCGCCGCTTCATCGTCAGACTGCTCGGACGCTGGCAAGCCGATGTCGGCGTGCTCGAAGAGGACTTCGAGTACAGCGACGGCGTGCGCGAGCGCCGCGTCTGGACCATCCGTTATCTGGGCGGCGGCCGTTACAGCGGCAGCGCTGGCGACGTTGTCGGCCAGGCATCGGGCGAAGCGGCGGGCAACGCGCTGCGCTGGCGCTATTCGCTCAAGCTGCCGGTCGGTGGCAGCGTCTACGAGGTCGATTTCGACGACTGGATGTTTCTGGTCGACGATCGCGTGATGCTCAACAAGGCGCGGATGAGCAAGTTCGGCGTGCACCTCGGCGACGTCACGCTGTCGTTCCAGAAGCCATGAGCCTGGCTTTGAACCCGATATTGCGCGAATGGTCAGGCCGCGTCGTCTGGCTGGTCGGCGCGTCCAGCGGCATCGGCCGCGCGCTGGCCGCAGCGCTTGACCGTGCTGGCGCGCGCGTCATCGTCTCGGCACGCCAGCAAGCGTTGCTCGACGACTTCTTGCACGAGCATCCCAGCGCGCAGGCGATCGCGCTCGACGTGCTCGATGCGCCGGCGCTCAAGCAGGCGGCGCAGGCTGTCTTGCGCGAGCATGGTCGCATCGATCTGTGCGTTTACTGTGCAGGTTATTATCAGCCGATGCAAGCGCAAGAATTTTCACTGAACGCTGCGCTGCGCCATCTGAACGTCAACTATGTCGGCGCGCTGAACTTGCTCGATGCGCTGCTGCCGCAGTTGCTGCTGCAGGCGCGGCAAGGCAGCCCGGCGCATCTCAGCCTGGTGTCGAGTGTTGCCGGTTATCGCGGGCTGCCGAAGTCGCTCGGCTACGGGCCGTCAAAGGCCGCGTTGACGCATCTGGCCGAAGCGCTCTATCTGGACCTGTCGCCCGAGCGGGTCGGCGTGTCGGTGATCAACCCCGGTTTTGTCGCCACGACCATGACCGCCCAGAATGACTTTCACATGCCGGCCTTGCTGACACCGGAACAGGCAGCGCAATCGATACTGGCCGGCTGGGCGCGCGGCGAATTCGAGATCCATTTCCCCAAGCGCTTCACGCGCTGGCTCAAGCTGCTGCGCCACCTCAGCTATGGACTTTATTTTCGCGCGATCAAGCGCGCCACACGATGATGAATTCCAGCCCGTGTGCCGACCCGCGTGTCGCCGCAGTGATCGCGTTCTTTGAACATCTGGGGGCGGCCGATGTCGCGCTGCTGGGACGGCTCTACACCGAGCAGGCTTTCTTCAAGGACCCGTTCAACGAGGTCCACGACCTGGCCGGCGTGCAGCGCGTGTTCGGGCATATGTTCGAGTCGCTGGCCGGGCCTCGATTCAAGGTGATCGATGCCTTGGTGCAGGACCAGCAGTGTTTTCTGAGCTGGGATTTCACGTTCAGGCTGCAGCGCCAGACGATCGAGCGCCGCATCCACGGCAGCAGCCACCTGCGCTTTGCGCCCGATGGCCGCATTGCCTATCACCGGGATTACTGGGACGCTGCCGAAGAAGTCTACGAGAAAGTCCCCTTGCTCGGTGGCTTGCTGCGCTGGATCAAGCGACGCTTGCAGGTTTGATCTCAAGGGCTGGCGCCTGACCAGAAACCGTTGTCGACCGCGCCAGTTCGCGCAAGCGCAAGTGCTCCTCGCCCTCCCACAAGACCGGCAGCTGATTTTTTGCGCGCAGGTAGTGGTGGGTGAAAACCTCCAGGTAGGCCGCCAGTGTCTGCTCAGCCAGCGTCTCACCGGCCAGGCTCAGGCACAGCGCGGCGACCTCGCTGGTGCAGAAATGGTCGTCGCGGCGCGAGCGGCGCAGTTTGTAGCCTGAGATCTGGTCAGGCTCTAGGCTGAGCACCGGCAGGTGGTCCAGGCAAGGGCTCTTGCGAAACATCTTGCGCGCCTCGGTCCAGGTCGCGTCGAGCAGCACGAAGAGCGGACGCTTGCCGGACCCGCCCTGGGCGGCAGCCGGCTCGATCGAGTGCACCACCCGCTCGGGCGCCGCGTACTCGCCTGGAAACACCAGGTAGGGCTGCCACTGCGGATCGGCCAGCAGCGCCAGCAATGCCGGGTCGGTCTCGGTGCGGGCCCAGCCAAAGGCAAAGGTGTCGGTCACCACATCGGCCACCAGCCAGCCCGTGTTGCTGGGCTTGAGTGGCTCCACATCGGCCATCAACAGGCAGGCGCCAGCGCTGGTGGCCACCGAGGGCCGAAATGCGCACAGGCAGTGGCTGGGCACCAGCCTGCAATCGGGGCAGCGCTCACGCTTGAACCCACCTCGGGCGAGAAAGGGTTTGGTGCTGCGCGCCAGGCGGACGGCGCGCAGTCGGGCAACGGCGTTGAGCATGCCGCATTGTCAATTGCTGCGGTCAACGCCCACCGGCGATGCGACGGTTGTCGTCAGGGTTTTGCCAGCGCTCTGGCCAAAGCCGGGCGGGCATAACAGGCATCGGCCCAGCGTTGGACATTGGCATGCTCCGAATAGCCGAAGTCGATCCGCTTCATCAAGTACATCACCGAGGCCACGTTGAGGTCAGCCACCGAGAAGTGGTCACCGATCAACCAGTCGCGGCCGGCCAGCGCAGCATTGAGCACCCGCAGCGGGCGCTGCAAGCCCTTGGCTGCACCCTCAGAGACCTTGGGGTTGCGCTTTTCTTCCGGGGTGAAGAGCTTTTGGACGACGATCTGCATCTGCAGCGGTTCGATCTCACTGATCGCCCAGACGCTCCATTGCAAGGCCTTGGCCTCGTCCTGGGCGCTGGTCGGGTACAGCGCAGCGCCATAACGCTTGGTGAGGTAGAGGTTGATCGCCATCGATTCAAACAGCTGCAAATCACCGTCGATCAAGGCCGGGATGCGGCCGTTGGGGTTGACGGCCAGGTGTTCGGCGGATTTGGAATCGGCACCGTAGCTGACCGGGACATGCTCGTAGGCGATGCCAGTTTCTTCCATGCCCCAGATCGCCCGCAGCGCGCGTGAACCGGAAATGCCTAAGAGTTTGGGTTGGGTCATTTTGATCTGTCCATTGTGGTGAGGTTGGTGAATCGGCGAACGACGCGAGCCGTCGGTTCGCTAGTTTCCACGATTTGCCATGGCGATCGTTGCAATGCCGCAGCAGTCGCTGGCCCTTGATCGGCCCAGGCCGGCGCCGGTGCGCTCAGGACACCGCGCCCGAGCCGTAGCGGCCGCTGAGCAGCCGGCCTGCGCGGAAGCGCTCCAGCGCATAGGGCGCGAGCGACACGTCGGTGGGCAGGCCCAGCGCGGCCTGCGCCAGCACCCGGCCGACCGCAGGCGAGAGCTTGAAGCCGTGGCCCGAGAAGCCGTAGCCCACGACCAGTCCCGGCAGTTCGGGCAGGTGGCCGAGCACCGGGTTCCAGTCCGGTGTGACGTCGTAGACGCCGGTCCAGCTCGAGGCCAGTCCGGCGCTGTCAAAGCAAGGGAATCGATCGGCCACCTGCGCGCCGATCCCGATCACCTGGTCGATCGAGACCTCGCCCGGTTCGTTGTCTGGCCCGTCCAGCGCCTCGCCGGCGGTGCCTTCGCTGACCAGCATCTGGGTCCCGCCGTAGCTGCGGCAGTACAGCATGCCTGGCGAACCCAGGTCCTTGTAGACCGGCATTGTCCGGCTGTAGGCTTGCGGCCCGGCGAGCGCGAGCACCCGGTGCCGCTCGGCGCGCACCGGCGTGGCGATGCCGGTCCAGCGCTCGATCTCGGTGGCCCAGATGTTCTGCGCGCTGACCACTGTGGGCGCGTCGAAGCGCCCCCGCGAGCTCATCACCCCCGCCACCCGACCTTCAGACAACAGCAAGGACTGCGCCTCGACGCCTTCTAGGATCGTCACGCCGCGCCGGCGTGCGCCGCGCGCGAAGCTGCTCGCCACCAGGTAGGCATCGGCAAAGCCGGCCTCGGGCTCGAAGCCGATCAGCGCGGCGTCGTCGAAGCGGCAGATCGGCAGCCGCTCCAAAGCTTGCGCCGGGCTCAAGCGCTGCACCGCGATGCCCATCGCCTGTTGTGCAGCGATCGCTGCGCGCAAGGGCTCGAGTTTGGGGCCTTCGGGTGCGGCGATCAGGTAGCCGCATTTCACCAGCCCGGCCGAGGCCTGGTCGTCGTCCAGCAGTTCGGCAAAGCGGTCGAAGACTTGCCAGGAGCGGCGCGCCAGCTCGACGTTCTCGGGCACCGAGTAGTGGGTTCGCAGGATGCCGCTGGACTGCGAGCTGGTGCCGGCGCCGACCTGACCGCGGTCGAGCACCAGCACGCGCTGCGCGCCCAACTCGGCCAGGTGGTAGGCCACCGAGCAACCGATCACACCGGCGCCGATCACGATCACATCATGCTGGGACATCTTCAGGCTTGGCTCGCATCGCCCGAGTATCGCGTCCCGGCGAGGGCAAATCGCTATGGGCTGGTGTGTTGCGGCCGGCTATCGTCGGGACACAACCGCAACCTGACCTGGAGAAACACATGAAACTGACCTGGAAGCTTGGCGCAGCCGTGGTGGCTGTTGCCGTCCTGAGCACCGCCGCGATAGCGCAGCAGCGCGCTTTCTTCGGCATCGCCACCGGCGGCACCGGCGGCACTTATTACCCGCTGGGTGGCATGCTGGCGCAGCTGATCTCCAACAAGGCCACGGTCGACGGCAAGAAGGTCTCGGCTACGGCCGAAGCCGCCGGCGCCTCGGTGGGCAACGCCAAGCTGCTGGGCAACAAGGAGATCGAGTCGGCTTTTGTCGCCGCCGACATCCTGGACGCGGCTTACACCGGCAGCAGCCAGTTCGCCGGCGCGCCGCTGAAAAACCTGCGTGCGCTGGGTGCGCTCTACCCCGAGACGGTGCAGCTGATCACCCGCGCCGATTTCAACATCAACAGCGTTCGCGACTTGAAGGGCAAAAGCATCTCGTCGGGCGCGCCGGGATCGGGCCAGTACCAGCTGCTGACCGACCTGCTCAAGGTGCACGGCATGAGCCGCGCCGACATCAAGGAAGACCTGTCGTCGTTCACCCAGGCGGTCGACAAGATCAAGGATGGCAACCTGCACGCGACGCTGATCACCGCCGGCGTGCCGACCTCGTCGGTCACCGATTTCGCGCAGAGCCATTCGCTCAAGGTGGTGCCGCTGTCCGGCCCAGAGATCGCCGAGCTGCAGCGTCAGCAGCCTTACTACGCCAAGGTGCCGCTGCCGGCCAACACCTACAAGGGTCAGACCGCGGCGGTCGACACGCTGGCGGTGATGGCCGTCTGGGCCACCCATGAAGCGGTATCAGAGCCCATGGCCTACGAGGTCACCAAGGCGCTGTACGAGAACACCGCGATCCTGGGCCAGGTGCACGCGCAGGGCAAGAACATCAGCCTGGCCAACGCGATGGCGGTCGGCACCACGCCGATGCACCCCGGCGCGCTGCGCTACCTGAAAGAAAAAGGCATCGCCAAGTGAGCTGGCCGCAGCGCGCGGTCGGCTTGGCATGCGCGCTGATCGCGCCTGCTGCGGCTGCGGGCTGCGAGTTGCTGCTCAGCGAGCACCGCAGCGGGCGCGAGCTGCTGCGCTTGCCGCTGGATCCCGACGCGCCAGGCCTTCGCCTGGCGTTCGAGCACTCGGTGCTCGGCACGACGGTGGTCGACCGCTATGTCATGCGGCCGCAGGCGTATCTGGTCGAGGAGTCTTTCGAGGGCGAAGGCTACGGCCTGCCCCATGCTGCAGGCCCCGGCGAAGAACTGTTGCGCTCGGGCGCCGGCTGGCGCCTGAAGCTCGACCGCCTGGTGCAGCCGCTGGTGGTGCGACCGCTGCCGGCGCAGCGCATGCGCCTGCTGCTGCCCGACGCGCCCTTGCTGCTGGCCAGCCTGAGCCAGGATGCGGTCGAACTGCGGGCGCTGGGTTGCCCACAACGCTGAAAGCCTTGAAAACAAGATGAGCCAATTTACCCAGGATGAAGTCGATCGCCTGATCGCGCAGTTCGACCCCGAGTCGAGTTTTCGCCGCTTGGCCGGTGTTTCGGCGGGCATCGTCAGCGTGATCGCGGTGGCGCTGTCGGGCTGGCATTACTACACCGCTGGCTTCGGCTTGCACAACGAGATTGCGCACCGGGCGATCCACCTGTCGGTGGTGCTGGGGCTGTGTTTTTTGGTCTTTCCGCGGCAGTCCCGCCTGCCCGGGCCCTGGGAGTGGCTGGTCTCGGCAGGGTTGGCGCTGTTCTACCTGTTGCTGGGATGGAGCCTGGTGCAGGCTGTCGGGGCCGAGGCGCCGCCGGCGGCCACCGCGGCCTTCGGTGTTGTGCTGCTGGCGATCGCCGGGCTGTCGCTGCCGTTCAAGGCCTACGACGGCAGCCACCAGCACATCCCTTGGCGCGACTGGGTGTTCGCGCTGTTGGCGTCGAGCTTCTCGCTTTACTTGCTGCTGTTCTTCGACAGCATCTACATCGCGCGCCCAGGCCAGCACAGTGCGGTGGACCTGATGTTTGGCGTGATCGCGATCGCGATGGTGCTAGAGGCCGCGCGCCGCACGATGGGTGTTTTCCTGCCGCTGCTGGCCGTGGCCACCGTGCTGTACGGCATTTTCGGCCCTTACTTGCCAGGCGATCTGGCGCACCGTGGCTACAGCGTGTCGCGGGTGGTCGCGCACCTGTACAAGGGCACCGAAGGGATTTACGGCATCCCCGTCGGCGTCGTCGCGACCTTTGTCTTCCACTTCGTGCTGTTCGGCATCATGGCCCAGCTCACCGGGCTGGGCCAGCTCTTCGTCAACCTCGCGACGATCGCTGCCGGGCGCTTCTCGGGCGGTCCGGCCAAGGTCTGCGTGGTCTCGTCCGGGCTGTTCGGGATGATCTCGGGTTCGGCCATCGCCAACGCCGTGACCACCGGCGTGATGACGATCCCCTTGATGAAAAAAGTGGGTTTCTCACCTCGCTTTGCCGGCGCGGTTGAGGCCTCGGCCTCGTGCGGCGGCCAGGTCACGCCGCCGATCATGGGGGCTGCGGCTTTCATCATGGCCGAGACCCTGGGCATTCCGTACAACCAGCTGATCCTGGTGGCCATCGTGCCGGCGGCGATGCACTACTTCGCGATCCTGTGGATGGTGCACCTAGAGGCCAAGCGGCTCAAACTCGCCGGCATGCCGCCGGACCAGATCCCGTCGCTGGCGCTGGTCTTGCGCAGCTCCTGGCATCTGTTCATCCCGCTGGTGGTGATGGTCACGCTGCTGCTGCTGCAGTACACGCCGTTTCTGGCCGCTTTCTGGGGCATCACGCTGACGGTGGCTTGTTCCTGGCTGCCCAGGCTGCTGGGGCCATTTGGCAAGCAGATGACCGGCCTGGCGATCACACCGCGCGCGCTGGCCCAGGGTTTCGAGATGGGCGCGAAGTCGGCGCTGAGCATAGGCGCGGCCTGTGCCTGCGTCGGCTTCGTGCTGGGCATCACCACGCTGACCGGCATGGGCTTCAAGTTCTCGGCCTTTGTGCTCGACCTCTCGGGCGTTGCGGCCCAGACGGTGCATGCATTCGATGTGATGGGCTGGTTCGAACTCAAGCAGGTGACGATCCTGTTTGGCCTGATCTTCACGGCGGTGGCTTGCATCATCATGGGCTCGGGCGTGCCGACCACGCCGACCTACATCATCCTGGCCTCGATCGTCGCGCCAGCGCTGGCCCAGCTCGGCGTGCCGCAGCTCGCGACGCACTTCTTCGTCTTCTACTACGGCGTGCTGGCCGATGTCACGCCGCCGGTGGCGCTGGCAGCGTTTGCGGCGGCTGGCATCGCCCGGAGTGAGCCGATGCGAACCGGCATCACCGCGTTCAGGCTGTCGATGGGCAAGGCGCTGGTGCCTTTCGCTTTCGTCTACTCGCCGGCGCTGCTGTTTGTCGACTTCAGCTGGTCTAGCTTCGGCATCGCGATGGTCTCGACCGTGGTCGCGATCCTCGGCCTGGGTGCGGCTTACACCGGCCAGATCAACCGCAAGATCGGTGTCACGGCCTTCATCGTGCTCAACCTGCTGGCGCTCTCGCTGGTGTTCGCCAACCCGCTGACCTCGGCCGTGGGCGTGACCGGGGTGCTGGCGATCCTGGCCTGGCATGCCAGGCCCGAGCGCAGCGGCGCCCGATAATCGGGGGTGGTGGCCAGGTATTTCCTGGCCTTTGACCCCAGCGCGTGTTGTGAAGCGCGCTAGCGATGCGCGACCAAACCCCAAGCCCCATGAGCAGCCCCGATGAACCGCTGATGCGACTCGCGCTGGACCAGGCGCTCAACGCGCAGCGCGCTGGCGAGGTGCCGGTGGGCGCGGTGATTGTTCGCGACGGTCAGCTGGTTGCTGCCGGCTACAACCGGCCGATCACCACGCACGACCCGACCGCGCATGCCGAGATCGTCGCGCTGCGACATGCCGCGCAGCTGCTGCAGAACTACCGCCTGCCCGACTGCGAGCTCTACGTCACGCTAGAGCCTTGCGCGATGTGCGCGATGGCGCTGATGCACGCCCGCTTCAAGCGCGTGGTGTTCGCCGCCACCGACCCCAAGACCGGCGCCGCCGGGTCGGTGACCAACCTGTTTGCCGATTCGCGGCTCAACCACCAGACTGAGTTGCTGGGCGGCGTGCTGGCCGAGCCGGCGTCGGCGCTGTTGCGTCAGTTCTTTGCCGAACGTCGCGCCCAACATCGGACTGAGCGCGATGCGCTGCGCGCCGCCAACCTGGATCGTCCCGCCCGGGCGCCCGGCGATGGCCAAGCTCCCATCCCCGTCGGGGATGCCTCTTGAATTTGACGACAATTTCACGACAGACAGCCCGCACCATGAATTCTTTGCATGTCTACAGCGCCTCGGGGGTCGAGCTGCGAAGCGCCGCCCTCAAGCTGGCGAGTCAGCGCCTGGGTGCGATGGGTTTCGAGGTCACGCTAGACCCCAGCGTGCGGGCGCGCCACCAGCGCTTTGCCGGCGACGACGACACCAGACTCGAGACCTTGCACCGCATCGCCGACGCTGCGCCCAGCGTGGCGATGGCCTGTCGCGGCGGCTACGGCCTGAGCCGCTTGCTAGACCGCATCGACTGGCCACGGCTGGCACGCAGCGTCGAGCAAGGCACCCGCTGGGTTGGTTTCTCTGACCTGACCGCGCTGCAGCTCGGCTTGCTGGCCCACACCGGCGCGACCAGCTGGCACGGACCGATGGCCTGCGACGACTTCGGCCGCAGCGACGAGGACGGTGGCGTCGACGATGTGACACGCGACTGCTTTGCCGAGGCGATGTCGGGCGAGCTCGAGGCGCTGGGGTTTCGCACCGAGCCTGGTTTCGACGGCCTGCAGCTGCGCGGCCAGCTCTGGGGCGGCAACCTGACGATGGTCTTGTCGCTGCTGGGCACGCCGCATTGGCCCAAGCTGCGCGGCGGCATCCTGTTCCTGGAGGACGTCGGCGAGCATCCGTACCGGGTCGAGCGCATGCTGCTGCAACTGCACCAGGCCGGCGTGCTGCAGCGCCAGAAAGCGGTGCTGCTGGGCGCTTTCAGCGACTGGCGCAAGAGCCCGCTGGACCGCGGTTACACGCTCAAGACCGTGGTCGCTCGGCTGCGCAGCGTCTGCGACACGCCGATCCTGACGGGCCTGCCTTTCGGCCATGTCCAGACCAAGGTGACGCTGCCTGTGGGCCTGCGGGTCGAGCTGGCGGTGCAGGGGCGCGACGTGATGGTGGGCTGGTAGGCGAGGGCCCCAGCCCTAGAATGCTCTCGACGCTTCGCGATCTTGGCGAGGCATGCCGTGCTCCATGGCCGATGGCGCTGGCCCGGCAGCCCTCACGTCTCAGGAACCTGTGCATGCGCGGTATCACCCACTCACTGCGCAAGCTCTGGCGCTGCTGGCTCTGGCCGGTGGTCACGGTCTGCTGGCTGACAGGCTTGGTGACGCTGGCCGGTTGCAACAACAGCCCTTACCCAGTGGGTGCCGAACGCGAGAACACGATGTTTTACTCGTTCGACGAGCGCTCACCGCGCTACCTGGACCCGACAGCGTCTTATTCCAATCCTGAGTCGGCTTACACGTTCCAGATCTACGAGCCGCCTTATGGCTACCATTACCTGAAGCGACCGTACACGCTGATTCCGAAGTCTGCCGCTGAAGTGGCCAAGCCGCGCTACCTGGACAAGAACGGCCAGCCACTGCCCGACGATGCACCGTCGGACGCCATCGCCGAGAGCGTCTACGACGTCAAGATCAAGCCCGGCATCCGCTACCAGCCGCACCCGGCTTTCGCGCTCGATGAACTTGGCAAACCGCGCTACCTGGGCCTGACCCGCGCCCAACTCGGCGACAAGCGATCGCCGCTGGCCTTCGAGCACCAGGGCACGCGCGAACTGGTGGCCGACGATTTCGTCTACGCGCTCAAGCGCCACGCGACGACGCGCATCGAGGCGCCGGTGTTCGCTGTTTTTGCGGACTACTTGATCGGCCTGAAAGACTATGCCCAGACCGTCAAGCGAGAGGACGCCAAGCTGCTCGCCGGTTTGCCGCGCGACGTGGGCGACAAGCCCTTTCTCGATTTCCGGAATTGGCCATTGGCCGGTGCTGTCGCGCTCGACAAGACCACTTACCGCGTTCGCCTGAAAGGAAAATACCCGCAGTGGAGCTACTGGATGGCGATGCCTTTCATGGCGCCGGTGCCCTGGGAGGCCGACGCTTTCTACGCCCAGCCTGGCATGAGCCAGAACGGCTTGTCGCTCAACCAATGGCCGGTGGGCACGGGGCCTTACATGATGGTCGACTTCGTTCGTGACCGCCGCCATGTG
This sequence comes from Betaproteobacteria bacterium, assembly GCA_010030205.1. Taxonomy (GTDB): domain Bacteria; phylum Pseudomonadota; class Gammaproteobacteria; order Burkholderiales; family Burkholderiaceae_C; genus Pseudaquabacterium. The sequence continues at coordinate 21,805 of RGQD01000017.1, forward strand.
ATGAAGCGCAACCCGAACTTCCGCGGCGAAGCCTATCCCTGCGAAGGCATGCCCGAGGACCAGGCCGACGGCCTGCTGGCCGACTGCGGCAAGACCATGCCTTTCATCGACACGCTCTACGTCACGATCGAGAAGGAAAAAGTCTCGCGCAAGGAAAAGTTCCGCCAAGGCTATCTCGATGTGCCCGAGATCGAGCGGCCCGAATGGGGGGTGGACTTCCGCAACGATGCTGACGATTCGGACGCGGTGAAAAAGCTGTTCGACGAGCGTGGCTTCAAGTTCCCGCTGATGACCGACATCAGCAACTGGTACATGGGTTTCAACATGCTCGACCCAGTGATCGGCCGTGGCGACACGCCCGATCAGCAGGCGAAAAACCGCAAGCTGCGCCAGGCCATCGCGATCGCGATCGACTGGGAAGAAGGCTACGGCCGGATCTTCAAGTCCAAGGGCGGCGTCGCCGCCCATGGTCCGGTGCCGCCGGGCCTGTTCGGATCGCGCGAAGGTCAGCCGGGCTATTTCAACCCGGTGACGCACAAGCTGGTTGACGGCAAGGTGCTGCGCCGACCGATTGCCGACGCGCAGCGGCTGCTGGCCGAAGCCGGCTACCCCGGCGGACGCGAGGCCGCGACCGGCAAGCCGCTGGTGCTGAACTACGATTTCCAGCGCGCGCTGACGCCTGATTTCAAAAGCGAGAACGACTGGATGGTCAAGCAGTTCGCCAAGATCGGCGTGCAGCTCGAGATCCGCGCGACCGATTTCAACCAATACCAGGACAAGACACTGCGTGGCAAGCACCAGATCTTCTGGGGCGGTTGGCTCGCCGACTACCCCGATGCCGAGAACTTCCTGTTCCTGACCTATGGCCCGATCGGGCGCAGCAAGCATCAGGGCGACAACTACGCCAACTACGACAACCCGGCCTACGACGCGCTCTATCGCCAGTTGCAGGCGCTTGACGATGGGCCGGCCAAGCAAGCGCTGATCGACCAGATGGTGACGATGCTGCAGCAGGACTCGCCCTGGTGCTTCGGCTACTTCCCTTACGGTGGATTGGCCTTTCAGCAATGGGTCACGAATGGCAAGCCCAGCATCCTGATCCGCGACATGGCCAAGTACTACCGGATCGATCCGACGCGGCGCGCAGCCAAGCAGGCCGAGTGGAACTCACCGGTAATGTGGCCGCTGGTGCTGATGGTGTTGGCGCTGGCCGGCTTGGTCTGGGTGGGTTGGCGCAGCCTGCGTGCCCGCGAGACTGCCACGGCCAGGCGCGGCCCGGCCTGAACTCGAAAGCCCCACGATGTTGAGCTTCATCCTGCGTCGCACCGGCTACGGCCTGTTGATCCTGGTCGGGGTCAACCTGCTGACCTTCTTCCTGTTCTTCACGGTCAACACGCCAGACGACATGGCGCGCCTGAACATCGGCGGCAAGCGCGTGACCCAGGAGCAGATCGAGAAGTGGAAGTCCGAGCGCGGTTACGACCGGCCGCTGTACTGGAACGAGGCCGCCAGCGGGGTCGAAAAGATCAAGCGCACAGTGCTCTGGGAGCGCTCGGTGTCGCTGCTGGTGCTGGACTTCGGTCGCAGCGATTCGGCCCGCTCCACCGACATCGGACACGAGGTGTCCTCCCGCATGGGCGTGAGCCTGCAGCTCGCGCTGCCGCTGTTTGTGCTGCAGCTGTTCGTCAGCATCAGCTTCTCTTTGGCGCTGGTGTTCTTTCGCCACTCGGCGATCGACTTCTGGGGCGTCGTGCTGTGCGTGCTGATGCTGTCGATATCGGCGCTGTTCTACATCATCGTCGGCCAGTACCTGTTCTCGCGCGTGTTGCGTCTGGTGCCGATCTCGGGTTTCGCGCCGGGGCTCGACGCGATCCGCTTCCTGGCGCTGCCGGTGATGCTGTCGCTGCTGGCGCGTCTCGGCGGCGAGGCGCGGCTGTATCGGGCGATGTTCCTGGAGGAGATTGGCCGCGACTATGTGCGCACTGCAAGGGCCAAGGGCTTGTCCGAGACCGTTGTGCTGTTTCGCCATGTGCTGCGCAATGCGCTGATCCCGATCATCACCAGCGCTGGCGCTTACCTGCCATATGTCTTCATGGGCAGCCTGGTGTTCGAGAGTTTCTTCGGCATCCCGGGCTTGGGCGCTTTCGTGATCGAAGCGATCTCGGGCCAGGATTTTGCGATCGTTCGCAGCATGGTGTTCCTGGGCGCTGCGCTCTACATTGCCAGCAACGTGCTGATCGACATCGCCTACACCTGGGTCGACCCGCGCGTGCGGCTGTCCTGACCCTGGACACTCGAAAAAGACCACCATGGGTTTCAAGTTCGTCATCCTCTGGACCGATGTGGCGCTGTGGGCGCTGTTCGCCAGCTTGATCGGTTATGCCTGGCGGGTGTCGCGCCACGACACGCTGCGCGCGACCTGGCGCAGGGTGTTGCGCGACGCGCCGGCGCTGTGCTCGTCGATGCTGCTGCTGCTGTTCGTCGGCGTCACCGCGCTCGACAGTGTCCACTTCCGCCGTGGCTTGGCAGCGTCGGCGGGGCAGCCCGCCGGACAGCAGTTCTTCGACACCCGCACCGAGTCGCTGCTCGATTTGGCGCTGGCGCGCCAGATCGCGATGCGCGAGACCACTTATTCAGCCCCGCTGGGCTACCGTGCAATCACCAAGCAGACCGTCAACCGCGACGGCCAGTCCGTGCGTGAACTGCCGCGCCTGCTGCATGGCGGCGCGCACCTGGTCCATCCTGAAACCGAATGGGCCGCCGACCTCTGGCAGCGCGCGGCGTGGGGAGCGGCCGGTGGGCTGGTTGCCGCGCTACTGGCCAGCCTGGGCGCGGCGACGCTGCTGGCGCGATCGCACGGCGGGCTGTTTGCAGCCTGGCGCGACATCGCTGCCGACCGTACCCACTACCCTTTGCGGGCGCTGTTGTTGACGCTGACCGTCGCCTGCCTGTGTGCTGGCCCGGTGATCGCGCTGATGGGCGGCTACCACGTCTTTGGCACCGACCGCACCGGCAACGATGTGCTGGTGCAGGCGCTCAAGAGCATCCGTACCGCTTTCGTGATCGGCATGCTCAGCACGCTGGCAGCGCTGCCGTTCGCGGTGGTGCTCGGCATTCTGGCGGGCTGGTTCCGCGGCTGGGTCGACGAGGTGGTGCAGTACCTCTACACCACGCTGACCTCGGTGCCCAACGTGCTGCTGATCGCCGCCTGCGTGCTGATGGTGCAGGTGGCGCTGGACAAACACCCCGATTGGTTCGAGACCGGTGCCGAGCGCTCTGACATCAAGGTCTTCTTGCTGTGCTTCATCCTCGGCGTCACCGGTTGGTCCACGCTGTGCAGGCTGGTGCGGGCCGAGACGCTCAAGCTGCGCGAGTTGGAGTTTGTGCAAGCTGCCACCGCGTTCGGTGTCGCACCGGCGCGCATCATGGCGCGCCACATCCTGCCCAACGTGATGCACCTGGTGTTGATCACCACGGTGCTGAGCTTTTCCGACCTGATCTTGTACGAAGCGGTGCTGACTTATGTGGGGGTCGGTGTCGACCCCAGCACCAGCAGTTTCGGCGGGATGATCAACCTGGCGCGCAGCGAGATGAGCCGCGACCCTGTCGTGTGGTGGAGCTTCGCGTCGGCTTTCGGCTTCATGGTCACGCTGGTGCTGGCCGCCAATTTGTTTGCCGATGGCGTTCGCGATGCCTTCGACCCGCGTTCGCGCGCCCAGCGGCCCCGCTTGTCACGGCGTGTCGCGGTTTGAGGATAGAACCCGGACCATGCGCATGTTGACGACCACCCAGCTCGAAGTCGAGCTCGATGCCGAGGCGGGCATCGTCAAAGCCATCGCCGGCCTGAGCCTGACGATCCGCCAAGGCCAGACCTTCGCGCTGGTGGGCGAGTCGGGCTGCGGCAAGAGCATGACCGCGCTGGCGCTGATGCGCTTGCTGCCCGAGAACGGCGCGGTCGTCGGCGGCGACATCACGCTCGACGGCACCGACTTGCTGGCCCTGCCCGAATCGAGCATGCGATCGGTGCGCGGCGGGCGCATCGGCATGATCTTCCAGGAGCCCGGCACCAGCCTGAACCCGGTGCTGACCGTCGGCCGGCAGATGGTCGAGGCGATCGAGACCCACACCGCGCTGCGCGCTGACGCTGCGCGCGCCAAGGCGATCGACTGGCTCAAGCGAGTCGGCATCCCCGAGCCCGAACGGCGGATCGACGACTACCCGTTCCGCATGAGCGGTGGCCAGAAGCAGCGCGTGATGATCGCGATGACGCTGGCCTGCGAGCCCGATTACCTGGTCGCTGACGAGCCGACCACGGCGCTCGATGTGACGATTCAAGCGCAGATCCTCGAGCTGCTGGCCGACCTGCAGCGCGAGCACGGCATGGGGCTGCTGCTGATCACCCACGACCTGGCGGTGGTCGCGGGCGTGGCCGACCAGGTGGCGCTGATGTACGCCGGCCAGATCATCGAGGTCGCGTCCGCCGATGAATTCTTTGCGCGACCGCAGCACCCTTATGCCCGCGCGCTGATGCAGGCGCTGCCCGGTGCGGGTCGGCGCGACCAGGCCTTGGCCGCGATCCCCGGCACGGTGCCGCCGCTGACGCAAAACTTCAGCGGCTGCCGCTTCGCGCCGCGCTGTGTCCACGCGCAGCCGGCCTGCCATGTCACGGCCCCAGCGCTGACCGGCGAGCCAGGCCACCAGGTGCGTTGCCTGCTGCTCGCGCCTGGCGGCACTGGGCTGGGTCTGATGGCGGTCGCAACGCCGGTCGCGACGCCGGTGGTCGAGGTCGCCAAGGTCGAAGCGAAAGCCATCGCGACACCGCTGCTGCAGGTCAAAGAGCTTTGCGTGAGCTTCTCCTTGCCCAAGCGCTGGTTCGCGCGCCAGGCGCCAAGCTTCGAGGCGGTCAGCCAGCTGTCTTTCAGCATTGCCGCCGGCCAAACATTGGCTTTGGTGGGCGAGTCGGGCTGCGGCAAGACGACCGCCGGCAAGGCCATCGTGCAACTGCTGCGCGGCCAGGCCGAGATCAGCGGATCGGCGCTGCTCGACGGCCACAACCTGTTCGACTTGCAAGGCCCTGCGCTGCGCGACGCCCGGCGCTCGGTGCAGATCATCTTCCAGGACCCGTTTGCGTCGCTCAATCCGCGCATGCGGGTGGCCGAGATCCTCGACGAAGGCCTGGCCGCGCTGCAGCCGCAGACCTCGGTCGACGAGCGCCGCGCCCGCATCCTGCGCATCGTCGATCAAGTGGGTCTGCGCGCCGATGCGTTGCAGCGCTACCCGCATGAGTTCTCAGGCGGCCAGCGCCAGCGCATTGCGATCGCGCGCGCGCTGGCGGTGCAGCCACGGCTGATCGTCTGCGATGAGCCGACCTCGGCGCTGGATGTGTCGGTGCAGGCGCAAATCCTGAACCTGCTGCGCGAGTTGCAGCGAGAGCTCGGTGTCAGTTACCTGTTCATCACGCACAACATTGCGGTGGTCGAGTACATCGCCGACCGGGTCGCGGTGATGCGCGGGGGCCGCATCGTCGAGCAAGGCGATTGCGCCGACGTGCTGCTGCGGCCGGCCGAGGACTACACCCGAGCCCTGCTGGCGGCGGTGCCGAGGATGTGAGGGCTGTCTGAGGTGCTTGGGCCTGGTCAGCGCGGCCCCGCGGCACGCGGGACCGCCGCTAGCAAGGTGTTGACCCGGCCTGCCATCACCTGGGCCGCGGCCACCAGGTCGGGCACACCGTCATGGGCTGCGTTGAGCGCATCGGCCAAGGCTGCGGCATCACTGACATATTCATGCACCATTCGATTGCGCAATTGGCGCAGGCTGGCCCAGTCGGCTGCAGATCGCACCCATCCCAGCTTCTCGGCCCGGTTCAGGTTGTCTAGCACCGTGCCGGTCGGCTCCAGCAAGGCGTCCAGCAGCCGCGGCAACAAGGCCGCACCCAGCGTGTCCTGCAAGCGACCGAAGCGGGCCACAAAAGCATCGACACGTTCGGCCAGATCTTCGTCCGCCGCGAGGCCTAGCACTTCAGCCGTTCCGAGTCCTCGGCTGAAGAGTCGGTTATCGGTCGCCGACAGGTGGGCGGCTTCCTTCAGCACGACCTCAGCCAGGTGTTGCAGTCGTGGTGCCAAGCCCGGTGATCCGGTCATAGCATCACCCCGGTAGCGCGCGCGATGCTGTGGATGGATTGTTCTGGAATGTTGGGTGCGGCGATCACCACGTCGATTCGCTGGTCGCCCAGCGCCAGTTGTAGGCAAGCGCCAATGCGGGCACCCACCAGCGCTGGCTGGGCTATGACCTGGTTCGACTCCACCAGCAGATCGATGTCGCCGCCACGGGCGTCGTCATCCGTGCGCGAGCCAAACAAACGCACGGTGGCATCGGGCCCAAGCACCGACCGGACGGTGTCTCGAATGGTGCTGCGTGTAGACAAGCTCAAGCGCATGACTGGAGTATAGGCAGGCGGCACTTTGGCGCTGGCGGTCATCCTGGCCACTGCCCGTTCTATCCCCGGCCAGCTTGGCCTTCCAGCCGGTAAGCCGCCACCGCGGCGTTGGACGAAGCGCGGCGCGATGGCGATCGCATTCCCAGAGCGCTGAGGTCAGGCGTGCCTGCTGCACCGCGTCGATCATGTCCGGGCCAGCTCCACGGCCTGGCGGCGGGCTTCGGTGACGATCAGACGGTCGTCGTCGGCCCCCAGCGCCGTCATCAAGACGTCTATGCGTCGCTCGCCCATGCGGCGGTAGAGCTGTGCGGTGAACAGGCTGCGCAAGCTGACGATGTCGTCAGTGGACATCAGCGCCGGCATTTCCACCAGCAGGTCCACATCACCGCCGCGCCTGGCATCGTCCACGCGCGAGCCGAACAAGCACACCCGCGACCCCGGTGGCAAAACGGCTGCCGCGGCCCGCGCAATGTCACGCTTTTCGTCGTCGCTCAGCCGCATCAGTCCAGTATAGCCAGCCCGCAGCGGGCCTCAGCCTCGTTGCCAAGCCAGCGCCTTGGCGCTGCCTCGCGAACCATCATCTGCGCTGCGTCAATGCGAATCGCAGTTGAGGGTCGGCTACATGATCAAACCTATGGTTTACCCGGGTGACGCTGTGTCACAATTTGGAAATAATTGGTTTACCTTTTTTAGGACGTTAACTTAGCCCGAATTTTATTAATCGTGGGTTGGGTTTTTTAAACATATTTCTTGGATCAACGTCAATGACAAAAACCCCATCAAATTCAATGCTTTGGCAGCGCCGTGCAATCGCCGTGGCCGTCAGCAGCCTCGTGCTGATGGCAGCAGCGTCGAACAGCGCCTTTGCGCAGTCCAATGCGTCCGGCACCGTGTATGGCTCGGTCCAGCCCGGCGCGGGCATCACGGTGGTGGTTCAGAACGTCGCGACTGGCGTGAAGCGCACGCTGACACCCGACGCCAACGGCCGCTTCTCGGTCACTGCGCTGCCCATCGGTACCTACAAAGCGACCTTGCTGCGCAATGGTCAGCTTGCCGGCAGCAGTGCCGAGGTTGAAGTTCTGCTTGGCCAAGGCAGTGAAGTCGTGATCGCCGGTGACACGCAGGTGGTGCAGGTGACGACCAGTGCGCGCCGGCTTGACATGTCGGCCGCCACCAACGGTGCCACGTTCACGGCCAAGCAACTCGATGCGCTGCCGATCTCGCGCAGCCTGGACGGCATCATTCAACTCGCACCCAACACCACGCGCGCCGACCCGCGCTACTCCGGTGGCGCCAGCATCGGTGGCGGTGCGCCTTCAGAAAATTCCTACTACATCAATGGTTTTCCGGTCACCAACCCATTGAACCAGCTGGGATCGATGGAACTGCCGTTTGGCGCCATCGCGCAGGCCAACGTGGCATCGGGCGGCTTTGGCGCGGAGTTCGGCCGATCGATCGGGGGCGTTGTCAACATCGTCACCAAGTCCGGTGGCAACAGTTGGGAAGGCGGCTTCAGCACCAGCATCACGCCGGCTGCCTTTCGGTCACCGTACAACGACCGCCTGTACCCGGTGACCGGCTTTGCCGGCAATGCCGCGACCGATGGCAAGCTCTACTTACGCGGCAGTGACCGCAGCAGCCAGGCCACATCGGCTGGGGCCTACCTGGGCGGCCCGTTGATCCAGGACAAGCTGTTCATGTTCGCGGCTGTTGAGCAGCTCTCGTCCAAAGACAGTTCGCAGGCGGTGTCTGCCGCAGCCTTCCCGACCACAGGTGCGACGCCCAATTACCTCGCCAATGGCTGGTCCGAGCGCAAGAACACGACCGACCGATACTTGGTCAAGTTCGATGCCAGCCTGACCAAAAACCATGCGTTGGAACTGACGCTGCTGGGCGACAACTACAAACAGCAGGAAACGGTATCGGGTTACAACTTCGTCTCCGGTGCGCGCGACGGCATTGCTGCATCCACTGCCAACTATGCCAACCATCCCGACCACACCGCCGGTGTCGGCGGTACGGCCCAGATCCTGAAGTACACCGGCTACGTGACCGATGACTTGACGATCACCGCGTTGGCGGGGCGCAGCGAGTCGCCACACACCAACACCTACTCGGGTGTCGACGTCTTCGCCAGCAAACCGCAGGTCAGCGCTGGGACAGCTGCGCGCTTCCCGGGCTATACCTACATCAACCCCTACCCGTTCGCTGCAGGCACGACCGTGCTGTCGCCTGGATCCAAGGACAAGGTTGACTCGCTGCGCTTCGACCTGGAGTACAAGTTTGGCGCGCACCTGTTGCGGGCCGGCGCCGACCAAGTGAGCCTGAAGTCGATCGCTGCTGGCGAGCAGTATGCCGGCGGGTCGGTGTACTTCTACGCCAACACGACCAACGGCGCCCTCAAGCCGACGGGCATGACACAGACCCTGGCCGACGGCAAAGCGATCTCGGCGCTGGTTGGTGGCAAGACGAATTACTTCTATGGTCGTGAGCAGATTTTCTCGACGACCACCAACGCCGGGTCCAACCAGTCTGCGTTCTACCTGGAGGACAAGTGGCAGCTCAACAAGGACTTGCTGCTGATCCCAGGTGTTCGGGTCGAGAAGTATGAAAACCTCAACGGTGACGGCCAGGCCTTCTTGAAGGTCAACACCCAGCTGCATCCGCGGTTCCAGTTCACCTACGACTTGGCGGGTGACAAATCGACCAAACTCGAAGGCTCGGCAGGCCGTTACGGCGTGCAGATTCCGACCCACTTGGCCGTGCGCGGCGCCAGCCGGTCCACCTACACCCGGCAGTACTTCACCTATACCGGGGTCGATGCCAATGGTGCGCCGATCGGTCGCACGAATCTGGGTGTTCCGTACTCGGCGAACAACGAGTACGGCCAGGCC
>RGQD01000161.1 GCA_010030205.1 Betaproteobacteria bacterium
CGGCCCGTCCGCAGCCTGCCGCAGCCAGCGAACCTGCGGCAGCGCCCAGCGGGCCCGCAGCACCGGCGATGCCCGCGGCCAGCCTGCCACGCGGCGCGCGCGATCCTGCGGCCATCCTGGCTGACCAAGCGGCGGCCCCGGCCGTCCCGGCGGCTCCAGCCCCGAAAGCCGACACCAAGCCGGCAGCCATCGCCACCTTCTTCGTGCAGGCCGGCGCCTACGCCAGGCAGGAGGACGCCGAAGCCCAGCGTGTCAAGCTCGCGTTGACGGGTTTTGGTGCCAAGATCACCGAGCGAGAACAAGCAGGTCGCAATGTTTTTCGGGTGCGCCTCGGACCATTCGCCAGCCGCGACGAGGCCGAAGACGCACAGGCCAAGCTCGCGGGCGCCGGCGTAGAGGCCAATCTGGTGCGGGTCGAGCGGTGAACCAGCGCAATTCCGAATCGCCTGCTACCGTCAGTCCGGTTGCAACATCAACTTTCTTGAGAATGGGTCCGCATATGAACCGTCGTGATTTGGTGGTCTGCGCCGCTGGCGTGACCTTGGTTGGCCTGGGCTTGCCGCTGCAGGCCCAGGGCGGGCCGCCGGTCGAAGGCCGGGATTACTTGCGGGTGGCGCAGCCCGTCCCTGCGACCGAGGGCAAGGTCGATGTGGTCGAGTTCTTCGGCTACTGGTGCCCGCACTGCAACGCCTTCGAGCCCTTGCTCGAAGCCTGGGCGAAGAAGCTGCCTGCGCATGTCAATTTCCGGCGTGTGCCGGTGGCCTTCAACGCTGCACACGAACCGATGCAGCGCTTGTACTTCGCGCTCGAATCCCTAGGGCTGCTCGAATCCTTGCACCGCAAAGTGTTTGCTGCGCTGCATGTGCAGCACCTGCGGCTCGACAAGGATGCCGACATAGTCGACTGGGTCAAGACCAACGGCGCCGATGCCACCAAGGTGTTCGACGCGATGAAGAGCTTCTCGGTCGCCACCAAGATCCGACAAGCCAAGCAGTTGGCCGAGGGCTACAAGATCGACGGCGTGCCCACGCTGGGCATCCACGGCCGGTTCATGACCTCACCGTCGATCGCCGGCACCGCAGAACGAGCGCTGGCCGCGGCCGACGCGTTGATCGCGCAATCGCACAAAGCCTGAACCCGCTGTGGGTGGTGTTCGCCGGAAAGCTCGGCCGGCGCGCATCCAACACTCGCCTCAAAGCGGTCGTTTGTTGGCGATGCGCGCTGACCGAGCCAGGACTTCGGTCTAAAATGATATGCAAGTTCTGTGCCGATTGATGTTTACCCTGACCCCGCCTTCGCTGATCTTGCTTGCACTGCTGGCCGGCGGCGCTGTCCTGAGCCTGCCGGTCCAGGCCGAGAAAGCCGACCGCAACAAGCCTTTGATCCTGGAGTCTGAGCAGCCCTGCACGGTCAATCTGGTCAAGCAGACCAGTGTTTGCAGCGGCAACGTGGTGATCAGCCAGGGCACGCTGCAGATCCGCGCCGACAAGCTCGAGCTTCGTGAATCCCCCGAGGGCCACCAACTGGCGCAAGCCAGCGGCGCCGACGGCAAACCGGCGACGTATCGGCAAAAGCGCGATGGTGTCGACGAGGTCGTCGAGGGCCAGGCCCAGAGAATCGACTACGACAGCCGGTCCGGCACGCTTCGCTTTGAAGGTCAGGCTCAGGTCCGGCGGTTGCGCAGCGCAGCGCTGGCCGACCAGATCCAGGGCGCGCTGATCGTCTGGGACAGCGTGGCCGAGGTGTTCAACGTTCGCGGCGGCGCTGTCAGCCCAGACAACCCCGGCGGCCGGGTCCGGGCGGTGATCGCACCGCGCGGCGTCAACGAAGCGGCCGCGGCTGCCAGCAGCGGCCTGCGGCCCTCGTCGACCCTCGGTGACCGGCGATGAGCCGGGGCACGGTTGTGGCCACGCCGGTGACGAGCCGGCTGGAGGTCAGCGGCCTGCAAAAGCATTACGGCTCGCGCAAAGTGGTCCAGGATGTGCATCTGGCCGTGGGTGCTGGCGAGGTGGTCGGCCTGCTCGGACCCAACGGTGCGGGCAAGACCACCACCTTCTACATGGTGGTGGGTCTGGTGCGGGCCGATGCCGGTGAGATCCGCCTCGACGGTGTCTCCGTGCAGCACAAGCCCATCCACCAGCGCGCGCGCATGGGGCTGAGCTACCTGCCGCAGGAGGCCTCGATCTTTCGCAAGCTCACGGTCGAGGAAAACATCCGCGCGGTGCTCGAGCTGCAGGTCGGTGCTGACGGACGGGCCCTGAAATTCGAGGCGATCGAACGCCAACTCGAGCAGCTGCTGCGTGACCTGGCTATCGACAAGCTGCGCGACTCGCCCGCGCTGGCCTTGTCGGGCGGCGAGCGGCGCCGGGTCGAGATTGCCCGGGCCTTGGCGACGCAGCCTCGCTTCATCCTGCTCGACGAACCTTTTGCAGGCGTCGATCCGATCGCGGTGATCGAGATCCAGCGCATCATCGGCTTCCTCAAGAGCCGTGGCATCGGTGTGCTGATCACCGACCACAACGTGCGCGAGATGCTGGGCATCTGCGACCGCGCCTACATCATCAGCGAAGGCCGGGTGCTGGCCGAAGGCACGCCGGCCGAGATCATCGAGAACGCCGACGTGCGCCGGGTCTACCTCGGCGAGCATTTCCGGATGTGACCGGGTTGTCGCACCCGCCATGAAACCCTCGCTCCAAGTCCGGCTGTCGCAACACCTGGCGCTGACGCCACAGTTGCAGCAATCGATCCGGCTGTTGCAGCTCTCGACGCTGGAATTGCACCAGGAGATCGAGCAGATGCTCGAGCAAAACCCATTCCTGGATGTCGAGGAAGACCACGCGCCGATGGAGTTCGGGCTCGAGCGCGTCAGCGCGCCGGCTGACAAGAGCGCCGAGCGCGAGAAAGACAAGCTGTCCGAGCGCGAGGACAGCGGTGACAGCAGCGCCGAAGAGCCGGCCGGCATGGACATGGCCGAGTTTGGCAGCACCGAGCGCGATGACTGGGAAAACGGCACCGAACGTGACGATTTCGACGGCATCCGCGAACTGCCATCGGCCAGCAGCGGGTCGGGCAGCGGCGACGACGACTACGAGCCGATCGAGTCGGCCGAAACCGGCCCGACGCTGCAAGACCACCTGCGCCGCCAGCTGCTGGGCATGCGGCTGTCGGCCGACGACGCCGCCGCGGTGATGGTGCTGATCGACTCGCTCAACGAGGACGGCTACTTGGCCGACACGCTCGAAGACATCGCCGAGCGGCTGGGCCAGACCCTGGGTATTGACGGCGAGGACGCGGCCGAGGAACGCGAGGAATTGGCCGACCGGCTGCGCTGCGCGCTGAAGTGGCTGCAAAGCCTGGAGCCCACCGGCGTGGGCGCGTCCGGCTTGGGCGACTGCCTGGTGCTGCAGCTGCGCCAGCGACCCGACAGCCAGGCCAAGGCGGTGGCGATCCGCATCTGCCAGGGCCACCTCGAGCTGCTGGCGCGCAAGGACATGAAAAAGCTGATGTCGGCCACCGGCGCCGACGAGGCCACGCTGCGCGCTGCCGAGGCGCTGATCAAAGCCTGCGAGCCCAAGCCGGGTCGGCCTTTCACACGCGCCGAGGCCAACATCGTCGTGCCCGACGTGCTGGTGGTCAAATCCGGCCGAGGCTTCAAGACCACGCTCAACGCCGATGTGATGCCCAAGCTGCGCATCAACGACCTCTACGCCCAGGCGATCCGCGGCCAACGCGGCGGCGCCGGGCTGTCGCAGCGGCTGCAGGAAGCACGCTGGTTCATGAAGAACATCATGCAGCGCTTCGACACCATCCTGCGCGTCAGCCAGGCCATCGTCGAGCGTCAGAAGGGCTTCTTCAGCCACGGCGAGATCGCGATGAAGCCGCTGGTGCTGCGCGAGATCGCCGATGAGCTCGGGCTGCACGAGTCGACGATCTCGCGCGTGACCACCGCCAAGTACATGAGCACGCCTTTCGGCACCTTCGAGCTGAAGTACTTCTTCGGATCCTCGCTCAGCACCGATGCCGGCGGCAACGCCAGCAGCACTGCGGTGCGCGCGCTGATCAAGCAGCTGGTGAGCTCCGAAGACCTGGCCAAGCCGCTGTCGGACAGCCAACTCTCGGACATGCTGTCCGAGCAAGGCATCACGGTGGCGCGACGCACCGTGGCCAAATACCGCGAGGCGCTGAAGATCGCGCCCGCCAACCTGCGCAAAGCCTTATGAACGACCCAGACGACGCAAACCAGCCCGCGCCGCGAGCCGCTGGCCGGCCTGGGGTCGGCGACCAGCCGGTCGCGCTGTTCCTGCCCTGCGCGGCCGGTGCCGAGCCGCTGCTCGTCGATGAAGTCGGCCGCATTCTGGGCGCCGACACCCAGTTGCAGGTTGACCGCGGCGGCCTGCAGGTGATGACCGACGCCCTGGGCGCGATGCGGCTCAACCTTGAGAGTCGGCTGGCCCAGCGCGTGCTGTGGCCACTGGCCCATGGAGCGTACGAGAACGAGCAAGACCTCTACGCACTGGCCAGAACCGTGGCCTGGGGCGACTGGATCACCCCGGCGCAGACCTTTCGCATCGACACCAGCGCGCAGCGCTCGCCGCTGCACAGCCTGAACTTCGCAACGCTGCGGGTCAAGGACGCGGTCTGCGACGTGATCCGTGACGCCACCGGCGAGCGGCCCAGCATCGACACCAGATTTCCCGACCTGCCGTTGACATTGCACCTGTCGCCCACGCACGCCACGCTCTACGCCGACACCTCGGGCGAAGCACTGTTCAAGCGCGGCTGGCGCGATGCCCAGGGCCTGAAGGGCGAAGCGCCGTTGAAGGAAACCCTGGCCGCAGCGATGCTGGCAGCCGCCGGCTGGCAGGGTCGCGCCGAGGACGGTCCATTGTTCGACCCCTGCTGCGGCGCAGGCACGATCGCGATCGAAGCCGCGCAGATCGCCTGCGCCATCGCACCCGGCTTGCAGCGGCGTTTCGCCTTCGAAAAGATGCTGCCTTTCCGTGCGCACCAGAACAGCTGGTCGCGGCTGAAGGATGCGGCGCGGGCCAGGCAGCATGCGCCCGAGGTGCAGATCTTCGCTGGCGACGTGTCGTTCCGCATGACCGACTTCGCGCAGCGCAATGCCGACCGCGCCGGTGTCGCGCACGCGATCGAATTCAAGACCGCCGACGCGCTGCAGCGAATGCCGCCAGCGCCCAGTGGTCTGATGGTGATCAACCCGCCTTATGGTGAGCGCATCGCGCCGATGGGTTCACGCGGTGGCGAACGCATCCATCCCGCAGACCGCGGCCAGCCCAGGCCGACTCGCGAAGGCTTCGAGGGCGGCGGCAGCCCGACCGAGTTCTTCAGCCAGCTCGCCAGCCACTGGAAGCGCCATTACGCCGGCTGGACAGCCTGGGTGCTGAGCCCCGACATGAAGCTGCCGCAGGCGCTTCGATTGAAGGAAAACCGGCGCGTGCCGATGTGGAACGGACCGATCGAATGCCGGCTGTTCCGCTTCGAGCTGATCGCCGGATCGGCACGCGGCAAGCCCGACGCCGACTGACCCGCCAGGGCTGGCTGCGCGCAACTGCAGGCACAGATTCGGCGCGCGCAAAGCCCTTGCGCAAAGGCTTTCTAGGGTTTTCACGCGAGCCCGAACAGCGACAGCTGGGGCATGATCGGCACCGGGCTTTTTATTCACACGACCGACGCGAAAATCCGCTGAGGGTGGGCACCCAGGAGAGCGTCGCGGATGAGTTGGCAACCCGAAGTCGATGAATTGCATCGCCGCCAGGCGCTGGCTCGTCGAATGGGCGGTCCGGACAAGGTCAAACGCCAGCACGATGGCGGCAAACTGACGGTTCGAGAGCGCATCGATGCACTGCTGGACCCCGGCAGTTTTCACGAGATCGGCTCGGTCGCGGGCAAGGCCAGCTACGACGCCGAGGGCAATCTCCTCGACTTCAACGCCAGCAACACGCTGATCGGTCGTGGCCGACTCGACGGCCGGCCCATCGTGCTCCAAGGTGACGACTTCACGGTGCGCGGCGGTGCGGCCGATGCCGCCATCTGGGCCAAGTCCGCGCTGGCCGAACAGATGGCCAACGAGTTGCGCTTGCCCATTGTCCGGCTGGTTGATGGCACCGGCGGCGGCGGCTCGGTGAAGTCGCTCGAGGTCGACCAGCGCACCTATGTGTCGCAGATGATCGGCTGGCAGTTCGTCACCGAGAACATGGGCTTGGTGCCGGTGGTAGGCCTGGCGCTGGGGTCAGTGGCCGGTCTGGGCGCTGCGCGCGTGGCATCTAGCCACTACTCGATGATCGTCAAGGGCAGCGCGCAGATGTTCATCGCCGGCCCACCGCTGGTGGCCCGGGTGGGCGCAGCGATTGACAAGGAGACGCTGGGCGGCAGCCACATCCACGCCAGCAACGGCGCGGTAGACGACGAGGTCTCGTCCGAGGCCGAGGCCTTCGCGCGCACCCGCCAATTCCTGTCCTACCTGCCCACCTCGGTCTACGAGTTGGCCGCGCGCGGTCCGCAGACCGATGACCCGAATCGGCGCGAAGACTGGCTGATCGAGGCGATCCCGCGCGACCGGCGCAAGGTCTACAACGCACGCCGCATCATCGAGGCCGTTGTCGACCAGGGCAGCTTCTTCGAGATCGGCAAGCTGTACGGCCGCTCCACGATCACCGGACTGGCCAGGCTAGACGGTTGGCCGGTCGCCTTGCTGGGCAGCGATCCCTACCACTACGGTGGCGCCTGGACCGCGGACAGCGCCATCAAGGCCGCGCGCCTGGTCGACCTGGCCCAAACCTTTCACCTGCCCATCGTGCAACTGGTCGACATCCCGGGTTTTCTGATCGGGCTGGCGTCGGAGCAAGCGGCCACGATCCGGCGCGGCGTCACCGCGCTGGCGGCGCTGCACCAGGCCACCGTGCCGATGTGCTCGTTCATTCTGCGCAAGGCCTTCGGCGTGGCCGGCGCCGTGCAGACCAACGACCGCAAGCTGCACTACCGCTATGCCTGGCCGTCGGGCGACTGGGGCTCGCTGCCGCTCGAAGGCGGGGTTGAGGCCGCTTACCGCGCCGAACTGGACCAAGCCGAGGACCGGGCCGCGCTGCTCGAGCAGATCACCGCAAGGCTGAACCAGTTCCGGTCACCGTTTCGCACCGCCGAAGCCTTCCTGGTCGAGGAAATCATCGATCCGCGCGACACCCGTTCGCTGCTGTGTGAGTTCGCCAACCTGGCCGCGCCGCTGCGCCAAGCCGGGCCGACCTCATCGTTCTTCATGCGACCCTGACCCATGGCCCTAGCGACCCCTACCCAGGCGCCGAATGCGCTTGGCAAAACACCCGAACGAGCGGCCCCCTTGCTCGAGGTGCGCGACCTCAGCATCCACTTCCGCACCGGCTCTGGCGAGGTGCAGGTCACCAACCAGGTCTCGTTCCAGCTGCGAGCCGGCGAGCGGGTCGGTGTGGTCGGCGAGAGTGGCTGCGGCAAGACCGTCACCGGCCTGTCGCTGCTGCGGCTGCTGCCCAAGCCGCCGCGCAGCCGTGTCACCGGGCAGATCCTGTTCGAGGGGCGCGACCTGCTGGCGCTGTCTGAGCGCGAGATGCGCGATGTTCGCGGGCGCAGCATCAGCATGATCTTCCAGGAGCCCATGAGTGCGCTCGACCCGGTGTTCACGATTGGCTACCAGATCGGTGAAACCCTGCGCGCGCACTTCAAGCTGAGCGCCCGCGAGGCCCGCGAGCGTGCGATCGAGGCGCTGGCTTCGGTCGGCATCCCGCTGCCGGAACGGCGCCACGACGAGTATCCACACCAGCTGTCCGGCGGCATGCGCCAGCGCGCGATGATCGCGATCGCGCTGGCCTGCGAGCCCAAGCTGCTGATTGCCGACGAACCGACGACCGCACTGGATGTGACGGTGCAGGCGCAGATCGTGGACCTGCTGCGCAAGCTCTCCGAGCGCACCGGAACCTCGCTGCTCTTCATCACGCACGACCTGGGCGTGGTCGCTGAAACCTGCGAGCGGATGATCACGATGTACGCCGGCCAAGTGGTCGAGGACGGCAGCACCGACACCGTGCTCAAGCGCCCGCTGCATCCGTACAGCTCGGGTCTGTTGCGATCGATCCCGCGGCTGTCCGAGCGCAAAACCGCGCTGCCGTCGATTCGTGGGCGTGTGCCTTCGGCGCTGGAGATGCCACCCGGCTGCCGCTTCGCGCCGCGCTGCTCGCACCGTGTCGAGGCCTGTGGCGAGCCTCAGCCGGTGCACGATGTCGGCTCGCATCGCGTGCGTTGCGGGCAGCACCAGGCGCTGTCGCTGCCCGGCGCGATCGGGTCCGCCAGCCCTGCCGGCCATCCGGCCCAGACCGTGGGCGCAGCGTGATGGCCGACAGCACGATGGGCTCGCAAGAATCCGCCGCCGACAAGCTGGTGCAGGTGCATGACTTGCGCGTGCATTTCCGCACCGGCAAGGGTCTGGAAACGGTCAAAGCCGTCGACGGCGTGGATTTCGACGTGCGTGCCGGCGAGACCTTCGGTGTCATCGGCGAGTCCGGATCCGGCAAGTCCACGCTCGGTCGCGCGCTGGTGTGCCTGACCAAGCCCACAGGCGGGCAGCTGTTGCACTCGGGCGTCGACCCGTACTCGCTGTCGTCCAAGGCTTTGAAGAACGCGCGCCGCGAGTTCCAGATCATCTTCCAGGACCCGAGCGCCGCGCTCGATCCGCGCATGACGATTTTGCGCAGCATCCGGCAGCCGCTGGACATCCTGGGCGATACCGACGCCGCCGAGCGCACCCGCCTCGCCTTCGAAGCGATCGATCGCGTCGGCCTGCCCGCCGAGTACGCCCAGCGCTACCCGCACGAGTTGTCAGGCGGCCAGAAGCAACGCGTGAACATCGCGCGAGCACTCACGCTGCGGCCGCGTCTGATGGTCTGCGATGAGGTGGTGGCTGCGCTGGATGTGTCGATACAGGCTGACATCCTGAACCTGTTCTCGGACCTGCAGCGCGAGTTCGGGCTGACCTATGTGTTCATCACGCACGACTTGGGCGTGGTCTCGCACGTGTCGGACCGCATCGCGGTGATGTACCTGGGTCGCTTCATGGAGATGGGGCCGGCCGACCAGGTGTCGGCGCGCCCGCTACACCCCTACACGCAGGCGCTGCTGTCGTCCGAGCCGGTGCCACTGCCCTCGGAGATGCGCACCGACCGGCGCATCATTCTCGAGGGCGAGATCCCCAGCCCGATTTCGCCGCCTTCGGGCTGCCGTTTCCGCACCCGCTGCAGGCATGCGATCGACGAATGCGCGCGAACCGTGCCGCCGTGGCGCGAGATCGAACCCCAGCGATTCATTGCCTGCCATCTGGCTGAGCAGTTGGCAGCCAGTCCCCCCGACTGATCGCCGCGCCAGCGCAGCTGTCATCATCCACCGACACAAACTTTTCAAACAAGGAAACCCATGGACAAGAACGAACAACCCGCCAACCTGCTGGCCGGCCTCGAGGGCCAGGCGCTGGATCGCCGGCAAGTCATGGCGCTGATCGCTGGCGCTGCCAGCGCCGCCGGCCTGCTCGGCAGCGGCAGCGCGCAAGCCCAGGAGACGCCGCGCAAAGGCGGCGTGCTCAAGGTGGCAACGCCCACCAACCCGTCGTCGCTCGACCCGATGACCGGTCGATCGGGCTACGACCATGTGCAGCTCTACACGATGTTCGACACCTTGTTCGAGTGGGACTACCAGGCGCTGACGCCCAAACCCGGCTTGGTCAAGGCCTGGAAGTTCCCCGATCCGAAGACGCTGGTGATGGACCTGGAGCCGGGCATCACCTTCCACGATGGCTCGCCCTGCGACGCAGCGGCGGTCAAGTTCAACCTCGACCGGTTCCGCGGCGACGCGCGCTCGAACATCAAGTCCGACCTCGCGTCGCTGGATGCCGTGGACGTGACAGGCCCGCTGCAAGTCACCCTCAAGCTCAAGGGACCCGACACCTCGCTGGTGCTGGTGCTGTCCGACCGCGCCGGCATGATGTTCTCGCCGACGGCTGCCAAGTCGCAGGGCGCTGACTCCGACCGCAAGCCGGTGGGCGCCGGGCCGTGGAAGTTCGTCAGCTGGACCGACAACGAGAAGGTCGTTGTCACCCGCTACGACAAGTACTGGCGCCCCAACCGTCCGTATTTGGACGGCATCGAGTTCGCGATCATCACCGACACCAACACCGGGCTGCGCTCGGTCGTGACCGGTCAGAACCAGTTCGCGCACGCGTTGGCACCGCAGCAAAAAGTGATCATCGACCGCACCAAGAACTTGAAGGGGATGGCCACGCCGACCTTGTTCGTGCACCTGTTCTTCCTGAACTACGGCCGTGCACCTTTCAACGACGCGCGGGTGCGCCAAGCGATGAACTTCGCGATCGACCGCGACGCCTTCAACAAGGCCACGCAAGGCGGTATCGGCGAGCCGGCGAACACGCTGCTGCCCAAGGCGCACTGGGCGCACGAGGGCTCGCTGGAAAACGCTTACCGATACGACCCGGCCTACGCGCGCAAGTTGCTCGCCGAAGCGGGCCACAAGGACGGACTGGAGATCAACATCATTGCCTGGAACGACCAGCGCTCGGTGCAACGCCAGGAGATCTTGCTCGAGCAGATGGGCAAGGCCGGGTTCAGGCTGAAGTTCCAGCAGTTCGCGGT
>RGQD01000162.1 GCA_010030205.1 Betaproteobacteria bacterium
GCTGCATCTGATCGCCGCTTTGCTCGCTGGCACAGCGGTCTTTTCCTTGTTCACCATCTACCTGGTCAACAAGTCGCTGAGCGACCCGATCGCCGACCTGAACCGGTCGCTGCGCGATTTGGCCGAGGCCAAACTCGACACCCCGGTCAACAACACCGACGACGCCAATGAGATCGGCGAGATGGCCAGGGCTGTGGCCACGCTCAAGCTCAGCCTGCAAGCGGCCGACAAGCTTGCGAAAGCCGACCAGGAAAACAACAAGACCGCCCAGCAAACCACCCGGGAGATCGGCGAGATCATCTCGGCTGCGGCCGGCGGCGATTTCACTGCGGCGGTGAAGCTCGAAGGCAAGGAAGGTTTCTTCCTGGACATCTCAGGCCAGGTCAACAAGCTGATCGAAACCTCGCGCCATGCTTTCAAGGCGATTTCGACGAATGCCGGCAACCTGTCTTTCGCGGCCGAAGACCTGTCAGCGGTCAGCATCCAGATGAGCTCGAACGCGGAAGAAACCACCGCGCAGGCCGGTTCGGCGGCGGCCGCGGCAACCCAGGTCAGCGGCAGCATGCAGAGCGTGGCCACCGGTGTCGAACAGCTCAGCGTCAGCATCCGCGAGATATCGGCCAATGCGATGGAGGCGTCCGCGGTGGCGACCCATGCCGTGGCCGAGGCCAAGGCCACCAACACGACGATGGCCAAGCTCGGTGTCAGCAGCCAGGAAATCGGCAGCGTGCTCAAGGTGATCTCATCGATCGCCGAGCAGACCAACCTGCTGGCTTTGAACGCCACCATCGAAGCAGCGCGGGCCGGCGAGCTCGGCAAGGGCTTTGCGGTGGTCGCCAACGAGGTCAAGGAACTGGCGCGCCAGACCTCGCGTGCGACCGAGGAAATCAGCCAGAACATCTCGAACATCCAGACCGACGTCAAAGGCGCGATCCTGTCGATCGGCACGATCTCCGAGATCATCAAGAAGATCAACGACATCTCCAGCGTGATCGCCAGCGCCGTCGAGGAGCAGGCGGCGACCGCCAACGAAATCGGCAAAGCGGTCGGCAATGCGGCCAGCGGCAGCGTCGAGATCGCCCGCAATGTCGACTCGGTCTCCAAGGTTTCGAGGGACACCACCCAGGGCGCGAACAACTCGCAAAAAGCCGCCGCCAACCTCACCAAGATGGCAGCTGAACTGCAGACGCTGGTCGGCCGCTTCAAGATCTGATCGCCAGACGCCGCTGCGCTTCATTCAACGCCTGATCGACGCTGGGCTCAAGCCATGGAAAACAACGACCAGATCCTCGATGAATTCCTGCTGGAAGCTCAAGAGATCTTTGACCAGCTCGACCTCGATCTGGTGCAACTCGAGCAGACGCCCGAGGACAAGAAGCTGCTCGGCAGTATTTTCCGGGCGATGCACACGCTCAAGGGCAGCAGCGGATTCTTCGGCTTTCACCGGCTCGAGAAGGTTGCGCATGCGGGCGAATCGCTGTTGTCCAAGGTGCGCGAGGGGACGCTGCGCATCGACGAGGAGAAGACCAACGTCTTGCTCGCGACGCTGGACCGGCTGCGCGACATCGTCGGCGGCATCGCCGATCAGCGCCATGAGTTGGCGGGCGACGACTCAGCTTTGATCGCGACCCTCAAGGCGCTCGCGGCGGGTGAAAGCGCGCCAGCGCCGGCGACCCAAGCCACAGCGGCAGCGGTCGCAGCGGTCGCAGCGACAGCCGCAGAGCCGCCCGCCGCCCAGCCTGCTGCAGCGCCGGCGCCTGAACCGCCGCCTGAACCTCCAGCGCTAGCCGTCGTCGTGTCGTCGAGCGCGGGGATCGTGGCGGCAAGCGAAGTCCAGGCGGCAGATCCAGCGCCAACTGCCGACATCCCGGCACGCGAGGGCGTCAAACACACCGAGCTGACCGCCCCGGTCAAGATCAATGTCGAACTGCTGGACAAGCTGATGAACCTGGTCAGCGAGATGGTGCTGGCCCGCAACCGGCTGCTGTCTTTTGCGACCAACAGCGGGGACATCAATTTCACCAGCACGGTGCACACGATCGACATCATCACGCTGGAGCTGCAGGAGCGCATGATGGAGACGCGCATGCAGCCTGTTAGCAATGTGTGGGCGAAGTTTCCACGGCTGGTGCGCGACATCTCGAACGAATGCGGCAAGAAGGTCGAGCTGATCCAGATCGGCGCCGAAACCGAGCTCGACCGAACGCTGCTGGAGGGTATCCGGGACCCGCTGATCCACATCATCCGCAACAGCGTCGACCATGGCATCGAGACGCCCGAGGTGCGGCGGGCCAAGGGCAAGAAGGAAACCGGGTCGATCACGCTGCGGTCTATGCACGAAAGCGGCATGGTCGTGATCGAGATCGCCGACGATGGCGGTGGCATCGACATCCCACTGGTGGCCAAGATGGCGGTTCAAAAAGGCCTGGTATCGGCCGAGCGTGCCGCCAGGATGGCCGACCGGGAAATCATCGACTTCATCTACCTGCCGGGCTTCTCCACCAAGGCGGCCGTGACCACCTTGTCCGGACGCGGTGTCGGAATGGACGTGGTGCGAACCAATGTGCAGCAGATCGGTGGCTCGGTCGACATCGCGACATCGGAGCGGGGCACGAACCTGCGGCTGCGCATTCCGCTGACCTTGGCCATCATGCCGGCAGTCTTCGTGCAGTGCGGCGGCCAGCGCTTCGCGATTCCGCAAAGCAATCTCTTCGAGATGATCCGTTACGAGAAGAACGGGACCCATCAAGGGCTGGAAAATTTCTATGGCGTGCCGGTCTTCCGCCTGCGCAACAAGCTGATTCCTATCATCTACCTGCGAAACGAATTGGGTCTGGGCGATGCCGGCGAGGTCGAACAGGACTCGCTCAATATCGTCGTGGTCCAAGCCGCTGCCTTGTGCTTCGGCCTGGTCGTCGACAAGGTCTTGTTCATGCAGGAGGTGGTGGTCAAGTCGGTCGGCACCTTGCTCAAGGGCACCACCATCTACAGCGGCGCGACCATCCTCGGGGACGGTCGAGTCGCGATGATCTTCGACATCGGCGGCATCGCGGTGCGTTCAGGGCTGATCTCCAAGCTGCTCGACAAGGACTTCAAGGCCGACATCCCGGAGCCACCGGTCGAGGACACGAAGACACAGTCGATGCTCTTGTTCGACCTGCACAGCGTCAAGCGCATTGCGATCCCACTGGACTACGTCGACCGCCTGGAAATGTTCGCCATCAGCAGGGTCGAGCGGCGCGGCAACCACAGCGTGATCATCTACGGCGACCAGATCATGAAGCTGATCTGGTTGTCGGACTTCGTCGAGGGGGCTGGCAGCGCCGACGCCCACCCGACGGACGCCATCAACGTGATCGTGCACCACCACAATGGCCAGCCGCTGGGTTTTGTGGTCAAAGTGATCCACGACATCGTCGCGATCAGCTCTGAGATCATCCTGATATCACCGCCGCAGCCCGGGATCATGGGCAGCTCTATCCTCGGCGACAGTGTCGTCAGCATCCTGAATGTCCAGGAAATCCTGCAACTCAACCACCTGAGCCAGGCGGCAGAAAAGTCGAGTACTTCAGCCGCGCTGGACTACGAGGATGCTCGAATGCTGGAGACCGCCAAATGAGCTCGATCCGGTCTTATGCGACGTTTTATGTCGGCGACCTGTATTTCGGCATCCCGACATCGAATGTCGTTGAACTCACCAAAGGCACCGAGGTCACGCCGGTACCGTTGGCGCCCTATGCCGTCTCGGGCTTGATCAACCTGCGCGGCCAGATCGTCACCGCAATCGACATGCGCAAGCGCTTGAAATTCACGCCCAACCCGAGCGCGGACAGCATCATCACCGTCTTCATCCGCAACAACGGCGTGCTCTTCGGTCTGTCGATCGACAAGGTCAGCGATATCCTGGAGCTAGAGGATTCCAAACTCGAACCGCCGCCCAGCAACATGCCCGCCACCGCTTACGAGCTGATCATCGGTTTCCACAAGCTGGCCGGCAAGCTGCTCTTCATCCTGGATGCAGACAAGCTGATCTCTGGCTGCCTTGCCGAATAAGAATTTCAACGCGAGCACCTAGCATGTCAAACCCAGCAGCTGCGCCGATCCGGGTCTTGGTGGTGGATGACTCGTCAGTGATGCGGCGAATCATCGCGACCGCCTTGGGCAAGCACCCGCAGATCGAGGTGGCGGGGTTTGCCGCCAATGGCCTGCAGGCCATCGAGGCGGTGCGGCAGCTGCAGCCCGACATCGTGACGCTGGACATCGAAATGCCCGAGATGGACGGGCTGACAGCGCTGCGCGAGATCCGGAAAGAGCACAAGCGACTGCCCATCATCATGTTCAGCACGATGACGCACCGCGGCGCACAAGCTGCGGTGATGGCGCTGACCGCTGGCGCGACGGATTACGTCGGCAAGCCCACCGCTTCGGCGGGCAGCATGGACGAGGCCTTCAAGGTTCTCGAGACCGAACTGATCCCGAAGATCTTTGGCCTGGCCCAGCGAATGCGCCGACGCGAGACCGAGCTTGCCGGCGACCACAAGCCAGCGCAGGCCGACCAGCACAAGCCTGTTGTCGCTGCGGCCCCAGTTGCATCAGCGACGGCGAGCCGCCGGTTGGGTTCTGCCGCAGCGGTCGTGATCGGTGTGTCGACTGGCGGCCCGATGGCTTTGAAGCAGATCTTCAGCGATCTCTCGTCGCCGCTGCCGGTGCCGGTGTTCATCGTGCAGCACATGCCGGCCGCGTTCACGACCCTGCTGTCAGCCAGACTGACGGCGTCCAGCGTCACGACCTTCAAGGAGCCCGAGCACGGTGAAATTCCTGAGGCCGGCATCGCCTATCTCGCGCCCGGTGGCCAGCACATGTCGCTGACCCGTGTCGGCGGCAAGCTGTCGATACAGCTGACGCTTGAGCCGCCGGAGAACTCTTG
Source organism: Betaproteobacteria bacterium (assembly GCA_010030205.1). Lineage (GTDB taxonomy): Bacteria > Pseudomonadota > Gammaproteobacteria > Burkholderiales > Burkholderiaceae_C > Pseudaquabacterium. The sequence goes on from RGQD01000162.1 coordinate 4,928, forward strand.
TCGCCCGGCGGTAGACGTTCTTTTTCGTTCGGCGGCCGAGGTTTACGGCAGTTCATTGTTGGCAGTGATGCTCACCGGCATGGGCTACGACGGGCTGAAAGGCAGTCACGAGGTCAAAGCCAAGGGAGGCGCGGTACTGGCACAGGATGAGGAGTCCAGCGTGATCTGGGGGATGCCGGGCGCCGTCGTCCAAGCCAATCTGGCGGAGATGGTGCTGCCGCTCGCCAAGATGGCGGATGAACTGGTTTTTCGCACCCGCCCAATGGCGTCCAAACGCACCGGCAATGACTGATGAAGTATTCACCAGATTCTACCGCTTGCTCGAGCAAAAGACCGGCATCAGTCTGGATTCGACCAAGAATTACCTGATCGAATCGCGCTTGGCAGAAATCTGCAAGGCGCAGGATCAGCCCAGTATCACGGAATTCCTCAAGGCTTTGACCAGCACCTCGGTCGGCGACCTGCATTGGCAGGTCTTCGAGGCCTTGGTAACAAATGAGACGATGTTTTTCAGGGATCGCCAGTTCTTCGATGCACTGGTTCAGAGCATTATCCCGGAGATCATCGTACGGAGAAAAGGCGAGCGCGCGCTGCGGATTTCCTGCGCGGCGGTCTCGACCGGGCAGGAAGCGTACAGCATCGCCATCGCGTTGAAAGAAAACTTCCCTGAACTCAAAAGCTGGGACGTCTATATCCAGGCCACCGACCTGTCCGAGCGCGCACTGCACAGGGCGCGTGCCGGTCTCTACACCAGAACCGAAATCGAACGCGGACTCGACAGTTACCTGATCAACAAATACCTGACCATCACCAGCGCCGGGAAATATCAGATCAACCCCGTCATCAGGGATAGCGTCAGCTTTTTTCCAGGCAATCTTCTGGACCCATCGCCGGCCTACCCGAAATTCGACCTGATCTTGCTGAGAAATGTCTTGATCTATTTTGGGCAAGCGACCAAGGAAAAAGTCCTGGGGCACGTCCACAGGCAGCTCAGCCCGGCCGACGGGATACTGGTGTTGGGCGCGACCGAATCAATTCTCGGCAGCGCCAGCTACAAGCTGCAACAGCATGGAAAGATTTCGTGCTACACGCCATCCTGACCTCCCATAAAGCGGCATCAAAGTGACCACATTCAATACGCTGGCTTCGGTCACCGACTTTTCTAAATTCCGCGTGCTGGTGGTGGACGACAGCCGGACGCTGCGCCGGATCTTGCTGCAGGAGCTCAAGTCGCTGGGCATAGAAAATGTGGTGCAGGCGGCCGATGGCAGCGAAGCGCTGGAAGTTCTGAAGAGCCACGACATCGACTTGATGCTGCTCGACATGGAGATGCCCGAACTCGACGGCCTGGAGGTGCTGGAGTTGCTCAAGGCCGAGGGTGGTCTGCAGTCGCTGTCGGTCATCGTGATATCGGGTGCCGACGCGCTAGAGAAGACCATCAAATGCATAGAGATCGGCGCCGAGGACTACCTGCCCAAGCCCTTCAATCCAGTGCTGCTCAAGGCCAGGATATTTTCCTCGTTCGAGAAAAAGCGCTTGCGCGATCTGGAGCGCGAGCGCCTGGCGGCTTTGAACCTGGAGAAGCAGCTGCTCGAAGTCGAGCAGATGAAGACCGAGAAGCTGATGCTCAACATCTTGCCCCGGCCGATTGCTGAGCGATTGAAGCGTGGCGAGAAGAACATTTCGGGCAGCTACCCCGATGTCAGCATCCTGTTCAGCGACCTGGTCGGATTCACCAAGATGTCGTCCCAGATCAGTGCCACCGAACTGGTGAAGCTTCTCAACGACTTGTTCACCCGGTTTGACAAGCGGGCCGAAGCGCTGGGCTTGGAGAAGATCAAGACGATCGGCGATGCTTACATGGCGGTCGGGGGTTTGCCGATTCCCCGTCCTGACCATGCAGACCTGTGCGCCGACATGGCGCTGGGCATGTTTGAAGACCTGGACAACTTCAACCGAGAAAACGGCAAGGCCGTGAACATGAGGATAGGCATCAACTCCGGCCCGGTGGTGGCCGGGGTGATCGGCTTCACGAAGTTCTCTTACGACCTCTGGGGCAACACCGTCAACACAGCCAGCCGTATGGAGTCCACCTCACAGCACGGCCGGGCCCAGGTTTCGCCTAGCACCCATGCCGCGCTGAAAGACAGTTTTGTGATGGAGGCCGCCGGCACGGTTGAATGCAAGGGCATCGGTGAGGTGGTGACCCACTTTCTCGTCTCGCGCCTGTAACGCGGACGCCGCGCCTGGCGCTCAAGCGCCGCCGGGTCGTGCGGCGTTCAGTGCGCGCCGCGTGGCGTCTGCCACAGCCCTTGCCGCGCTGGCGAAGTCGGGCTGGGCTGAGGCGTAGAGCACCGCGCGCGAGCTGTTGACGATGATCGGCCCGGTGGTCAGCCCGTTCGCCGGGCCGCCGGTCGCACCGCGCCAGCCTGCGCGAACAGTGGCGAGCGTGTCACCGCCTTGCGCGCCCACGCCTGGGATCAGCAGCGGCAGCGTCGGCGCGAGCGCGCGAACCCGCTCGATCTCGGCCGGGAAAGTGGCGCCCACGACCAGGCCGAGCTGGCCGCCGCGGTTCCACGGGCCTGCGGCAAGCCTGGCGATGTGCTCGTAGAGCAGGTCGCCATTCGCCAAGGTCTGGGCCTGCAGGTCGCTGCCGCCGGGGTTGCTGGTGCGGCACAGCAGGATCAAGCCCTTGCCTTGCCAGCGCAGGTAGGGCTCTATCGAGTCGAAGCCCATGAAGGGCGACAGCGTCACCGCATCGGCCCGGTAGCGCTCGAAAGCCTCGCGGGCGTACTGCTCGGCGGTGCTGCCGATGTCGCCGCGCTTGGCGTCCAGGATCACCGGCACATCGGGTGCGACCTGGCGGATGTGGGCCATCAGGCGCTCGAGTTGGTCCTCGGCGCGGTGGGCTGCGAAGTAGGCGATCTGCGGCTTGAACGCGATCGCCAGATCATGGGTCGCGTCGACGATCGCGGCGCAAAAATCAAAGATGCGCGAGGCGTCGCCAGCCCAGTCGCCGGGGAACTTGCTGGGCTCGGGGTCTAGCCCGACGCACAGCATCGAGTCGTGGCGTATTTCTGCGGCTTGCAGCTGGTCGGTGAAGTTCATCGGCGCGCCCGCTCAGGCAGCGCGCGCCAGCGCCGCTGCCAATCCCGTGTAGCTCGCCGGTGTCATCGCCAGCAGGCGAGCTTTGTCGTCGGCCGGCAAGTCCAGCGCTTCGACGAAGCCGAGCATCAGCTCGCGCGTCATCGGCTGGCCACGGGTGAAGGCCTTGAGCTGCTCATAGGGCTCGGGCAGGCCGTGGCGGCGCATCACCGTCTGCACCGCTTCGGCCATCACCTCCCAGGCGCTGTCGAGGTCGGCGGCCAGCGCAGCGGGGTTGATCTCGAGCTTGTCCAGGCCGCGCGCCAGCGAGTCGAGCGCCAGCACCGCGTAGCCCAGCGCCACGCCCATGTTGCGCAGCACGGTGCTATCGGTCAGGTCGCGTTGCCAGCGGCTGATCGGCAGCTTCTGGCTCAAGTGGGTCAGCAGCGCGTTGGCCAGACCGAAGTTGCCTTCGGCATTCTCGAAGTCGATCGGGTTGACCTTGTGCGGCATCGTCGACGAGCCGACCTCGCCGTCCTTGAGCCGCTGCTTGAAGTAGCCCAGCGAGACATAGCCCCAGACATCGCGGCACCAGTCGATCAAGATGGTGTCGCAGCGAACGACCGCATCGAACAACTCGGCCATGCAGTCGTGCGGCTCGATCTGGGTCGTGTGCGGGTTGAAGTTCAGGCCCAGCCCCTGCTCGACAACCTGCTGGCTGAAGCCCTGCCAGTCGTGGTCGGGGTAGGCTGCGAGGTGGGCGTTGTAGTTGCCCACAGCGCCGTTCATCTTGGCCAGCAGCGGCACTGCGGCGATGCGCGAGCGGGCGGTGGCCAGCCGCGCCAGCACATTGGCCACTTCCTTGCCCACGGTGGTCGGGCTCGCGGTCTGGCCGTGGGTGCGAGACAGCATCGGCAGCTCGGCCATCGTATGCGCCATCGCCCGCAGCTTGGCCAGGATGCGGTCGATCGCCGGCAGCAGCACCTGCTCGCGCGCGGCCTGCAGCATCAGCGCGTGGCTGGTGTTGTTGATGTCCTCGCTGGTGCAGGCGAAGTGGACGAACTCGCCCGCAGCCTCAAGCTCGGCATGGCCTTTGAAAGCGTCCTTGATCCAGTACTCGACCGCCTTGACGTCGTGGTTGGTTCTGCGCTCGATGTCCTTGATGGCTTGCGCGTCGGCCTCAGAGAAGCGCGCCACCAGCGCGCGCAAATGGCTGCGCGAGGCCAAAGCCAGCGGTTTGAATTCGGCAAAGCCGGCGTCTGACAGCGCGATGAACCACTCGACCTCGACCTGCACCCGGCGCTGCATCAGGCCGAACTCGCTCAGCAAAGGCCGCAGCGCGGCCACGCGCGAGGCATAGCGACCGTCCAGCGGCGACAGGGCGGACAGGGCGGACAGGGTCGAATCGGACATCGGGCAGCGGCGTTTTAAATAGAGAGGTAGAGAGGGCGGCCCTCGGCGCGCCAGCGCTGAGTCCACCACGGGAAAACGCTGATTTTAGGCGGGCTGGTCCGTGCCAACCCAGGGTGCCGGCGCGGCCATCACGGGCGGCGCCCACCCGACAGACTTGCTCAAACGTTTCGCAGCTTGTAAAGTCTGCGCTTGAACTCAAGTCTAGACCTAAAAATTGAAAACCATGCCTAAGCGCGCTCTGCCTGACAGACAGACCAGCGCTCGCGGCGTGGCCTTGCGCAGACAAGGCGCTGAGGCGCAGCGCGCACCGCTGTACCGGCGCATTGCGGACAGCATTGCCAAGGACATCCAGACCGGCCGGTTTCAGGTCGGCGACATCCTGCCCACCGAGCTCGAATGGGCCGAAACCCTCGCGGTCAGCCGTGGCTCGGTGCGCCAGGCGATGCAGGTCTTGTCTGACTGGGGCATGGTCGACCGCGCCCGCAAGACTGGCACCCGGGTGGTGGGCGCTGAACCTGTTGCCGGCTATTCACAGCGCCTGGGCAGCTTGCGCGACACGCTGGGTTTTGCCGGCGACACGGTGATGCGCCTGGACGACATACGCGATGTGGCCGATCCGCACGAGCGCGGGCTTGCCGATCTGACGAGCGCCACCGGCTATTGGCTGCAACTCACCGGAACCCGTCATCTGCCGGCGGACGGCCGAATCTGTACCTGGACAAGAGTCTTCATCAACGGTGCGCAGGCCGGCATTCGGCCCCACTTGCGCAGCGAGATGGCGTCGATCTATGAGGTGATCGAGCAGGTCTACGGGCTGCGCGTCAGCCAGCTGCGCCAGAAGATGACGGCGATCGGATTGCCGACTTATGCCGCCAAGGCGCTCGGGTTGCGCCCAGGTCTGCCGGTCATCGAGGTGCAGGCCTGGCTGTATGCCGATTCAGGCGCGCTGGTCGAGTTCGTGCGGTCCATCCACAATCCCGCGCTGTACTCGATGGAGTTCACCGCACAGAGCCAGGCTGCTTGACCGATGGTTTACCCATGGCCGTACTGTTCATGCCCGCACCGAGGACGTCCATGGCGCTGCCACTGAACTTGTCGCGACACGACGATCGGGTGGCCGTGGTCACCGGTGCTGCCGCTGGCATCGGTCGGGGCACCGCGATCGCCTTTCATCGCGCCGGCGCCCATCTGGTGTTGATCGATGTCGACGCGCCTGGGCTGGCCGACACC
>RGQD01000163.1 GCA_010030205.1 Betaproteobacteria bacterium
GCCGGCCAGCGCGATACCGACGCCGCCACCCGCGGCCACGCCGTTGATCGCACAGACGACCGGCATGGGCGCTTCGTTGAGCGCCCGCACCAGGGAGATCACGCGCTCAAAGCCCGCCCGATTGACGGCTTCACGTTGCGCTTCCGAGGTCGTGGGCGCAAAGCCACGACCGACCAGATCCGCGCCTGAGCAGAATCCGCGGCCCGCGCCGGTGATCAGCAGTGCCCGTGCGCCCGCCTGCGTGGCTTGCGCGACGGCCAGTGGAATCTCGCGGAACATCGCGTCGTTGAGTGCGTTCAGTGATGCCGGACGGTTCAGCGTGAGTTGCGCGATGCCCTCGCTCACTGACAGCGTGATGGCTTCGAAAGCGGTGGAAGTTTCGTTCACGGGGTCTCCTGGAATGATCGACGGCCGGTCGGGGATGGACCGGTCACGCCGTGGCTGCAGTCTAGCCAGCGGGCCGAGCAAGGCCAAATTTCGGTGCATGATGCGGGCTCAACCTTGTCGGAGCATCGCCATGACCCAAGCCACGATCGCCCAAAAATCACCTTACGCCCTGTCCGTCGAAGCCGGCAAGGATTACTGGTGGTGCGCCTGCGGCAACAGCAAGAAACAGCCGCTGTGCGACGGCTCACACAAAGGTGGCCCGTTCGTGCCGGTCAAGTTCACAGCAGCCGAGTCCAAGACCGTGTACTTCTGCGGCTGCAAGCAAAGCGCCAACGCGCCGCTGTGCGACGGCGCGCACCAAAAGCTCTGACGCTGCGGGCAGGCCTGGCGCCCCACGCGGCCGTCACGGCCGGTGACAATCGAGTCCATGAAACCCGCCCTGGTGGTCGTCGGTCTGTCTGGCGGTGTCGACTCGGCTGTCACCGCATGGCTGCTCAAGCAGCAAGGCCACGAGGTGGTCGGCATCTTCATGAAGAACTGGGAGGACGACGACGACAGCGAATACTGCTCGTCGAACGTCGACTTCGTCGATGCCGCAGCGGTGGCCGATGTGATCGGCATCGAGATCGAGCATGTCAACTTCGCTGCCGATTACAAGGACCGGGTTTTTGCTGAATTCCTGCGTGAGTACCAGGCCGGCCGAACCCCCAACCCCGACGTGCTGTGCAACGCCGAGATCAAGTTCAAGGCTTTTCTGGACCACGCGATGCGGCTCGGCGCCGACAAGATCGCCACCGGACACTATGCGCGGGTGCGCGAGCATGCCGGCGCTTTCGAGCTGCTCAAGGGCCTGGACCCGCTCAAAGACCAGAGCTATTTCCTGCACAGGCTTGACCAGGCCCAGCTCAGCAAGACCTTGTTCCCGATCGGCGAATGGCCCAAGACCGAGGTGCGGCGCATCGCCGACGAGATCGGCCTGCCGAACGCGAAGAAAAAGGACTCGACCGGTATCTGCTTTATCGGCGAGCGACCGTTTCGAGAATTTCTCAAGCGCTACCTCAGCCACCAACCCGGGCCCATCGTCGACGACCGGGGACGCACCTTGGGCCAACATCTGGGTTTGAGCTTCTACACGCTCGGCCAGCGCCAAGGACTCGGCATCGGCGGTGTCAAGGAACGCGGCGCCGCACGCGGCGCCGGTGACCATGCGCCTTGGTTCGTCGCCCGCAAGGACCTGTCATGCAACACGCTGTTCGTCGTGCAAGGCCATCAACACCCTTGGCTGTTGTCGAGCGCGCTGCGCTTCGAGGATGCCAGCTGGGTCGCAGGCGCGGCGCCGGCCGATGGCGCGCTTGCCGCGAAGGCACGCTACCGCCAAGCCGACGCCGATTGCATGCTGAGCGCTTCTCGCCACGACTTCGCGCTGGATTTCGGCGCACCGCAGTGGGCCGTGACGCCGGGCCAGTCGGCCGTTCTCTACGATGGCGAGGTCTGTCTGGGCGGCGGGGTGATCGCCAGCATGTCGTGATGCGCAGGCCCACCCGATCGCGGATGAACTGACAGGGTTCGCAGCAACAGGCGTCGTCGTTCAGCGGATGATCAGCAGCGGTGTTGTGCAGCGCGCCAGCACCTTGGACGTGACCGAGCCCATCACCAGACTGCCCAACACCCCGTGGCCGTGCGAGCCCATGATCAGCAGGTCGAACTGATCGGCCAGATGCGCAATCGTGTCGGCCGCCGGCCCGACCTTTGCGACAAAGCTGGCGTCAATCTTCTGTTTGGTGAAAAAGGTGCGCAGCGGCTTGAACACTTTCTCGCTCTCTTCAGCGTAGTAACCTTGCAGAATGGCTTTGTCGAGCGCAGCGGCCGCGCGCGGCGGCACGGCTGGCGCCACATGCAGCAAGGTGTACTGGTGGGCACCGCCCAGCCATTCGTCGTGGGCGGCCAAGTAGGCCAGCATGCGCTTGGTGAATGGACTGCCGTCCACGGGGACCAGAACCTTCATCGACGTTGCTCCGCTTGCCAAGCACACAGTCTCGCCGCCAAGCGAGATCTCACCTTGTCCGATGTCAAGCTGAGGCTTGGACCTGCAGCAGTTTGAACGGATCGAATCCGACGCTCTCACCCTTGCGCGGCATGCCCCGCGCCTGTGACACCACGCTTGTCGGCGGCAGGCCAGCGCGCGCCACCGCATAGTCGAGACGGCAGTGCAGATGGCCATGCAGCCAGAGGTCGGCCAGCCCGATCAGGTCGTCGTCGGCGTTGCAGAAGCTGGCAGTGCCGGGCTGCTTGCCGAAGCGCGGGTCGGCACTGCGCAGGCTTGGCGCGAAGTGGGTCACCACCACGGTGGCCTGCCAGCCACCGACCGGGCTGGGCAGGCGCAACTCAGCCGCCAGCCAGTCGAGGCAGGACAGTGATTCGTCGCGCATCTGTTCCGGGCCGAGCGGCTCGTCACCGCGCCTGGCTGCCATCAGCTTGAGAAAGTACGCTGCAGCGCGCATCGCCCGCTCGCGCCCGGCGAACCCGAAGAGGTCGAAATCCGACCAGCGCACCGTGCCGACGAAGCGCACGCGCAGCCCCGCTGCGCTGGTCAGGACCAGGCTCTCGCGTTCGATCAGCCGGATGCCGAAGCGATCGCAGCGCTCGCGCAGTGCCGGCCAAGCCGCGCGCAGGTCTCGGCCGTCGAATTCGTGGTTGCCCGCGACCATCAGCACCGGCACCGGCCAGCCGGCAAAGCGCTCCAGTGCGGTCCAGTTGGCGTCGATGTCGCCGGCCAACACCAAGACCTCGGCTCCCGCAGCAGGCTGGGGGTCGAAGGTCTCGGTCTCGAGGTGGAGGTCTGAAAAAAGTTGCAGGCGCATGTGTCCGCCAAGTCGCCATGGGCCGGCGCGGCGCGTCTGGGGTGCTGGTCAGCGGCTGCAGTGCAGCACAGCGCAGCAGCTCTTGCCCCTCAGGCGATCAGGCCGCTTCGAGTTGTTGCTCGATGCGGGCCTTGGTCGCCAGCAGCTGCGATGGCAGCCGGCCAGCGAGCTGCTGGAACAGCTCACCATGCAGCACCAGCTCGGACCGCCAGGCCGCGTGGTCGATCGAGCTGACCGACTGGTACTGCTCGCGGCTGAAGTCCAGCCCTGACCAGTTCAGGTCTTCGTAGCGCGGGCTGACGCCAAACAGGCTCTCCTGCCCGCCGCCCCCGCCTTCGACGCGCTCGAGCATCCACTTGAGCACGCGCATGTTGTCGCCGTAGCCTGGCCAGACGAACTTGCCGTCCTCACCCTTGCGGAACCAGTTGACGCAGTAGATGCGCGGCAGCGTCGCGCCACCCGCGGCCAGTTTGGCACCGAGCGCCAGCCAGTGCGCGAAGTGGTCGCCCATGTGGTAGCCCATGAAGGGCAGCATTGCGAACGGGTCGCGCCGCACCTGGCCGACCGCGCCGGCCGCTGCCGCGGTGGTCTCTGAGCCCATCGTCGCCGCCATGTAAACGCCTTCGGCCCAGTTGCGCGCTTCGGTCACCAGCGGCACGGTGGTCGAGCGTCGGCCGCCGAACATGAAGGCGTCGATCGGCACGCCCTCGGCGTTGTCCCAGTCGACGTCGAGTGCCGGGTTGTTGGTAGCGGCGACCGTGAAGCGCGAGTTCGGGTGCGCGGCTTTGGCACCGGTCTCCTTGGCGATCGCTGGCGTCCAGTCCCGGCCTTGCCAGTCGATCAGGTGCGCAGGCACCGGGCCGTCGATGCCTTCCCACCAGATGTCGCCGTCGTCGGTCAGCGCAACGTTGGTGAAGATCACATCCGACTTGAGCGAATCCATGCAGTTCGGATTGGTCTTGTAGTTGGTGCCTGGCGCGACGCCGAAGTAGCCCGACTCAGGGTTGATCGCGTGCAGCTTGCCGTCGGCATTGGGCTTGATCCAGGCGATGTCGTCGCCGATGGTCGTGACCTTCCAGCCCTCGAGGCTCTTGGGTGGCACCAGCATCGCGAAGTTGGTCTTGCCGCAGGCGCTGGGAAAGGCCGCCGCGACGTGGTACTTCTTGCCCGCTGGCGAGGTCACACCCAGGATCAGCATGTGTTCAGCCAGCCAGCCCTGGGCCCGACCCATGTTGGAAGCGATGCGCAGCGCGAAGCACTTCTTGCCCAGCAGCGCGTTGCCGCCGTAGCCTGAGCCGTAGCTCCAGATCTCGCGTGTGGCGGGGTAGTGGACGATGTACTTGGTCTTGTTGCAGGGCCAGGCCGCACTGTTCTCACCCGGCTGCAGTGGCGCGCCGACGCTGTGCATGCAAGGCACGAATTCCCCGTCCTCGCCCAGCAGGTCGAGTACCGCGCGGCCCATGCGTGTCATGATTCGCATGTTGACTGCGACATAAGCGCTGTCGCTGAGTTCGACGCCGATGTGCGAGATGTGCGAGCCCAGCGGCCCCATCGAGAACGGCACCACGTACATCGTGCGACCGCGCATGCAGCCTGCGAACAGCGGCGGCTTGCCGTCGGCTTGGCCGGTCTGCAGCAAGGCGCGCATCTCGGCCGGGGCCATCCAGTTGTTGGTCGGGCCGGCGTCGTCTTTTTCTTCGCTGCAGATGAAGGTGCGGTCCTCGACACGGGCCACGTCGCTGGGATCGCTGCAAGCCAAGTAGCTGTTGGGTCGCAGCACCGGGTTCAGACGCTTGAAGGTGCCGGCGTCGACCAACTCGCCGCACAAGCGGTCGTACTCAGCTTGCGAGCCATCGCACCAGTAGACCGCAGCGGCCTCGGTCAGCGCGGCCATTTCGGCGACCCAAGCCACCAAACGCGCGTGTTTCACCGAAGGTGGGACGTTCAGGCGCAAGCCTTCCATCACGGGCTGGTTCATCAAAACTCCAATCAATTAAGAAATGTCAGAAAACGAGATTGCACGAGGCCCGTCTGCCAGATGGGTCGGGGCTCGTGCAATGCCGCGTTGAATCCAGGACTTGGCAAACGACAGGGTCGTTGCGGGGTCGCGGCAGGTGACGGCGGGTTGCGCCGACACCAGAATCGCGTTCATCGACGGTAGCCGGGATCGCATTGTCAAATGAGTGTAATAGTCCGGTCTTCACCAGACTTCGGGGGGTTATGCAAATTATGTATGACTTGATGCCGTCAGGCGCGTCGCTTACGCCAGTGCGGGCCACGCTGCGCGTCAGAATTCCGGTTTCAGCCCTCCGACCCGAAGTCTGTCCTGGTCGGCCGTGAATCCACCTTCCGCACCGCTGGTGCCCAGACCCATGAAAATCATCAGCGTCAGCACCGGCCGCAGCGAAATCCGAATGATCGACGGCCGCGCCGTACCGACCGCGATCGGCAAATCTCCGCGGGTCGGGCAAGTGGCTGTGTCGACGCTGGGTTTGGCGGGCGACGAGCAGGCTGACCAGAGCGTGCACGGTGGGCAATCCAAAGCGGTCTACGCTTACCCGGTCGACCATTACCCGTTCTGGCAAGGTGTTCGCGCGCAGGCCAGCGTCGCCGCAGCCGACGCCGTGCTGACGCATGGTTTCATGGGCGAGAACCTGACGATCGAAGGCCTGGTCGAACAGCAGCTGTGGATCGGCGACCGCCTGCGCCTGCCGGGCTGCGTGCTGACAGTCAGCGAGCCGCGCCAACCCTGCTACAAATTCAACCATGCGATGGGTTTTCCACAGGCCAGCAAGCTGATGGCCCAGTCGGGCTACAGCGGTGTCTACTTGGCCGTTCTCGAGCCCGGCACGCTGTGCGCGGGCGATGAGATCGAGTTGATTCCAGGCCCGCGCGATGTCAATCTGCGTGAACTGTTTATGGCCAGGATGCGCCGCCGCGTCTGAGTGCCCCAAGGCCGGCCGAAGCCGGCCGCCCCCCATGGGGATCAAGCAAAGTGGCAAAGCCACAGTTGCTTGAGAGCGCCGCGCCCCCCGACCGTGAAAGCCCTCAGGCCCGCGCGGGGTAGTCGGTATAGCCGGCGGCACCGCCGCCGTACAGCGTGGCCTGCACCAGCGGGCTGAGCGGCGCGTCCTCTCGCAGCCTGTGCACCAGGTCCGGGTTGCCGATGAAAGGCTTGCCGAAGGCCACCGCATCGGCTGCGCCTGAGGCCAGCGCAGCGATCGCCATTTGCCGGCTGTAGCCGTTGTTGACCAGCCAGGGCCCGCCGTAGATGGCGCGCAGCGCCGCGTAGTCGAAGGGCTTGACGCCCTTGTCGCTGAGGTCGCGCGCGCCGCCGGTCTGGCCCTCGATGAGGTGCAGGAAAGCCAGCTTGAGCGGCGCGAGTTCGCGCACCACATGCTCGTACAGCGTCTGGGCATCGCTGTCCTGCGCTGCGTCGTTGACCGGCGTGATAGGCGATAGGCGCAGCCCGGTGCGGCCGCCACCGATCTCGGCCGCCACCGCCCGCATCACCTCGACCAGCAGCCTGGCCCGGTTGGCGACCGAGCCGCCATAGGCGTCGTTGCGGTCGTTGATGCTGTCGCGCAAGAACTGCTCAAGCAAGTAGCCATTGGCGCCGTGCACCTCGACCCCGTCAAAACCGGCGTCGACCGCGCAGCGCGTGGCGTGGCGGTAGGCTTCGATCACGCCGGGTATCTCGTCGGTGCGCAGTGCGCGCGGGGTCGAGCAATCGACAAAGCCATCGGTCGTGAAGGTCTTGCCCTTGGCCGGCCGCGCGGTGCTCGAGACCGGCGCCGCGCCGCCCGCTTGCAAGCTGACATGCGAGATCCGGCCCACATGCCAGAGCTGCACCACGATCCGCCCGCCTGCGGCATGCACCGCATCGGTGATCATGCGCCAGCCAGCGACCTGCGCAGGCGTGTACAAGCCCGGGGTGTCGAGATAGCCCTGGCCCTGGGCGCAGACCTGGGTCGCCTCGGTGACGATCAGCCCGGCGCTGGCGCGCTGGGTGTAGTACTCACGCATCAAGTCATTGGGCAGTTGGCCCGGCGCGCGGTTGCGCGTCAGTGGCGCCATCACGATGCGGTTGGCCAGCGCGATGTCGCCGAAGCGGGTGGGGTCGAAGAGAGATGTCATGCAACCTAGCCTAAGGCCGGCGGCACGGCGATGGCTGTCACCTGGGTTCATGCCCCAGGGCAAGGTCAGGTGGCCGGCCCCAAGCCAGGCGGGAACGGGTCAAGGGGGGAACATGAAATCCCGGTCACCAAACCGGTAAGACACACTGCGCGCCGGCGGCCAGTTGGGCGCGACCATGTCGGACTCCCAGGCTTCGTAGAGCGAGCGCATGCGGGCCAGCCGGGACGGGTCTGCAGCCGCCAGATTGCGCGTTTCCCTGGGGTCTGCCGCGAGGTGATAGACAAACTCGGCACCCTCCAGGTCTCTCAGGTACTTCCAGTCCCCCTCGCGCAACGCCCGCATCGGACGCGTGCGCCAGAACAGCGGCGATCGCGGCTTGGCCACGCGCTCGAGTTGAGGCAACAGGTCGACGCCGTCAAAAGCCCGGTCGCGCGGCAAGGCCACTCCTGCAGCAGCTGCCAGCGTGGGCAGGATATCCAGGGTCGAGACTGGCTCCGGATGACGGGTGCCTGAACGGATACGCGCAGGCCAGCGCAGCAGGTAGGGAATGCGCACCCCCCCTTCCAGGTAGCTCAGCTTGCCGCCCGACAAGGGCTGGTCGCTGCACAGGCCCGGCAGGTAGGCGGCGCAGCCGTTGTCGCTGACCAGGATCACGATCGTGTTCTCGGCCAGGCCCAGCGTGTCGAGCCGATCGAGCACCGCACCGACGCCATCGTCGAGCGCGCTGACCATGCCCGCGTACACGCGCTGCGCTCGGTCGGCGATGGCCGGGAAGCGGTCGTAATACTTGCGCGTGACCTGCAGCGGCGTGTGCGGTGCATGGTGCGCGACGTAGAGGAAGAACGGCTGCGCGCGGTGACGATCGATGTAGGCCAGCGCCTGCTCGGTGATCTGCTCGGTGAGGAATCCGTCGCCGAGTTCGACCCGCTCGCGACGCGAGCCGGTGACCACCGAATTGGCGGCGCCGACCGAGGCCATCGGCCGCTTCAGGTCGACGTAGAACGGGGCAGCCGATGGCTGGAAGGCATTGACCGCCTCGGGCGCGTCGGGACGGATGAAATTCGTCTGTCCGCCCAGAAATCCCCAGAACTCGTCGAAGCCACGGTTCAGAGGATAGAACTCAGGGCTTGATCCGAGGTGCCACTTGCCGAGCGCCCCGGTGCGATAGCCGGCCGCGCGCATCGTATCGGCCAGGGTCAGTTCACGCGGGTCGATGCCGCGACGCTCGGCCAGATCGCGTGCCGGTGCGCCGGTGTTGTACTCGAAGCCGAAACGCTGCTGATGCCGTCCGGTCATCAGGCCGGCGCGGGCCGGCGAGCAGATCGGCGCGGTGGCGTAACCCTGCGCAAACACCACCCCCTCGCGGCCGATGCGGTCGATATGGGGCGTCGGAATGCGGCCGGGGCGGTAGGTCGATACGTCTGCGTAGCCCAAGTCATCGGCGACGAAGACGATGATGTTGGGCCGCGCTGCGCCGGGAAGCACGGACAACCCAGGCCGCTGCAATCCACCCGACGGCTGCGCGAGGCCCGGTGCATCCGGCGCCGACTGGCATGCCGACAGTGCAAACACCAACCACAAGCTCCCAAAGGCGGCTCTGCTCATCGGTCGCATTCTGACCACCATCTTGACCCCCCTAAGGTTGCAGCACCTTGGCCCAATAGCGCCGGGTCAGCAGCATCGCCAGCAAGCCCTGGACGGCGATGGCCACGGTGGCTGTCGAGGGTGTCAGCGCATCGGCCAGAAAACCCAGGTACAGGAAGCCGATCGGGCCGGTTCCGATGCAGGCCGACAGCACGCCCAGCAGTCGCGCGCGCATCTCAACCGGCGCGCCGCGGTAGACCAAGGTGGCTTGCATGACCGCGAAGCCCACCACGGCCGCGCCGTTGAACAGCAGGATCACGGCCGCCGCCGGTGCAAAACCCACCGTCGCAAACCCGATCATCGTCGCGAGGTAGATGACCACCGTGCCCAGGTAAATCCGCCCGTACCAGTTGGGGCGCGCGAACCTTGCGAACAGCAGCGCGCCGATCAGGCCGCCGACGCCTTCGCAACTGGCGAGCAGCCCGACGTCTTGAGGCCCCAGGTGCAGTGTGCCCGTCGCGATGATCGGAATCATGCTGTTGCAGGGCCAACCGAAGAGATTGAAGATCACCGTGACCAGGAACACGCCGATCAGGCGGCGATCGCCTCTGAGCCAGGCCAGGCCTTCGCGCAAGCGGGTGATGAACGAGGCCTGATGGGCCGCAGCGGGGATGCCGCGCCGGCCCATCCGCAGCGCAGCGGCCAGGCTTGTCGCATACAGCGCTACCCCCAGCCAGAGCACGCTCGACATGCCGTTCTGGGCGAACAACAGACCTGCCAGCATCGGACCGAGCACGCGGCTCACGTTGTTGATGCCGATGTCCGCAGAGATCGCCGACCCCATCTTGTCGATGCCGACGGCCTCGCCAATCAGCATCCGTCGCACCGGGTTGTCGGCAGCCCAGCACACGCCGCTGACGAAGCTCGCGACCATCAGGTGCCAGACCGCCAGCGCGCCCAGGCTGGCCAGCAGCGCGAGCGTCAGCGTGCAGGCCATCGAGACCGTGACCATCACGATCAAGGCGCTGCGCAGCTCGAACCGGTCGGCGGCAGCGCCCAGGAAGGCACCAAACAGGCCCATCGGCAGCACCCGCAGCATGCTCAGCATGACCACCACCAGGGCTGAGTCGGTGGCCTTGTAAGCGAACAAGGCCATCGCGAGCATCTCGAGCCAGCGCACGGTCGACGCCACGAAGCCGACCCACAGCAGCCGCCGAAAATCGGGAATAGACCTCAAACTCATGGACACAGGGTTCACCTTGCCGGGCATTCGCCAGACCGCTGGCCAGCCCGCCGGTCGGTTGACGACACAGGCCTTCAACCTGCGCCGCTTGCACCAGGCGCTGAACCCGCCGGGCATTGAATGAAAGGCTGACGCAAGGAATCAAGCCAGCAGCAGATTCGCAGGCGCCATCATGCCAGCCTGCGCCAGCACAGCCAGCGTGAGAACCCTTGATGGCGAGCCCGCGCATCCAAGCCGTCGCCCAGGGGACAAAGTGCTTGAACCTCGCAAACCCAAAGCCTAGGGTCAGGTCTTGGTTTCATTGCCTGACCACTCTCAGCGCTGG
>RGQD01000164.1 GCA_010030205.1 Betaproteobacteria bacterium
TCCCAGCGGCGGCGAATCCGGCTGCATGGCCAGCTCGACTTCAGGCGCACCTTGCGCGCCAACGCAGGCCTGGACGGCGTCCCCGTCAACCTGAGCTTCAAGCACAAGCGTCGCGACAAGCCCAGGCTGGTGGTGGTCTGCGATGTCTCGGCGTCGGTCGCCGCGCATGTCCGCTTTCTGCTGCTGTTCCTCTACGCGCTGCACGGCACGGTCACCGATCTGCGCAGCTTCGGGTTCTCGCACCGGCTGCAGGACGTGGCCGCACCGCTAGAGACCATGCCTTTCGACGACGCGATGGAGTTGATCCTGCGCGAGGTCGGGGGCGGCGCCACCGACTACGGCCGGGCCTGGGTCGACCTGCGCGACCAGCACTGGGACTGCATAGACCGGCGCACCACGGTGCTGGTGCTCGGTGACGGTCGATCGAACCAGACCGATCCTCGGCTAGACATCTTCGCCGAACTCACCGAGCGCGCCAAGCGCGTGGTCTGGCTGTGCAACGAACCGCCGGTGCGCTGGGGCAGCGGCGACAGCTGCATGCTGCAGTACCGCCCGCTGTGCACCCATGTCACCCACTGCGCCAGCGCTGCCGACCTCGAGCGCGCGATCGACGAAGCCTTGCAAGCCTATTCCTGATTCGCAGCGGCCGCCACCAACACCGAACCTCCACCGCTGAAAAACAAGCCCCATGGACACGAACTTCAAAAACCTTTTCTCGATCGCCGGCAAGGTCGCACTGGTCACCGGTGGCTCACGCGGCATCGGCGAGATGATTGCCGCAGGCTTTGTCGCAAGCGGCGCCAAGGTCTACATCTCGTCGCGCAAAGCCGAGGTCTGCGAAGCGACGGCCAAGCGCATCAGCCAAGAGTGCGGCGGCACCTGCATCTCACTGCCGGCCGACCTGTCGCGCATGGACGGCGTCGAGAGCCTGGCCGCAAGGCTTGCCAAGCTTGAGCCCAAGCTCGACATCCTGGTCAACAACGCTGGCGCTGCCTGGGGCGCGCCGATCGAGCAGTTCCCGGAGGTCGGCTGGGACAAGGTGATGGACACCAACGTCAAGGGCGTTTTCTTCCTGACCCAGAAGCTGCTGCCGCTGCTGCGCCAGGCCGCCGCCGGCCCCAGCCCGGCCCGGGTGATCAACATCGGCTCGATCGACGGCATCAAGTCGGCCAGCTTCGACAGCTTTTCCTACGGCGCGTCCAAGGCCGCTGTGCATCACTTGACGCGTTTCCTGGCCGCGCAACTGACCAAGGAGCGTATCCTGTTCAACGCCATCGCGCCCGGCCCCTACCCAACCTGGATGCTGTCGACCGGCGTCGGCCATGGCGGTGAGACCCAAGGCGTAGACTGGGCCAGTGTCACCCAGCGCAACCCGAGCGGCCGCGTCGGCACGCCGCAAGACATCGCCGGCTTGGCGATATTCCTGAGCTCACGCGCTGGCGAGTACGTCGTCGGCCAGACCATCGCCAGCGACGGCGGCGCGGTCGCCGCTTCCTGAGTCCCGCTTCCTGAGTCCCGCTACCTGAGTCCCGCTTCACCGAGCATCTTCACCGAGCACCACCCAACCCAACCTGAGGAGTCTGTCCATGACCCAAGTAATTGCCAAACCCACCGCCTCGGCGTTTTCGCTGGACCCCAGCGACCCGCTCAACGACCTGCGCATGTCGGAGAAATCGCGGCCGCTGTACGAGCATGTCAAGCGTTTCATCATCGAGACCGTCAACCCGATGGCTTTGAAGTACGACAAGCTGAGCGAAGGCCGTAGCGGCGCCGAGCGCTGGGACTACGCCCCCGGCCAGCTCGACCTGCTCAACGGCGCGAAGAACCAGGCCAAGAAAGAAGGTCTGTGGAACTTCTTCCTGCCCGACGCCGACACCGGTGAAGGCCTGTCCAACCTGGACTACGCCTACATCGCTGCCGAACTGGGCAAGAGCCCGATGGCATCGGAGTGCATGAACTGCTCGGCGCCCGACACCGGCAACATGGAAGTGCTCGAGCGCGTGGGCACCCCGGCACAGAAAGAAAAATGGCTCAAGCCGCTGCTGGCTGGCGAAATCCGCTCGGCCTACGCGATGACCGAGGTCGGCTACGCATCGTCAGACGCGAAGAACATCGCCACCACGGCGGTGCTCGAAGGCAACGAATGGGTCATCAACGGTGAGAAGCACTACATCTCGGGCGCCGGCAGCCCGCGCTGCAAGATCCTGATCACGATGGTGCGCTCCAGCCCCAACGCGCCGCCGCACCAGCAGCAGTCGATGATCCTGATCCCCAAGGACACCCCGGGCGTCAAATCCCCAAGGACACCCCGGGCGTCAAGATCATCGGGCCGATGCATGTGTTCGCCGAAGACCACGCACCGCATGGCCACATGCACATCGTGTTCGACAACGTCCGCGTGCCCAAGGAAAACATGCTGTTGGGCGAAGGCCGCGGCTTTGAGATTTCGCAGGTTCGCCTCGGGCCGGGCCGTATCCACCACTGCATGCGCTCGATCGGTCAGGCCGAAAAAGCGCTCGACCTGCTGGTCAAGCGCGGCGTTTCGCGCGAAGCTTTCGGCAAGCAGCTGGTCTGGCTGGGCGGTAACGTCGAGATCATCTCGCGCGCCCGCATCGACATCGAAGCGATGCGCCTGATGGTGCTCAAGGCCGCCAAGGCAATGGACGTGCTGGGCAACCGCGAAGCACGGGTCTGGGTCCACATGGTCAAGGCCATGGTGCCCGAGCGGGTCTGCCAGATCATCGACCAAGCGATCCAGATGCACGGCGCGCTGGGCGTGTCGCAGAAGACACCGCTGGCCAAGATGTACGCCTCGCAGCGCACGCTGCGCCTGGCCGACGGTCCGGACGAAGTCCACCACCTGGTGGTCGGTCGCAGCGAGATCCGTGCGGCCGAGTCAAGCGTCGACGACGTCAGCGAAACGATGGTCTGGCGCAGCTGAGCGCGCTGCCTGCAGGAGCCCGACATGTCCCAAGCCTTTGACCAGGTGCCGGCACTGTGCGGGCCTTTCAGGCAGCCGCGCCAGATGCTGGCCGAGCAGTTCTACGACGGCCACAAATCCATCCATGACGACGAGATGGCGGCCGGGCTGGGCTTGCGCGCCGGCCCGATCGAGGGGCCGACGCACTTCAGCCAGTTCGACCCGCTGCTCTACCAACTCTTCGGCCAGTCCTGGTTCGAGACCGGTTGCATCAGCGCGCACTACCAGAACATGGTGGTCGAGGGCGAGGAGGTGCGGGCTTTCGTCCAGCCCCCAGCGGCCGGCGCCAGATTGGCCCGAATCTGGGCTGAGAAGCGCGACGGCACGCCGGTGCTCACCGGCACCGCGTCGGTAGGCGCCGATGCCAACGACGGCGAGCGCAGCGAGATCGCCCAGCGCATCGCCAAGCTGCGAGCGCCGACCCAGCTCGTGATCTACCGCGACCTCAAAGTCGGCCAGCAAGGTGCTGTCAAGCCCGAGCGTGTCCGCATGGGTGCGGACCAACACATGGGCGACCACTATCCGTTCACGCTGGCCGACAAGCTGCGCGTGATCACCGAGCCCAGCCCTTGGTATACCGCCGAGGGCGGCGCAGCCTCACCCTGGGGCCGGGCCATCATCCCGATCGAGATGATCAGCGTGCTGCTGGGCAGCAGTTCGGGGCAGTCGGGTTTTCGCTCGCGCGGCCCGGCGGTCGGGCTGTTCGCGGGCCAGCAGATCCGGCTGATCCAGGGCCCGCTGTTCGTCGACCAAGCCTACGAGCTCGAGCGCGAGATCGTCGCGCTCAGCGAGAGCGCGCGCACCGAGTCGGCCTGGATCCGAACCCGCGTCTACGACGGCCTGAGCCGCGCACTGGTGGCCGAGATGATCCTCAACAGCGCGGTGCTCAAAGCCTCTTACGCGGCTTACGACCGCGAAGCGCTGGCGCTGGGCCGACCGGGCTAGACGCAGACCAAGCCGCGCCCCAAGCGCGGCACATCGTCACCACTGTGTTCCAGCGGGCGCTGCGAAATTTCACAAACTCGTCCACAAACCCGTCGACAAATCCGTACGCAGCCCCGCCCGCAACCCGTCCATCAACCTCTCCCTCAGGAGCAAACACCATGACCGCACAAAGCCTGGACACCGGCACCCAAGACCTGCTCGCCACACTCGACGCCGGCGTGCTGACGCTGACGATGAACCGCCCCGACGCCCGCAACGCGATGTCCAAGGCGATGAACCAGGCTTTGCAGGAGCAGCTCGCCGCAGCCGAGTTGAACCCGGCCGTCAAATGCCTGGTGCTGACCGGCGCCGGCAAAGGTTTTTGCGCCGGCGGTGACGTCAAGGGCATGGCTGCGTCAGGCGACGGCACGGTCGGTGCGCAGACCATCGACGAGGCGATCGCGCGTCAGCGTGTCAACCAGCGCGCCACCGCCGGCAAGCTGTTCAAGATGCCCAAGCCGACGATCGCCGCGCTGCCCGGTGCAGCCGCAGGCGCCGGCCTGTCGCTGGCACTGGCATGCGACCTGCGCGTGATGGCCAGCAACGCAATCATGACGACGGCATTCGCCCGCGTGGGTTTCTCGGGGGATTACGGCGGCACCTATTTCCTGACCCAGCTCGTCGGTTCGGCCAAGGCACGCGAGATGTACTTCTTGTCCGACCGGGTGTCGGCTGACGAAGCGCTCAGGCTGGGCCTGACCAACTGGGTCTGCGCACCCGAAGAGCTGGCGGCCAAGGCGCACGAGATCGCGCTGCGGCTGGCCAGTGGCCCGACCGTGGCCTACCGCTACATGAAGGAAAACCTCAACCGCGCGATGGCCGGCGAAGTCGACGAGTGCCTGGACCTCGAAGCCACCCACCACGTCCATTGCGGCCAGACCGAAGACCACCGCGAAGCCACCCATGCCTTCGTCGCCAAGCGCGAGCCGGTCTTCAAGGGTCGCTGAAGTCCTCTGCCCCAAACGACATGACGACAAGACAGCAGGTCATCGCAGCGCTCACCGGTCCAGGCCAGCCTTACGAACTGGTGGACGAACAGGTGCTCGGCCGTGCGCTGCGGGTGTTCCGCCACGCACCGACATCGCTGCGCGCGATGTACGAGGCCACCGTCTCAGACCTGCCTTTTCTCAGCTACCAGGACGAGCGCCTGAGCTTTGCCCAGGCCTGGGCCGAGGCGTCGCGCATCGGCCATGTGCTGGTGCACGACTGCGGCATCGTCAAGGGCGACCGGGTCGCGATCTCGATGCGCAACTACCCCGAGTGGTTGCTGGCCTTCACCGCAATCACCTCGATCGGCGCGATCGCGGTGGCGATGAACGCCCACTGGCAGGCCGAGGAGATGGCATACGGCCTGACCGACAGCGGCGCGCGGGTGCTGTTTGCCGACCAGGAACGGCTGAACCGGCTGACGCCCGCGATGCCCGGACTGCAGGTGCTGGCGGTGCGCCCGACCCAGCCACTGGCCGCCGGTGTGCGCCTGCTCAAGCACCTGACCGACGCGCTGGGCCCGGTGCCGATGCCGCAGGTTGAGATCTCGCAGGACGATCCGGCGACCATCCTCTACACCTCGGGCTCGACCGGCCACCCCAAGGGCGTGGTCTCGAACCACCGCAACATCCTGGCCGCGCTGCTGTCCTGGGAACTCGACCGCGCCGTCGGCGAGACGGTCGCAGGCATCGTGCCTGCAATACCCGGCGACCCGACGGTCGAGCAGACGGGCACCTTGCTCGCGGTGCCGCTGTTCCACGCCACCGGGCTGCTCGCGAGCTACCTGGGGTGCTACCGCTACCAGCGCCGCATGGTCTGCATGTACCGCTGGGATGCGCAGGCCGCAGCCGCGCTGATCGACGCCGAGCGGCTGAGCTCGATGATCGTGCCAGCGGCGATGTCAGGCGATCTGGTCCGCGTCGCGCAGACCCATCAGTACGACCTGAGCACGCTGTTGATGCTCGGCGGCGGCGGCGCGCCGCGTGCGCCCGAGCAGGTGCGCCAGATCGCCGCAAGTTTCCCGAACGCGTTGCCCGGCACCGGCTGGGGCATGACCGAAACCAACGCGATCGGCAGCGGCATCGGCGGCCAGGACTACCTCGACCATCCGGCAAGCTCGGGCCGCTGCTCACAGGTGCTGCAGCTCAAGATCATCGACGAGGCCGGCGAAGAGTTGCCCGCAGGCCAGCGCGGCGAACTGCTGGTGCGCGGCACCTCGGTGTTTGCCGGCTACTGGATGCGGCCCGAGGTCAACGCGCAGTCCTTTATTGGCGATTGGTTCCGCACCGGCGATGTGGCCTACCTAGACGACGAAGGATTTCTGTTCATCGTCGATCGCATCAAGGACTTGATCATCCGCGGCGGCGAGAACATAGGCTGCGGCCAGGTCGAAGCTGCGCTGCTGCTACACCCCGATGTGCATGAGGCGGCGGTCTATGCGGTGCCCGACGAACGCATGGGCGAAGAGGTCGGCGCGACCGTTTACGGCAGCGCCGCCCTCGACCTCGAGGCGCTGCGCGAGTTCCTGGCCGGGCACTTGGCCCGCTTCGAGCTGCCGCGCCACATCGTGCGGTCGGCCGAACCGCTGCCGCGCACGCCTTCGGGCAAGATCCTGAAGCGTGAAATCAAGCTCGCGGCGCTGGCCGAGATCGACCGCGCCGCAGCCACTGGGCATACCGCGGGGTCGTGAGCCAAAACCATCACGCGGCGTACAGCCGCTTCATCGCCGGCCCGATCACCCCGACGCTGGCGATTTTTGCGCTGCCGCTGCTGATGACCAGCCTGCTGCACTCGCTGGCAGGCACCTGGGGGGCGATCTGGGTCGGCCAGGTGCTGGGCCCGAATGCGCTGACCGCGGTGGCCACGGCCAACGTGGTCATGCTGATGGTGATGGGCGCGGCGATGGGCATAGGCACAGCCGCAGCGGTGGCGATTGGCCAGTCGCTGGGCGCCGGCGACCTGCAGGCGGTCAAGCGCGTGGTCGGCAGCGCGGTGGCCTTTGTGATCGGTTTTTCGCTGTTGATGGCAGCCGCGGGCTGGTTGCTGACACCGGCGCTCGTCACCTGGATGGGAACGCCCGAGCCGGCGCGCGACTTTGCCGTCACCCATCTGCGCTACACCTGCCTGACGATGCCCAGCATCTTCACCTACCTGGTGATGATGATGATCGTGCGCGGCGCCGGCGACTCGCGCACACCGTTCAAGTTCACGCTGCTGTGGATCACGCTGTCGGTGCTGCTCGGCCCGCTGCTGCTGACGGGATCGTTCGGCCTGCCGAAGCTCGGCATCGCCGGGCTGGGCGTGGCCAACCTGCTGGGCAACGCCACCGCGCTGGGCGCGCTGGTGGCCTATATCTACGTCAAACGCTCACCCGTCGCGCTGCACGGCGACGACATCCGCCACCTGCGGCCCGACCCGGTGCTGCTGGGTTTGCTGGCCAGGCGAGGGGTGCCGATGGCGATGGAGACCCTGGTCGTGCAGGGCAGCTACTTCACGCTGCTGGCCTTGGTCAACAGCTATGGCGCTGCCACCGCCGCAGCCTACAGCGGTGCCGCGCAGCTATGGGGTTATGTGCAGATGCCATCCAACGCGCTGGCCGCGTCGATGTCGGCGATGGCGGCGATGAACATCGGCGCCGCGCGCTGGATGCGGGTCGAGAAAATCGCGCTGCGCGGCTGCCTGATGAGCCTGGTGATCGCCAGCTTGGCGACCGCGGCGATGTACGCTTTGGGCGACGCACCGCTGCGGCTGTTCATCCCTGAAGGCGGTGCGGTGCTGGAAAAAGCCTGGCACATCAACACGCTCGCGCTGTGGGGCTGGATCGCGCTGTCGGGCAGCATGGGGCTGTTCGCGATCATGCGCGCCAACGGCGCGATGCTCGCGCCGATGCTGATTTTCGCGGCCACGATGTGGGGCATCCGGGTGCCTTTCGCGATGCTGCTGCGCCCTGTGCTGGGCGAGGATGCGATCTGGTGGAGCTTTCCGTTTGGCTCGATCTGCTCAGCCGCCATTGCGCTGGCCTATTACCGCTGGGGCGGCTGGCGCCGCCAAGGCCTGATGCTGGCCGCCATCGATGCACCGGCCGATGAGCTGCATGTCGGTGAATGAACAGCCAACCTACGAACTGCAAATCGACCTCTCAAACCAAGCCCTGGAGCAGACATGACGACAACGACCCCCGGCAGCAAAGCCTGGTTGGACCTGGCCCGCGAAGACGCGATCGACCCAGACCGCCCAATCATCGACCCGCACCACCATTTGTGGACCGATACCCTTGGCCGCACGCCATACCTGTTGGCAGACCTGTGGTCTGACACCGGAGGGGGCCACCGCATCGAAAAAACAGTGTTCATCGAATGCCGAGCCCAGTACCGCGAAGACGGCCCCGATCACCTCAAACCCATAGGTGAGACCGATTTCGTCGCCCGCATCGCGCGCGCCAGCCGCGACGGCGGTGGCGGCGCGCTGATCGCCGGCTTTGTCGGCCATGCCGACCTGCGCCTGGGCGGCTTGTTGCGCGAGGTACTGGCCGCACACGAGCAGGCCGCGGGCGGGCTGTTTCGCGGCATACGCCATGCAGGCGCGCGCGACCCGAATCCGCAGGCGCTGAGCATTCCCGGCCGTGCGCCAGAGGGCCTGTACGTCGACGCCAATTTCCGCCAAGGCGTCGCGCTGCTGGGCGAGTTGGGTTACAGCTTCGACACCTGGCATTACCACCACCAGAACGCCGCTTTCGCCGAGCTGGCGCGCGCGGTGCCGGGCACGACGATGGTGCTCGACCATTTCGGAACGCCACTGGGCGTCGGAACCTATGCCGACCAGCGCGAAGCGATCTTCCAGGCTTGGCGCGAGGACATCGCCGCGATCGCGCGCTGCCCCAACGTGGTGGCCAAGATCGGCGGACTGGCGATGCCCGACAACGGCTTCGGCTGGGACCGGCGCGACCGGCCCGCGAGCTCGGACGAGCTGGTCGCAGCCCAGGCCCGCTACTACCACCACACGATCGAATGCTTCGGCCCAGCACGCTGCATGTTCGAGAGCAACTTCCCCGTCGACCGCCGCTCGCTGCCCTACAACGTGTATTGGAATGCGATGAAGAAGATCGCCGCGCGCTACAGCGCTGACGAGCAGCAAGCGATGTTCCACGACACTGCGGCCAAGGTCTACAGGCTGTGAAAGTCTACGCGCGCGCCGAACCCATGGCGTCCGTCGTCAATCCCAGCGATCGTTTGTCGCGGCGCGTGGCGCATGCATAGCGCGTGAAAAGCCCAGTGTCCAGCGCCGGCCTGCGAGCTGTCTTCCACGGTTGGTGGGTGGTCGCCGCTTGCTTCGTGATCGCAGCGTTCAGCTGGAGCCTGGGGCTGTACGGCGCCAGCGTCTACCTTCAAGCCATCACTGCCGCAAAGGGCTGGCCGGTCAGCCAAGTGGCCTCGGCCATCACGCTGTTGTTCCTGGTCAGCGCGGTGGCGCAAAAAAGCGTCGGCCGCAGCATCGCCCGCTGGGGGCCGCGACCCGTGCTGTCCTTGGGTGCGCTCGCGTTGGCCGCTGGCCCCTGTCTGATCGGGCAGGTCAGCGCGCCCTGGCAGATCTATCCTTGTTTCGTGGTGCTGGGACTGGGCTGGGCCATCTTGTCGACGACCGGCATCACGGCCACAGTGGCGCCCTGGTTCGAGCGCCACCAGGGCCGATCGATGACGGTGGCCATGATGGGGGCGAGCCTGGGCGCCATTCTCGGCGTGCCGCTGCTGCTGCTCGGGCTGCAGCAGCTCGGGCTGGGTCTGGGGCTGGCGGTCGCGGGGCTGACATCGGTGGCGGTGCTGCTGCCGCTGATCGGCCGGATGCTGCGGTTTCGAAGCCCCGCAGCCCTGGGTCTGGCACCCGACGGCGGCGTCGCGTCGGCGCGCGATACCGCAGCAAGGCCGCCGGTCACCGTAGCGGGCGGGCAGCGGCTGTGGAGCACGGCGATCGGCTTCGCGCTCGCGATGCTGGTGCAGATCGGTTTCATCACCCACCATGTGGTGCTGGCAGCGCCGCTGCTGGGCAGCGCCGGCGCTGGGCTGCTGGTCAGCGCGACGGGGCTGGCCGCTTTCGTCGGACGCCTGGTGCTGGCGGGCATCGTCGACCGTGTCGACCCGCGCCGCCTGGCGGCATCCATGCTGCTGTTGCAGGTTGCGGCGCTGCTGGTGATGGCCTGGTGGCCGCTCATCCCGGTGCTGATAGGGGCCAGCCTGGTCTACGGTTACACGATCGGCCATGTCACCACGCTCAGCCCGATCGTCGTTCGCCGCGAATTCGGTGCCGAGCAATTCGGTGCGCTGTATGGCCAGGCGGCCACCTTGATCGGCTTGACCTCGGCCTTCGGACCCGCGCTGTTCGGTCTGTTGCGCGACGGCTTTGGCTCGTATCGGCCGGGTCTGCTGATCGCTGCGACGCTGGTGCTCGCAGCATCGCTGACACTGTTCGTTGGCGGCGGTTCAAGCCCACGCCAAGCCGTCGGACGGTGAGACCTGA
>RGQD01000165.1 GCA_010030205.1 Betaproteobacteria bacterium
GCGATCGCGTCCTTGGCTGCCGGCCCCTGCTCGCGCTCGTAAGCCCTCGCCAGGTGGGCAATGAAGTCTGCCGGGTGGTAGTAGCTGATGTACTGCAGTGCGGCCGCAACGCTGTCGATCAGGTCGGCCTGGCGGATGGTGGTGGTCATGGAGGAGGTCCGGGTCGGTGCGCTCAGGGCGCTGTCTGGCGCCGCGATGGCGAAAAGCTGTATTCCCCTGCCGGGGCCGTGGAGTACCAGCTGACGATCTTACCGAAGCGGGCAGACCCCGGATTTCGTGCGTGAGCCTGGCGTTTGGGCAGTGGCCGTGGCAGGCTTCCCAGCATGGCTTGCGACGCGCCGGGTTGAGACTTTCGCTGCACATCGAGTAAGCACGTCGTAAGAGCTCCTGCATAAGGTTGCAGGTTATCGTCGATGTTTCCAAGTCCCAGGAGTCAAGCATGAGCGCAGATGGTCCGACCGAGTTGAAAATCTACCAACCCTCAGCCGCTTCGGTGGCAGGTGCCTATGTTCAGGGCATGGCGGCGTATCAGGCGCTGGTCCAGGAAGCCAATGACGACTACCAAGGTTTCTGGGCCCGCCAGGCACGCGAGCTGATTGCCTGGAAGACGCCGTTCACCCAAGTGCTCGACGAGAGCAATTCGCCGTTCTTCAAATGGTTCGCGGACGGCACGCTCAACGCGTCCTACAACTGCCTGGACCGAAACATCGAACGCGGTCTGGGCGACAAGACCGCGATCGTCTTCGAGGCCGATGGCGGCGAGGTCACGCGCACCAGCTACCGCGAACTGCTTGAGCGCACCTGCCAGATCGCCAACGGTCTGAAGAGCCTGGGCATCGCCAAAGGCGACCGGGTCATCATCTACATCTCGATGTCGGTTGACGGCGTGGCCGCGATGCAGGCCTGTGCCCGCATCGGCGCGACCCACTCGGTGGTGTTCGGCGGCTTCTCGGCGCAAAGCCTGCGCGACCGCATCGAGGACACCGGCGCCAAGTTGGTGATCACCGCCGACCACCAGGTGCGCGGTGGCAAGCAACTCCCGCTCAAGAGCATCGTCGACGAGGCGCTGGCACTCGGTGGCTGCCAATCGGTGACCAAGGTGCTGGTGGTCAAGCGCTCGGGTGCCGAGATGGCGATGACCGCTGGTCGCGACCTGTGGATGGCCGATCTGGCCGATCACCAGCCCGTCAGCTGCGAGCCCGAGTGGGTGGGCGCCGAGCACCCCTTGTTCCTGCTCTACACCTCGGGGTCGACCGGCAAGCCCAAGGGCGTCCAGCATTCGACTGGCGGCTATTTGCTGCATGCGGCGCTGACGACCAAGCTGACCTTCGACCTCAAGCCCGACGACGTTTTCTGGTGCACCGCCGACATCGGCTGGGTCACCGGCCACACCTACATCGCTTACGGCCCGCTGGCACTCGGTGGCACCGAGGTGGTGTTCGAGGGCGTGCCCACTTACCCCGACGCCGGCCGCTTCTGGAAGATGATCCAGGACCACAAGGTCTCGATCTTCTACACCGCGCCTACCGCGATCCGCTCGCTGATCAAGGCGGCCGAAGCCAATGCCGCAGTGCACCCGAAGAGCTACAACTTGTCGTCCTTGCGCATCCTGGGCTCGGTCGGTGAGCCGATCAACCCTGCAGCCTGGGAGTGGTACCACCAGCATGTGGGCGGTGGGCGCTGCCCGATCGTCGACACCTTCTGGCAGACGGAGACCGGCGGCCACATGATCACGCCGTTGCCTGGTGCCACGCCGATGGTGCCGGGCTCTTGCACGCTGCCCTTCCCCGGCATCATCGCTGCGGTGGTCGACGAGACCGGCAAGGAAGTGCCTTGGGGCCAGGGCGGCATCCTGGTCGTCAAGAAACCCTGGCCCAGCATGATTCGCAACATCTGGGGCGATCCGGAGCGCTTCAAGAAGAGCTACTACCCCGACGATTTCCAAGGCAAGTACTACCTGGCGGGCGATGGCGCGATCCGCGACGCCAAGACCGGCTACTTCACGATCACCGGACGCATCGACGATGTGCTCAACGTCAGCGGCCACCGCATGGGCACGATGGAGATCGAGTCGGCGCTGGTCAGCTGCACCGAACTGGTGGCCGAAGCGGCGGTGGTGGGCCGCCCCGACGACACCACGGGTGAGGCGATCTGCGCCTTCGTGGTGCTCAAGCGCTCGCGCCCGGTCGGCGAAGAAGCCAAGGCGATCGCCAAGCGCTTGCGCGACTGGGTGGGCAAGGAGATCGGCCCGATCGCCAAGCCCCGCGACATCCGTTTCGGCGACAACCTGCCCAAGACCCGCAGCGGCAAAATCATGCGGCGTCTGCTGCGCTCGGTGGCCAAAGGTGAAGTCATCACCCAAGACACCAGCACCTTGGAGAACCCGGCGATCCTGGATCAGTTGGGCGAAAACTATTAGGCGCCCTAGGCCGGCCGCAGCCGGCGGCCCCCCATGGGGGTCAAGCAAAGTGGCAAAGCCACATTTGCTTGAGAGCCCTGCTGATCCAGGCGGCGCGCCAGCGCCGGGCGCCGCGAGGCGCCAGCCGGGCTCCGGCGAAGTCAGAACCCGGGCGATCGCAGGATCAGTTGGGCGAGAATTACTGAATCAGGCGGCGCGAAGCACGCCACGAAAAAGGCCCCGCAGTGCGGGGCCTTTTTCGTGCCACTCGTTCAGATCACTTCAGCGACAGCACCCAGTTGGCGAGCTGCTTGGCTTCTTCCGGATTGACCTGCGGGTTCGCGGGCATGGGGATCTGGCCCCAGGCGCCCACGCCGCCTTTCTGGATCTTCTCGGCCAGCTTGGCGCCAGCGTCTTTCTGATCCTTGTACTTGGCGGCGACCTCCTTGTAAGCGGGGCCCACCAGTTTTTTGTCTACAGCGTGGCAGGCCAGGCAATTCTTCTTCGTTGCCAGGTCCTGCATTTTGGCCATCTTCTCAGCTTTTTCTTTCTCGGCCGGCTCCTTCGCCGCCGGGTCGGCTGCAAAAACCGGCATGGCCAATGCAGCGGCAAGACTGGCGATCAAGGCGATTTTCTTCATGTTGAACTTTCGATCGGAGGTTGGCTTCAATGGGAAAAATTGGACGACAGCTTGTTCAACGGATTTCAGCCTAGACGGTTGACGCGACGCCGCCACTGTGTGCCGATGCACGCGGCTGCGGGTGCTCGGGGCCGTTCAATGCCCCGGCGAGTCGCCGAGGCATTGGCGCTTCGAGCCGGTTGTCGATGCGCTGCCGCGACCCTCAGTCGAACTTGTCGAGCACAGCGCCAAAGCTGGCACTGGCCGCGTTGTGGGCGAACTTGGCCAGCACGCCACGGGTGTAGCGCGGCGCGGGTTGGACCCACAGCTTGCGGCGGCGGGCCAGCTCAGTGTCGTCCACATTGAGTTGCAGCAGCAAGCGGTGCGCGTCGATCGTGATCGAGTCGCCCTCTTGCACCAGCGCGATGTTGCCGCCGGCGTAGGCTTCTGGCGCGACATGGCCGACCACCATGCCCCAGGTGCCACCTGAGAAGCGACCATCGGTGACCAGGCCCACGCTCTCGCCCAAGCCCTGGCCTATCAATGCGCCGGTGGGTGCCAGCATCTCCGGCATGCCCGGCCCGCCCTTGGGGCCGAGGTAGCGCAACACCATCACGTCGCCGGCGACGATTTGCTTGGCCATGATCGCGGCCAGCGCCGTTTGCTCGTCCTCGAACACCCGCGCCGGGCCAGTCATCACCGGGCTCTTCAGGCCGGTGATCTTGGCCACGCAACCCTCGGGTGACAGGTTGCCGCGCAGGATCGCCAGGTGGCCTTGCTCGTACATCGGCTTGTCTATCGTGCGGATCACATGCTGGTCGGCGCGCGGCACATCGGGCACGTCGGCCAGGTTCTCGGCCACGGTCTTGCCGGTGATGGTGATGCAGTCGCCGTGCAGCAGGCCGGCCTTGAGCAGAATCTTCATCACTTGCGGGATGCCGCCGGCATGGTGCAAGTCGATCGCCAGGTACTGACCGCTGGGCTTCAAGTCGCACAACACTGGCACTTTGCGGCGGATGCGCTCGAAGTCGTCGATCGTCCATTCGACTTCGGCTGCGTGGGCGATGGCCAGGAAGTGCAGCACCGCGTTGGTCGAGCCGCCGGTGGCCATGATCACCGCCACGGCGTTCTCGATCGCCTTCTTGGTGACGATGTCGCGCGGCTTCAGGTCGGCCTTGACAGCCTCGACCAGCACCTTGGCGGCGTGGCGGGTGGTCTCGACGATCTCGTCCTCGACATTGGCCTGGGTGCTGGCGTAGGGCAGGCTCATGCCCAGCGCCTCGAAGGACGAACTCATGGTGTTGGCGGTGTACATACCGCCGCAGCTGCCGGGCCCCGGGATCGCCCGGCGCTCGATCTGGCAGAAGTCTTCTTCAGACATGTTGCCGGCCGAGAACTGGCCGACCGCCTCGAACACACTGACGATGTTCAGGTCCTGGCCTTTGTATTTGCCCGGCAGGATGGTGCCGCCGTAAACATAGATCGCCGGCACGTTGGCACGCAGCATGCCCATCATGCCGCCAGGCATGTTCTTGTCGCAGCCACCGATCACCAGCACGCCGTCCATCCACTGGCCACCGACGCAGGTCTCGACGCAGTCGCTGATCACCTCGCGCGAGACCAGGCTGTACTTCATGCCCTCGGTGCCCATCGCCATGCCGTCCGAGATCGTCGGCGTACCGAAGATCTGCGGGTTTGCGCCGGCGGCCTTCAGGCCTTCGACTGCGGCGTCGGCAAGCTTTTGCAGCCCCGAATTGCAGGGCGTGATCGTCGAGTGACCGTTGGCCACGCCGATCATCGGCTTGACGAAGTCGCCTTCGGTATAGCCCATGGCGTAGTACATCGATCGGTTGGGCGCGCGCGCCACGCCTTCGGTGATGTTCTTGGAGCGGCGGTTGATGCTCATGGGTGGTCTCGTGGGTTTCTTGGGAGGAGGGCGGTCAGACGAGCCCGACGCAGTCATCGCTGGGTGCCGGGCTGGGTGCTTGATTATTACTGTGGCCGGCGCAGTTTCTGTCGTCTAGGCGGCATGCCGGACCGGCCGCGAGCGTCAGGCGTCCAGCAGCGACAATCCGCGGTCGGCGGCAGCGCATGGCCGCCCCATCCAACGGAGTCTCCACGATGCTCGTGCATCCCCAGTTCAACCCGGTGGCACTGGCGCTGGGTCCGGTGCAGATCCACTGGTACGGCTTGACCTACTTGGTGGCGTTCGCGCTGTTCATGGCGCTGGCCAACGCGCGCGCCCGCCAGCCCGCGTTCGCCCATGCCGGCTGGACCCGACGCGATGTCGAGGACTTACTCTTCTGGGGCGTGCTGGGCGTGGTGCTGGGCGGGCGGCTGGGCTATGCGCTGTTCTACAAGCCGGGCTACTACCTGGGCAACCCCACCGAGATCCTGGCGGTGTGGAAAGGCGGTATGTCATTTCACGGCGGCATGCTCGGCGTGATCGTCGCGATGGCGGCGTATGCCCGAAGCCGTGGTCGCAATTGGCTTGAGGTGACCGACCTGATCGCCCCCTGCGTACCCACTGGGCTCGCCTCGGGACGTATCGGCAACTTCATCAACGGCGAGCTGTGGGGACGCGCCGCCGACCCAACCCTTCCCTGGGCGATGGTGTTTCCGCAGTCAGGCAGCAGCCTTGCGCGCCACCCGTCGCAGCTTTACCAATTCGCGCTCGAGGGCTTGCTGTTGTTTGTGCTGCTGTGGATCTACGCTCGGCGGCCGCGCGCCACCGGGCAGGTGTCGGGCGCCTTTCTGTTCGGCTACGGGGTGTTGCGCTTCGCGGCCGAGTATTTCCGCGAGCCCGACAGCTTTCTGGGCCCGCTGGCGCTGGGCCTGAGCATGGGCCAATGGCTGTGCGTGCCGATGATCGCCGCTGGCGCGGCGCTGTGGTGGTGGGCCGGTCGGCAGCGCAGCGGCTTGCCGGCGCGCGCGACGCTTTAGGATCAGTACCATGCGACAGATTTTTCTCGACACCGAAACCACTGGCCTGAACCCCGAGAGCGGCGACCGCATCGTCGAGATCGCTTGCATCGAGATGGTCAACCGACGGCTCACCGGCCAGAGTCGCCATGTCTACCTCAACCCCGAGCGCAAGGGCAGCGAGGAAGCGACCAAGATCCACGGCCTGACCGACGCCTTTCTCGCTGACAAGCCCAAGTTCGTCGAGGTTGCCGAGGACTTGCTCGAGTTTCTGGCTGGCGCCGAGATCATCATCCACAACGCGGCGTTCGACGTCGGGTTCCTGAACGCCGAATTGAAGCGCCTGCGCCGTCAACCCTTCCACACCGTGGCGGCCAAGGTCACCGACACCTTGGCGATGGCGCGCGAGATGTTCCCCGGCAAGGCCAACTCGCTCGACGCGTTGTGCCGCCGCCTCGAAGTCGACAACACCCACCGCACCCTGCACGGCGCGTTGCTGGACGCCGGTCTGTTGGCCGAGGTCTATATCCGGCTCACGCGCGGCCAGGATTCGCTGGTGATCCAGCACCACGACCAAGCCCCTGACACACCGCAGGCCTTGCAGGCCCGCGACCTGACCCAATACCTGTTGCAAGTGATCGATGCAAACGCCGATGAACTGGCTGCACACGAGGCGATCCTGAAGGAGCTGGACAAGTCCAGCAGCGGCAAGACGGTGTGGCGCACGACGGAGGTCCCTGGCGCTGTGGCATAATTGAAGGCTTGCTGGGCGTCGGAGAATGTCGTTTGGCGCCCCGGAATACCGGGCGGTTAGCTCAGCGGTAGAGCACTGCCTTCACACGGCAGGGGTCGCAGGTTCAAAACCTGCACCGCCCACCAGAAAAATAAATGAAATTAAGCACTTAGCGGAAACGCCAAGTGCTTTTTTGTTTTTGTGGGGCAAAAGTGGGGTAAACAGGGTTCGTGATTGGCGCCGTTTCCAGGCCCTGCAAGCCGATCCATTGGCCTCGGTCTCCAGGTTGAGCGGCGACGAGGCGAGCCGAAAGTTCCGCTGGGGCGGGCACCAAGCTGACGCCCTCGGCCTAGCTAACGGACTCGAGCTCGAAGTCAGGCCCTGCGCATTGCTGGAATGTCAACGCGCGTCGGCGCACCCGATTCTGGGCCTTGCGTTCGGAGCGGGGTTGTTCGGTCACGGGGTACGGTCCTGACCCGTGAGCGACACGGAAATAAAGCTCTCTTGGGCAAGGGCGTGAATCACCCCACGCATGAGGTAGCTGTTGTCAAAACCCAGGGTGTACTGCCTCGCGTTGGGCGCGATGGGGCGCAGCATCTTGCGCTCCACCAGTTTCTTGATGTGGTAGGTGCGTTGCGCTGCGGTCATGCCGGGCATGGCTGCACTCAGATCTGCCGCCTTGGCAATGCCGGACTTCACCGAGGCAAGCAACACCGCCTCTTCTTGGGCCGTGATCAAGGTCCGCTTGCGCGCAAAGGCTAGCGCAGGTACAAGAATCTTGCTTTTCAGGTACTCGTACTGGGTGAGTTGGTCCACCTTGTTCAGCTCCAGCAACACACCCTGCAATACATACAGGCACCACTGCTCCAGCCCGGTGGGGTTGCCTGCATCGGCGCAGGCCAGCATGGCGTAGTACCTGTCACGGTCGCTGCAAAACACCGCTGTGGGATTCAATACCCGGCCGCCAGCCTTGACGTTAAATCCGTACTTGATCATCAGCGCATAGGTCAGTAGACGCACCACCCGCCCGTTGCCATTGCCAAAGGGGTGGATCCAGCCAAAGCGGTGGTGTGCCAGCGCGACCTTGATCAGGTCGTATTTGGCTGCGTCCGCCCGGTTGATGAAAGCCACCAACTCCTGCATGTAGCCGCCCACCAGCACACTGTCTGGCGGCAAATGCTCCGACTGGGCAATTTGCACCTGCCCCACACGGTAAGCGCCGGGGGTGGCATCGCCCTCGCGCACCAGCTTGCGCACGGTTAGGGCGTGCAGCTCGCGAATGAAGTGCTCCGACACCTCTGCACCCGGTTGCACGGCCAACTCAACGTAGGCCATAGCCTGTTCAATGTTGGCGACTTCAGCAAGAGGGTCGCCCGTCGTGGCGGTGCCTTCCAGCGAGCTCTCCACATAGTCGGCCAATGTGGTGTGGTTGCCCTCGATGCGGGCGGAGCCCAGGCTCTCCAGCATGTGGAAAACCCGCTTGAGCTGAAAAAACACTGGCGCCGGTGTGGTGCCCGCCAGCTTGAGGCGGCGCAAGTGCTCCAGCTCGGTCAGCACGTCGACCAGCGGGGAGTCAAACGCGGGGTTGAGCAGCGCGAGGTCGAAGTGTCTAAATGCAGCCATGGGTCACGTCATCTTTACTGAAAGGCAAGAAACATGTTGACTTTATAGTAAAAAGTTAATTAAAAACAACCGCTTATCATCATGCCTTCCAGATACCATCTTGAATCCGCGGGTGGTAACTTCTCTAAGGGCACGGCTCCAGAAGTCGAATCCTGCCGGTCAGCAGACCTTGCATCCTGGCTTGCTTGAGGGCGTGGGCCTTGTCGCGGCGGGCTGCGAATTCAGCCTCTTCGCACTCGGCCGCTCATGTCAGAACCTCCGATGTGAACAGCCTGACGCTGGGCAACGTGACGATCACCGGCAAACTCGATGTCATTGCGGCTATTGACCTGAACCTGAACGGCACCCTCAACGTGGCCAGCCTGGCCTTGGAGGCCACGGGCGGTGACATCACGCAAGCCAGCGGCACGCTGACCGTGACCGCCGGCCCGACCGACCTCAAAGCCGGCGACGACATCACGCTGGACAAGGCC
Source organism: Betaproteobacteria bacterium (assembly GCA_010030205.1). Lineage (GTDB taxonomy): Bacteria > Pseudomonadota > Gammaproteobacteria > Burkholderiales > Burkholderiaceae_C > Pseudaquabacterium. The sequence continues at coordinate 8,769 of RGQD01000165.1, forward strand.
AACGACTTCAACGGCGCCGTGACCGTGCTGGGCGGCAACGATGTGCGGCTCAATGATGTGAACAGCCTGACGTTGGGCAATGTGACGGTCACCGGCAACTTGTCGGTGACCAGCAACGGCGTGCTTGATCTGGGCGCCAGCATCGTGGGCGGAAATCTCTTGGCCGACAGCGGTGGCGGCACCATCAGCCAGAGCGGCCCGCTGACCGTGGAGGGCTCCAGCACGATGAATGGTGAGCGTCGGTTCGCAGCGCGTGGTGGTGGTGGTGGTCTCGGAGCGCAATGAATAGTCCAGAATGGTTTCCGAAGGCTTTCGACAGATGCCGTTTCATGAGCTAGATCGCCTGGATCTGCCCTCTGCAGCATGGGCCCATCAGGCCGCCGATTGACCAGTCGTTTCGGCAGCTAGTTCTTCTTCCGTACTCGAAGTCACCACACGAGTCGGATCGATTGCGCAAGCCGGAATCACGGTTTTTTTGAAAGTGTCACCGGTCCCAGTGATCGACCTGCTGGAAGTGGTTCGCACTGGTACGGTGTCGGCACACCGATACCGAAATGTTGACCAGTCGCCGCCGCAGGCACGGTGCAGCGATTTCGCACCCGGCGCCCTGCGCCTACAGTCGCAGGGTGTCGTTGAGCCGACGCCCAGCGACTGCCCGGAACCGATCTTTCTTGAAGCTCACAAATCGGCGACCCAGTTGTCCAACTGCAAGCCGGGCACTTTGGCAAACTCACAGGTGTTGTTGGTGACCAGCAGAGCATGCTGGCTGAGTGCGTGTGCAGCAATCATGGTGTCGAGTGCACCAATCGGTGTACCGCGGCGCTTCAGGTCGGCACGCAAGTCGCCGTAGGTCCACAAGGCCGCGTCATCAAACGGCAAGATGCTCAATGGAGCCAGAAACATCTCCAATGCTTGCCGGTTGCGCACCGAGCCGCTCTTGGCCACCTCAAACGCCAGTTCTGCAGCCACCACGCTGCACAGCCCGATGTCGCCCAACCGGTACTGCTGAAAACGCGCCAGAACCGCTGCTGGTTTCGCGTTGATGATGTAGATGCAGGTGTTGGTATCGAGCAGGATCATGGGCGGATAGCTTCTCGCACTTGATCGTCTGGCTGCTCGCGGCTCAATTCAAAACCCGGTTCAAAGGCCGCCAATCCAGCGGCAAGCGTTTGCCACGGGTCGTCCACAGGCAGTAGCAGCACGCCATTGCCAAAATGTTTGACCACCACTTCAGTGCCGGCAAATCGGTACTCTTTGGGCAGGCGTACCGCCTGGCTGCGGCCGGACTGAAATAGGCGAGCGGTGTCCATGGAGCGATCCCAAGATGATGACCATCAATGATAGTCATCATTTGACGTGATGTCCAATTTGGTTCCCACGCACGGGCAACCATCGTCGCGCTTGTAGGCCCCAGGCCGCACAATGGCTTGCGCATCGGCAAGTCCAGCCAAGCCGTCGATCGAGGCGCGTCACGCTGACGTCTTGTCTGCCGCAGTCGGTTCGCGCGGCAACAAGAGCGAGCGTATTCTGGCCTGGACTGCTGGAACGACATCGACCTCGAACCAAGGATTGGCTTTGAGCCAGATGTTGTTGCGCGGGCTCGGGTGCGGCAGCGGCAGCACCGCTGGCCAC
>RGQD01000166.1 GCA_010030205.1 Betaproteobacteria bacterium
ACCACGCAGAAAGCGCGACTTGTCGTAAGCGTGGTTCTCGATCACCTCCAGCGCCAAACAGACCGTCTCGCCGCCGTGACGGGCAAACTGCAGCAGCAAGCGGTTGCTGTGGTCGAGCTTGGCGCGGTAGTAAGCACCCTGGTGCAGCTTCTTGACGTCCGGGCTCTTGAAGTCACCGGCCTCTATCGCCGCCTTCACCTTGGCAAACGCCGGCTTGACGCGCCGCAGGTCTAGGTCTTTGTACTGGAGTAGGCGCATCGGCTGGGTGAGGGGCAGTGGCAACCCACCATTCTGGCCTGTGGCGTGCACAGCGGGCAGGCCGCTCAAAACCCCTGCGCAGGCGAGGCGACAGGCTGGCTACAACTGCACGCCCTTGGTCAGCGCGCCGTCGACCACCAGGTTGGTGCCGGTGATGAAGCTGGCCGCCGGGCTGGCCAGGAAGGCTGCGGCGTTGGCCATCTCCTGCGGCGTTCCCATGCGACCGGTCGGGTTCATCGCCAGCGCCTTCTTGAAGAATTCGGGGTTGCCTTGTTCGATCTGGGTCCAGACGCCACCAGGGAAATAGGTGTTGCCCGGCGAGACCGAGTTGGCCCGAATGTGCTTGCCGGCCAAGTTGTAGGCCAGGCCCTGGGTGTAATGGACGATTGCAGCCTTGAAAGCGCCATAAGGGCCGGCGGCGAAATCAATCTCTCTGCCCGATACGCTGGAGATCGTGACGATCGATCCGTGCTTGCTTTTTTCCAGGTACGGCATCGCCGCGCTGACCAGCCGCACCGTGCCCATCATGTCGACCTCGAAGCCGCGCTGCCAAGCGGCATCGTCATCGGCGATCGCCAGCGCGCTGACGTTGGCAACAACGATGTCAAGGCCACCGAATTCGGCAGCGGCTGCGTTCACCCAAGCCGCCAGCGCCGGGCCATCGGCGACGTCGACGGCTCGGCCGAAGGCCTTGACGCCGTGAGCAGCGAGTTCGGCCACGCTGGCCGCCACCTCGTCGGCGTTGCGGGCGCAGATCGCCACTTGCGCGCCTTCGGCGCCCAAGGTCTGCGCAATCGCGCGGCCAATGCCCTTGGTGCCGCCTGTGACGACAGCCTTCAAACCCTTGAGTCCCAGATCCATGACATCTCCTTGGTTGATCGCGCTGCTCAAAGCGCGGTTGAATTGCTGCTCAAAATCCCTCAGCCCATCGCCAGCCAGTCTCATGCGTCAGATGGACGGCACCGACAGTTTGCTGCATTTTCGGCGTTCAGCCGTGCACCCCGGTGTACTGGCTCATGATCGCCAAGTCGCCCAGGTGTTCGCGCGGAATCTCTTCACCGAGCTGACCGCGTTTGATCACCAGCACGCGCTGCGACACCGCCGCGATGAACTCGAGGTTCTGCTCGACCAACACGATGGTCAGCCCAATGCGCTCACGCAGCGAGCCCAGGGTCTTTGGATTCGCTCGATCGGCCCAGCGTCAAACGGGAAGCCCAATGGTGATCAGATCTGCTTCCAGTCGCCAGCCTGCTCGAAGGCATAGGCCGCCCGGTAGATCGTCGCTTCGTCGTAGTGCTTGGCCACGAGCATCATGCCCACCGGCAGGCCATCGACCAGGCCGCAGGGCACGGTGATCGCCGGATGGCCGGTGACATCGAACGGGCAGGTGTTGGGCAGCATCTCGAAGGCCCGCGCGACGACCTCTTCGACCGACGAGCCCGCCGGGGGCAGCGGCGTGGCGGTCAGCGGCAGCGTGGGCATCAGCAGCAGGTCGAACTCGGCAAGCTTGGCGTCGTAGGCGGCCGTGAGCTGGCGGCCCAGGTTCTGCGACTTGGCATAAAAGTGGCCGCGGTAATGCTGGATGAAGTACTCGCCGAGCACCATCGTCAGCTTGAGCGTTTCCGACAATTCATCGGCACGCTGTTTCCAGCCGGCGTGGAAGTCGATCATGCTCGTGACATACAGCCCCTTCCAGTTGAAGCCATGGCCGTTGTCCTTCATCATCTGCTGGGTCGCGCCCTCGGCGGCGATCGGCAGCCAGATGGCCGGCCCGATCAAGTGCATCGGAACCGATACCTCGGACACCGTGGCGCCCAAGGCGGTGAAGATTGCCGCGGCCTTGCGCACTTTGGCGTCGACCGCCGGCAGCGACTGCGGCCAGCCGAAGCCTTCGGTGACGATGCCGATTTTCAGGCCCGCCACGCCCTGCTTCATCAGCTCGCTGTAAGGCTTGGCGGTCTGGCCGGCGTGCTGGCGTGGATCCAGGCCGTCGGGGCCGGCCAGCACCTCGAGCATCAACGCGTTGTCGCTGACGTTGGCCGTCATCGGGCCGGTATGGTCTATCGTCAGCTCGATAGGCATCACGCCGGTATAGGGCACCAGACCATGGGTCGCCTTCATGCCGACGATGCCGCAATAGGACGCCGGCATCCGGATCGAGCCGCCCTGGTCGCCGCCAATCGCGAGGTCGACCTCACCGGCCGAGACCAGCGCCGCGCTGCCCGAAGACGAACCGCCTGCCGAGTAGCCCATGCGGTAGGGGTTGTGTACCGGGCCGGGCGAACTGGTGTGCGAGCCGCCCGAGAAGCAGAAGTACTCGCAGGTCGACTTGCCCACCACGGTGGCACCAGCATCGAGCAAGCGCGTGACGACGGTGGCGTCGACATTGGGCACATAGCCTTCGAGCGTCGAGGCGCCGTTCATCATCGGCACGCCGGCCAAGCAGATGTTGTCCTTGAGCACCACGGTCTTGCCGGCGAGCTTGCCGCTGGCAGCGCCTTGGATGGTGGTCTTGACATACCAGGCGCCGTACTTGTTCTCTTCGGCCGACGGGCGGTAACCCGGCGTGCGTGGATAGGTCACCAAAGGCACATAGTCTGGCAACGCGTCGATCACGTCATAGGCGTCGAAATTGCCTTGCAGCAGCGTGTTGTAGACGCCGGCCTGCTCGGTCGAGAGGTGGATGCCCAGGCTGAGCGCGACATCCTGAAGCTGGTTGACGGTGGGGCGTTTGATGGCCATGGTGACTCCAAGTTGGGTTAGATCCTGCGTCAAAGACCTGGCCGCGACCAAGCCATGCGCCCAAGCCGGGCCTCAGCCCATCACCCAGGGCAAGCATCCAAGCTCGGCACCCGCAGATTCTGGTGCATCGGATTTTTCCGGTCAAGCAATTTGTTTTCCCAGGAAAATACTTTCCGCGCAATAGCGGACATCGCGTCGAGATCAGAGCCGGGCGATGACCTCAAATGCGTTGGCTTCGGCCCGCGCCAGGTAAATCGGCATGTGGTTGACACCGGCACCGGCATACTCGGCGCCGCGGGCGCTGCGATAGGTCAGCGGCGCCTGGCCCAGTCGCCCCCAGCCCTCGGGCTTGCGCAGCGCCTGGTCGAACAGCGCGCCAAGAAAGTGCAGGCCCTCATAGGTCGATTGCCCGAAGGTGTTGAGCGCGGGTGCACGCTCGCCGAAGTGGTTTCGATAGCGCTGCTTGAAATCGAGGTTGGCGTCGGTGTCGAGGGTCGCGAAGTAGCCGCTGACCACGAAGAGATCCTCGGCGTTGTCGGCGCCTATGCCCAGCAATTCGTTCTCACCGATCGCGCAGGACAGGCGCAGGATCGTCGCTGAGAGGCCGGCGTGCCCGAAAGCGCGGTTGAAGTCGACCGCGTCCTGACCGATCAGCGAGACCAGCACCGCATCGGTGCGGCTGCTGCGCAGCAGGTCTAGCAGCTCTGAAAAATCGGCCGTGCCGAATGGCACATAGCGCTCGCCCACCAGTTGCGTCGTTGCCCACGGCAAACCAACGCTTGGGGCGGCGCTGCCGACCCAACCAGTGAATCGCGGGCTCGAGTTGACTGGCAGCGGTCTCGCCGATCGCGAACACCCCGGCGCTGGTCTCACCGCCCTCGTAGAGCGGCGTGTAGACAAAAGGCAGGTGACCGCCGACGGCGCGCACGATGCGCTGCCTGACCGCGCTGGTGTGCATACCGATCAACGCATCGACCTCGCCAGCACTGACCAGTTCGACCAGCGCAGCCTCGATGTCCGTCGCGTCATCGGCCGCATTGACCGTGAGCAGTCGGCAGCGCCCACCGGCGATGCCGGCGCCCTGGTTGAGTTCGGCCACGGCAAGCTTGGCCGATGCCAACGCAGACGGCCCCCAGATGCCGGCCGACCCGCCCAGCGGAACACACAGCGCGACACAGAAGTCGCGCCGCAGCGCCTGAGGCGGCGGCATACTGCCCGAGGGCAGTCGCGGCCGCAACAAGGGCCGACCTGCGGCCAAGTTGCGCGGCGCGCTGGGGAAATCCGAACCGGGCCATGACGTCATTCAAACCCCAGCGGTGCATTGAGGAATGCAGAACGCACACCATCAGGGATGGTCTGCACCAAATTTGTTTCCTTGGAAAACTTGTCTTGCGTAAAATCCGCAACAAGCGCCAACCTGAGTGCAACCATCATGCCTGACCAAGACATTTCCGAGTACCTGGCCTACCTTTTGGCATCAGCGCATCGGCGAATGCGTGTTGGCCTGGCCCAGTCGATCGCGGCCGAAGATGTCACCGAAGAACAGTGGCGCATCCTGCAGGTGTTGTCCGATGAGCAAGGCCACTCGATGGGCGAGTTGGCATGCCGGGTGCTGATGAATCACCCTGCGCTGACCAAGAACATTGACCGCCTGGTCAGCCGGGCCTTGGTGCAGCGCGCCGCCGATGCACGCGACAGTCGCAAAGTGCTGGTCTACATCAGCGACCTTGGACTCGAAACCTTCTCAAGGCTCAAAACCCAGGTCGATGCCCACCACGGGGCGGTCGAAGAAGCGCTGGGCCCGCGCAAGACCGGTCAGCTCAAGCGCCTGCTCAAGGCCTTCATCGAGGAATCAGAAGCGCCTTGAAGCTGCAAGCCCTGGGCGCGCGTCGTTGCCGATCAGCGCGCCGTTGAAATACGGCTGTGGCCAGCAACTGCGGCATGTCAGGACTGCTGGCCCAGGCGCCCGCAACTCCACAGTTTCTGCAATTCTTTCAAAGTTTACGCAGCCGGGTGGCAAAGCACAGATCCGGCAACACCAGGGCCGCAAGCCTGAATTCGGTCATCGTGCACGAATCAGCCTGTATTCGCCGGGCTTGCGCCAGCTTGGCAGACTCCGCGATCTCGCTCGGGCCACCAGAGCCCGCAGACCGATGGCTCAAACCTCGTCGGCTTCGATCAGCAAGCGCTGTCGCTGCACGCCGCGGCAAGCGCAGCGCAGCACCAAGCGCAGTGCTTCGCCGACCGCCAAGCTGCGGGCAAAACGGTAATCCAGGCCGTCGAAACTGCCAGGGTTGTGGCTGGCGATACGGCGTTGCCACTGCAGCGCACCGTTGGCCAGCACGGTCATCTCGTGCCAAGCACCGTCCAGGTCGTCACCGCAGCGCACCGTCATCGCGCAAGCGATCTCGAAGCGGCGTTCGCGATGCAAGTCGGCGGGGATCAACAGCAGCGCCTGCGCGGCGTCGCCGGCATCGACAACCCATCGCTCGGGCGTCACCGATAGGGCCGGCGAACCCACCACAGGCTTGCGCGCCACCGCGTCAGCCCTGGAAGCGCCAGGCAGACCCAGCGAGTTGGGCGTTGATCGCTTCGGCAAGGTCGGGGCTGGTAGGGTCGGACATGGCAAGGCCTTCTGGAGCAGGACAGTAACGCTGCTGCGATGGTAGCCGCCGCTCAGGCTTGCACGCCGCTTGCGCATGTTGCGGCGCCAGTCGTAACAAATCAGCGGCAGCGCTCGCCACATCGGCCGGCGCAATACCTCGGTGCCAGGCTTGACAGGCGACCAACTCTGCAGCCGTGACGGCAGATCCTGGTGTGAAATCTTGAAAATCCGAAATCCGTGGCGCAGCCATCGCGCCACTGAACTGAGGGGGCTGGGGCAGAACTCGCCCCGTCAGTTTGATCTGCCACAAAGGCGCTCGTCGGAACGACAGCACCATTGGTCGCTCCAAATCAACGATACGGAAAGAGAAACATGAAACCCTTCGCGCGAACATTTGTCTCATTCGCAACGCTGGCCGCGTTAGCGACAGCGCCGACAGGCCCGGCAAGCGCAGGTGTGTTTGGCAGCTTGGCCAACTTCGACGCCATCAACGACACCGGCGTGATCGCCAGAGGCTTCGAGATCGAGCTTCAAGGCATCACCAAAAGCCAGATCAGCGACGTCTTCGGCTTGAATCGAAATTTCGGCACCTCCTCGCCTGGCGACGTCGAGCGCTACGGTCTGCCGACCATCGGCGATCTGTACGATGGCGCAGGCGTTGTGATAGGCGCGAAGGTGACTTACCTGGCCCGCTTTGCAGGGGGCGCCTGGAGCACCGGAACAGACTTTCGAAGCGCCGCCAACCCCTTCAACACACCCGGAGAAAGTTGCTGGAAGTTTGGCAATGTCGGCTACCCCAATGTTCCATGCGACCACTTCGGCGTCAGCACCTTCGGTTCGCCAAGCCGCACCACCTACAACTGGCTGATCGAGTCGAGCCCTGGTACGCTGACACCGGCAGGCGTGGCGCTACCGCCGGTGATCTTCACGCCGCCGCCACCGCCAGCACCCGGCGTGCCACCGGCACCGGTTGTCGCAGTGATCCAAGCGCAGCAGGTCGCGCCAAAGCGGGAAGACAACGCGTTCTGGGTCAAGATCGTCCAGACAAGCCTGCCCGACAACGTGGACCTCAACGAACTGATGGGAGGTCATCACGCGTTCGAGAACAAGGCCATCGCCGACCTCAACGACAAGCCCGAGATCGAGATCGAATGGCAGGTTCTGCAACCCGGCAAGGTTGACGAAGTCTCGAAAGCCGTCGACCTCAAAGGCAACCCGTCGCTGGCCGTCCGCTATGAGTTCTTCAAATACACCGGCAGCTACGATGACGATGGCTATGTAGACCCAAAGGCCAACGAATTCCCAACCGGCAACAACGTGGCAGGACTGGTCTATGTCGGCGAGCAAATTGCCGGTTTCAATGCCGACCAAGGCGCAGCGCCCGTTCCAGAACCCGCTTCCATGGCGATGATGCTGGGCGGACTTGCTGCGCTGGGCCTTTACCGACGGCGCCGCGCGTCAGCAACACTGCATCAACAAACGCTTTGACCTTTCAAACTCGACTCTTGATGGCGGGCCTGGAGGCAACAGCGTTGGCACCCATGGCGCCGATCCCGTGCTTCAGAGGTGGCCCTCAGGGTCGGATCACATCCGACAAGACGCTGGGCGGCAGCAGGCCGCTGCGCAGATAAGCGGCGGCCTGGCCGGTCACAAGCAGATCGGCATCAGCTGCTTGTAGACCAGCCCAGGTTTTTCGCCCGCCGCCCAACGCAAATCTTGCATTTGCACGGGCGCCAAAACCCAGCCAACCCCGTATGCGGGGGTCTTGTCCGGTGTGACGGCTTGCATCGTCAGGGTAAACACTCTGTAAAGCGCTGTTCCGACACTTTACATGATTCGCAATTAAAGCTACCGTTGTAATCGTTTAGGAACGCGGCTTTTAGCTTGGACGGTCTCAAGTCTGAATTGCAAGACCCTGAACATTGCGAATTGCCACACCGGAAAATTCCATAGTCCTCTTGTAAGTCATTGATCTGAAGAGACTTCACTGCGGGAAACCGCCGAAAACGACTCCAAAGTGTCGAGCTTCGGTGTGCCGGCGCGTGACCGAGGGAACAAGGCAGCAAACACCATTGACATGGGTCAAGATCTTTCAGAAATAGTGTTTAGATTTGCTGTTTTTAGTGTTTTATCCAAGGCCATCCAAGCCTGTAGGCGCCGTCAGATCCAAGAGATCAGACGCGCCAGACCGGCCAACCACAGGAACCTCCATGCAGCACGATCATTTTTTCAGAAGCACCTCTACCGCACTCCTGCTGGCCGCGCTTGGCCTGCAGTTCGCGGGATGCGGCAGCGATGCTGTCACCACCGCTTGGGTCGCACCGACGATGCCGGCAGCGCAAAGCGCGATCGTGCCGCCGCCCTTGACCGCCGCCTGCCCGATCGCGGCTTCGGGCATCGACACGCTGGTCACCAAAGGCACAGGGCTGGCCTTCGGTGGTGCCACCTTCGGTGCTGTGGGCACCTATAACTTCATCCTGGCCGAGGCCAGCGCGCTGGTGTCAGCCAAGGACCCCTGCGCGGCGACCATCGTCGACCTGAAGAATGCCGCTGCCGCTGACGGCAGAGTGAGCTACAAGTTCGACGTCGTGATCCTGACGCCGACCGACGCGACCAAGGCCAACGGAACCTTGCTCTATGAGGTGAACAACCGCACCACCAATCCTGTCTTCACAGCGCTGCACGATGGCAGCTCCGCCGACATCTTCAACGCCGTCAAACCGGTGATTCCGGCTGCGGCCACCGGCGTGGTGCTGGGCACGGGTTCGGGCAACGGCTTCCTAATGAACCAGGGCACGACCGTCGTGTGGAGTGGCTGGCAAGGTGACCGGCCCCAGACCTTGAACGTGCCGACCGCAGCCATCACAGCGACCACCAAGTGGTACGCCGCCGGCATGACGCTGCCTACCGCCTTGGACGCTGCGAACAAGAACGCGCAGATCACCGGCACGGTGCAGGACGAATTCATCGCCGACACCGCCACGCTAACCACCAACTTGCTTGGCACTTACTACAAGCGTGCGCCGGGCACAGCCGCGACCTTGACGGTGCAAAAGACCGCGACGTCGGCACCGATCATGGTGGACCCGTCGCTGTGGACCTACACCGCAGGCACCGCGGTCGCCGAAGGCGGCAACACCGGCGCAACTGGCTACGGCTTTGTGACGATCGACCGCGCCGGCGTGATGGCCAGTGCGGCCATGGGCGCCGCGCTCGACGGTGGCAAGGACAACGGATCGATCTACCACTTCAACTACACGGCGATCGACCCCAAGGTGATGGGCTTGGGCTTTCTCGCCACCCGCGACTTGATCTCTTACCTGCGCTACGGCCGCGCCGACAGCGCTGGCAATGCCAACCCCTTGGCCGGCCGAGTCAAGACAACGCTGGCCTCTGGCATCTCGCAGTCCGGCCGCTATCTGCGCGATTTCCTCTGGCAGGGCTTCAACACCGACGCTTCGATGCGCCAAGTGTTTGACGGCATGCTGCCGCTGGTGGGTGGCTCGCGCAAGACTTACACCAACTACCGCTGGTCAAAGCCTGGCGACTACTCACGCCAGCACGAGACGCACTACACGCCTGGCGATCAGTTCCCGTTCTCGTACACCACGACGACCGATCCGCTGACCAGCAAGACCGATGGCCTGCTGGTCAAGTGCACTGAGCTCAACCACTGCCCGAAGGTGTTCCAGTACGACAGCCCGATCGAGTTTGGCGGTGCCCGCGCATCGCTGACGGTGACCGACGGCGTCAGCAAGGACTTGCCGATCCCCAGCAACGTTCGCATGTTCTACGCGCCAGGCACATCGCACGGCCCGATCGCATTGCCCACGGTGGCAGCCAACCAGGCCGACTACTCGGTCGACCGCGCCGTCGCCGCAACAGCGGTGTCGGCCAGCCCGGGCGCGCAGGTGCCTAGCACTGCGATGTTCCGCGCGCTGCTGGTCAACCTCGAAGCCTGGGTCAAGGGCACGGCGCAGCCGCTGGACAGCAACTTCCCGTCGCTGGCTGCGGGCACGATGGCCGTACCGGGCTCAACCGCAGCCAGTCTGGGCGCGCCCAGTCTGACGGCCATTGGTCTGGACTTCAATGGCGTGTACAACACGCTGAGCGTCAACGACGAGAGCGTGATCCCGAGCGTGCCGTCGTCCAGCAAGCTCTATGTGGTGCACCTGCCCACCACCGACGCGCAAAGTAACGACCGCGCGGGCGTCAAGATGCCCGACATCGCCGTGCCATTGGCCACGTTCAAGGGCTACAGCCTGCGCCGCTCGGGCTTTGTTGCCGGTGACCAGAGCGGGCTGTCGAGCTCGCAGCTGGCTTTTGCGCTGACCACTGCCGGCAAGCAAGCCAACGACCCGCGCAAGAGTGTCCAGGAGCTCTACGGCACGCGTGCGGGCTATGTGGCTGCAGTCAATACAGCGGTCGACAAGCTGGTGGCCGACCGCATGTTGCTCACAGGAGCGGTGGGCGGTGTCGATGACGCAACAGCGTACAAGAACCGCGCCGTGATGCAAAGCCTGCAGGCCAACTTCTCGACCTTGCCCTGACCTGCAGCAGGGCCACATCAAGCCTTTGCCAAAGGCTTGATGCGCTTGGTGCGGCCCACCGGGGCGGCCCGGTCCACCCAAAGTCTAGAACCTGCCGATCGCCCTTCGTGGCGCCCTTGGTGACGCCTTTGACGCTTGCTTCTTAGGGATTTTTAAGGCGCGCTCAAGAACGCAGCGGCCGGTTCAGGACACCCATCGTTGTGCCCGCGAGCGCATGGCTGTGGGGCGGG
>RGQD01000167.1 GCA_010030205.1 Betaproteobacteria bacterium
GCGCAACTGGCGCTTGTCCTGAGAGGGTTCGAAGCTGAGGCTGAAGGTATTGCTCATCGCCCGGATTGTCAGTCAACGGGCAGGCTGCGTCGTCCCACACTGCCCGATATGGCGATTGCTGATGCCTTTGTCGCGCATTGTCTGGAGTTGCTGTCGGCGCTGGGGCCTGCGCGCGCACGGCGGATGTTCGGCGGCCACGGTCTCTACGTCGATCAACGGTTTGTCGCGCTGATCTCAAACGACATGCTCTACCTGAAGGTCGACGCCGCGGCCAGGCCAATGTTCGAGGCTGCGGGATGCCGGCACTTCCGCTACACATCGGCAGGTGTCAGCCGAACAGTGCTGGCTTGGTGGAGCGCACCTGAGGACGCAATGGAATCACCGGTGCAAATGCTGACTTGGGCACGTCTGGCCGTGGCGTCCGCGCTGCGCGCCGCTATCGCCCAAGGCCCAACGCCCAGCGCGACCCTGCAAGCCGCGCGCCGCGGCCGCCCGAAAGCGTGCCGTCTGACCTAGCATCGAGCCTTGTCACCACAGGCCACACCATGCTCAAGCTCGCCATTGGCAACAAAAACTACTCCTCTTGGTCGATGCGTCCATGGGTGCTGCTGCGCCATTTCGGCATCGAGTTTCAAGAGCAGATGCTGCGCTTCGATGGCTTCGGGCCCGAGTCTCAGTTCAAGCAGGCGGTGAGCCTTCTGTCGCCGGTGGCCAAGGTGCCCGTGCTGGTGCACGGCGACCTCGTGGTGTGGGATACCTTGGCGATTGCCGAGTACCTGGCCGAGTACGCCAACGAGCATTTTCCCGAGCACGCACTCTGGCCTCGCAACCAAGCAGCGCGCGCCCGCGCCCGCTCGCTGTGCGCCGAAATGCACAGCGGCTTCTCGGCGCTGCGCAACGCTTGCCCGATGAACATCGAGGCCCAGTTGCACCAGGTCGGCAAGCGAGTACTGGCAGAACAAGCGGCGGTGGTGGCCGATCTGACGCGGCTGGTCGAGATGTGGCGAGAGGCGCTGACGGCCAGCGGCGGGCCTTTCCTGTTCGGAGGTTTCAGCATTGCTGACGCCTATTTCGCGCCGATGGCCAGCCGGTTGCTGAGCTATGGCCTGCCTCATCCTGCCGATGTCGCAGCCTATGTCGAGCGCCTGTGGGCCAGCCCCGGGGTGGCGGCCTGGGTGCAGGATGCGCTGGCAGAGCAAATCTTCCTGGACTTCGAAGAACCCTACCGTCGGAGGCGCTGAGCGCCCAGCGGCTGTTGCGGCGCCAAGTGCGCCGACCGAGGAACGCGATGCCATTCATGCGATCCCATTCACGGACTCCCATTCACGCGATCCCAGGTCGACGCCACGACGAGGTGCTGCGTTACAGTGAATGAATCACTGCGCGATGCGCCCAAAGTCGGGACCGCGCGCCTCCTCAAGATGACCGGCTTGCTGACCCGTTTTAGAACCTGCCTGAGATCGGGCCTGACCATCGGCCTGATCAGCATGGCCAGCAGTGCGCTGCCCGCGGCGACCCCGACCGGCGGGCTCGACAACACCGTGGTCGAAGCGCGGGAAGCGGCGCGCAAGCAAGACCGCAACCGACTGGCCGCTGCACGTGCGGTGATGCAGGCAGGTGGCCACCCGCTGACGTCCTGGGTCGAATACTGGGACTTGAGCAACCGATTGCCCACCGCACAGGTCGATGAGGTCGAGGCCTTTTATGCGCGCTGGAGCGGCAGCTATGTCGAAGACAGGCTGCGCAACGATTGGCTGCTGGAACTCGGCCGGCGCCAGGACTGGCCGGCGCTGGCACGCGACTACCCGCGCTTCAGGATGAACGACGACCGTGAGGTCAGTTGCTGGTGGTTGTTCACCGAGCAACTGGCCGGTCGCGACGTGCGCGAGGCTGCGCGCAGCGCTTGGTGGGCCCAGAAAGAACTCGACGAAGGCTGCAAACAGCTGGCCAGCGCGATGGTCGATGCCAAGCGCTTCACGGCTGACGATGTCTGGCAAAAAGCCAGGCTGGCGCTGGAAGCACAGCGCCCGGCCGCGGCCAAGGCCGCTGTCGGATTGCTAGGCGCAGGCGCTGCGTCGCAAGCCGCCGAGGCAATCGACAACCCGTCGCGCTACCTGCATCGCAACCCCAGCAGCACCCGAGCGTCACAGGAGCTGCGCCTGCTGGCTTTGCTGCGGCTGGCGGGCACCGATCCCGATGCCGCCGCCATGCATCTCGATGGCGACAAGCTCAAGCTCAGCCCAGCACAAGCCGCCTGGGCTTGGGCCTACACCGGCAGGCAGGCGGCATTCCGGCTGTCGGCTGACGCGGCAGCGCACTACCAGCGTGCCTGGACCCTGCTGCGCGGCGACGATGTCCGCGCGACGGGATGGAGCGACGACACCCTGGCTTGGGGCGTGCGGGCAGCGCTGCGCGGCCTCACTCCTGCGCAACGCTGGCCGCTGGTGTTGCACCTGGTCGACGCGATGAGCCAGGCCGAACAACGCGACCCGGCCTGGACCTACTGGAAGTCGCGCGCGCTGCAAGCCACCGCGCCAGAAGGTGCGGCCGGCGATTCCCAGCGCAAAGAGGCCAGGCGCGGCCTCGAAGCAATGGCCGGCGCACTGAATTTCTACGCGGCACTGGCCAGCGAAGATCTGGGCCAGGCGCCGGTGCTGCCGGCCGCGCCCACGCCACCCAGTGCCGCTGAGCGCGATGCAGCCAAGGCCCACCCCGGCCTGGCACGCGCGCTGCTGCTGGTCGACCTGGGCCTGCGCGACGAGGCCAGGCGCGAGTGGAACTTTTCGCTGCGCGGCATGGCCGATCGCGAACTGCTGGCCGCCGCCAGGCTGGCCTGCGACCGCAGCGATTGGCAACTCTGCATCAACACCGCTGAGCGCAGCCGCAGCGAAGTCGACACCGCGCTGCGCTACCCGATGCCGTTCGCGGCCGACATCACCCAGGCCGCCGCTACTGCGGGGCTCGAGCCGGCGCTGGTGTTCGGCCTGATCCGGCAAGAGACGCGGTTCATGCCTCAGCTGCGCTCTAGCGCGGGCGCATCGGGCCTGATGCAGTTGATGCCCGCCACCGCGCGCTGGGTGGCCAAGAGAATCGGCCTGGACTGGCGCAACCCAGAGCAGATCCACGACCCGCTGGTCAACCTCAGGCTGGGCACCCACTACCTCAAGCTGGTGCTCGACGATCTGGGCGGCTCGCAAGCGATGGCCGCCGCGGCCTACAACGCCGGCCCAGGACGCCCGAGGCGCTGGCGCGAAGGGCCGGTGATCGACGCTGCGGTATGGGCCGAGAACATCCCTTTCAACGAGACCCGCGATTACGTCAAGAAAGTGCTGTCCAACGCCGCCGTCTACAGTGCTTTGCTCGGCAGTCAAAAGCAAGCCGCGCTGCGCCAGCGTCTGGGCGCGAGCATCGGCCCGCGCGAGGGCGGCGCGCCCCCCAACACCGAACTGCCCTGAACCATGAAAAAAATCGTCATCACTGGTGGGACTGGCTTTGTCGGTCGTATGGTTTGCGAGCGCTTGTTCCAGCATGACAAGCAGACCCGGTTGGTCGTCCCGACCCGGCGCCTGGCAAGCGGCCGTTCGCTGCAGACCCTGCCATCCCTCGATCTGGTCGAGTGCCGCGTGGCAGACCCCGAGGTCTTGCCACGGCTGCTGGAAGGCGCCGATGCGCTGGTGCACTTGGTGGCGATCCTGCACGGCAGCCCTACCGAGTTCGACCGAGTCCATGGGCAGTTGCCGCGCCAGTTGGCAGCAGCCTGCGCGGTGGCGGGCGTCAAGCGCGTGGTGCATGTCAGCGCGATCGGCGTGGGCCCGCATGCGCCTTCGCATTACCTGCGCAGCAAGGCCGCGGGCGAGGCGGTGTGGCAGCAGGCGGCCCAGTTGCACGACCTGGACATCACGCTGCTGCGACCCTCGGTGATTTTCGGCACTGAAGACCGCTTCACAAACCTGTTCGCGGCACTGCAGCGCTGGTTTCCGGTGATGCCGCTGGCCGGCGCCGACGCCCAATTCCAGCCGGTCTGGGTCGGCGACGTGGCACAGGCAGTGGTCAGCAGCTTGGTGCTGCCATCGCCCCCAGGACCGGTGGTCGAGTGTGTCGGGCCCGAGGTGATGACGCTGCGCCAAATCGTGCAGCAAGTGGGCGTGATGGCGGGCTGTGCCAGGCCGGTGCTCGCGCTGCCCGAAGCGATCGGCATGCTGCAGGCGGCCGCCTTCGGCCTGCTGCCGGGCGAGCCGCTGTTGTCGCGCGACAACCTGCGCTCGATGCGGGTGCCCAATGTCGCCAGCGCCGAGTTGCCCGGGCTGGCTTCGCTGGGCATCACGCCAGCGTCGCTGCACACGATGGCCGCGCATTTCAAGCCGGCCAACCCGCGTCGCCGATGAGGTGTTACCTGGTCGGCGGGGCAGTGCGAGACCGGTTGCTGGGCCGCGCGGCTGGCGACCGTGACTGGGTCGTCGTCGGCAGCACGCCCGAGGCGATGTGCGCCGAAGGATTCATTCCAGTGGGCCGCGATTTTCCGGTCTTCTTGCACCCTCAGACCCACGAGGAATACGCGCTGGCCCGCACCGAGCGCAAGTCCGGCCGCGGCTACCAGGGTTTCGTCGTGATGGCATCGCCCGAGGTCACGCTAGAGCAAGATCTGGCGCGGCGTGACCTGACGATCAACGCCATTGCCGAGGACCCGGTCAGCGGCGAACTCACCGACCCGTTCGGCGGCCAGCGTGACCTGGCGGCACGCGTGCTGCGTCATGTCGGGTCGGCTTTCGTTGAAGACCCGGTCAGACTGCTGCGGCTGGCCAGGCTGGCCGCGCGCTTTGCGGACTTCGCCATCGCCCCGCAAACCCAGGCTTTGCTGGGCCGCATGGTCGAAGACGGTGAGGTCGACGCGTTGGTGCCCGAACGTGTCTGGCAGGAATTGTCGCGTGGCCTGATGGAGACCAGGCCAGACCGGATGCTCGAGGTGCTGCGCGGCTGCGGCGCACTGGCCAGGCTGCTGCCCGAGGTCGACCGGCTCTGGGGTGTGCCCCAGCCCGCCGAGCACCACCCGGAAGTCGACACCGGCGCGCACATGCTGCTGGTGCTGCAGATGGCGGCCAAGCTGCAGGCCCCACTGGCGGTGCGCTATGCCTGCCTGTGCCACGACCTGGGCAAGGGCAGCACCCGAGCGGAGGACTTGCCACGCCACATCGGTCACGAAACGCGCAGTGCCAAGCTGGCGCGCGCGGTCAGCGAACGCTGGCGCGTGCCCACCGAATGCCGTGAACTCGCCGACCTGACCGCGCGCGAGCACGGCAACATCCACCGCAGCGCTACGCTCAACGCCGACGCCACCATCAGGCTGTTAGACCGATGCGATGCGTGGCGCAGGCCAGAGCGCTTCGCAGCGCTGCTGCTGGCCTGCGAATGCGACGCCCGCGGCCGCCTGGGCCTGCAAGACTCACGCTACCCGCAGCGGCTGCGGCTGGCGCATGCACTGGCGGTCGCGAGAGCCGTCGACACCGAGCCATTGGCGGCAGCGGCAGTCGCGAAGGGCCTGGCCGGGCCGGCGATCGGCCAGGCCATCGCGGCAGCGCGGGCACGCGCGCTGGTCGACTCAGCGGAAGGCTGACGCTGGCCGCTTGGCTTGGCCTCGGCCTTGGCAAGTCAAAGGTTCAGAGCCAATGTCCGATCAGCATCGCCACAAAGCTCAGAAACAGGCTGGAGGCCAGCGGCACATAGAACTCGCGCCCCAGTAAACGCAGCGTGAAGTCCCCCGGCAAGCGCCCCAGGCCGACCTTCAACAGCCAGCCGCGCAGCCGGCCGAACAGGATCAGCAACAGGAAGAACACGATCAGCCAGCGCATCGTCGGGGTCCGTTCGGGTTCACAGTCGGTGCGTTCGGTCGCCCTGGGCAAATCCGAGTGGGTCAATGTCCAGCCCGCGCGCGAAGGCGATCACCTTGAACAACTCGCCCATCTCATGCTCGTTGACCAGCTTCTGCGCCATCGTCCGCTCGGCCAGGCTGGCGTCTTCCATCAACGCCACCAGACCGCAGTTGATCAGGAAGCGCGCTTGCGAGGTGTAGCCGATCACGTCCAGCCCGGCATCCTGGGCTGCCAGCGCGATGCCACTGAAGTTGACATGAGCAGTGATGTCCTTGGCGCCCAAGTCGACCAGCGGATCGGCGTCGGCGCGGTGCGCCTGGTGGCACATCAGCGTGCCACCGTGTCGCTGCGGCAGGTAGTACTCTGCCTCGGGAAAGCCGTAGTCGATGAAGATCGCCACGCCGCGCCGCAGCATGCCGGCCAGCGTGGTGATGAAGGCCTCGGCCTGAGGGTGAACCTCGGTCACTGTGCCCGGCACGAAATCAGACGCGAGCGGCGGACGCAAGTCCGTCGGCCGGTCCTGCCAGACGAACACACCCTCCGCGCTGGCGACACCGCGCTCGAACCATCGCGCGCCATCGAAGTGCAGCAGTTGCACCGGCATCGCGTCGAGCAATTCGTTGCCCAGCACCACGCCGTCGAACCGATCGGGCAGTGCATCGAGCCAGCGCACCCGGTGACCGAACCGGGCCAAGCTGGCCTGTTGACGCTCGCGCAGCACACCCGACAGGTCGACGATGGCGTAGTCGGTGACGGCCGATCCCAACGCATCGAGCAAGCCGGCCGCGAGTGCGCCCGAACCGGCGCCGAACTCGATCACCCGGCCACTGGCGCAGGCCGTCAGCGCCTGGGCGACCTGCACCGCCAGCGCGCGGGCGAACAGCGGCGACAGTTCGGGCGCCGTGACGAAATCGCTGCCCGAGGCCGGCATCGCGCCGAACTTGCGGCTGTGGTTGGCGTAATAGCCCAGGCCCGGCTGGTACAGCGTCAGCGCCATGAAACGATCGAACGGCAGCCAGCCGTCGCAGCGCGCAATCTCCCCATGCACCAGCCCAGCCAGGGGGCTGGCTACACTGTCGGGTTCACCCTCATCGCGGGCTGTCTGGTCTGGATCGCGGGCCATCTCGCATTGTAGAAACCATGTCGACCTCACCCACATCCTGGCCGCGACCCGCTGCGCTGGTCACCGGCGCGGCGCGGCGCATCGGCCGCGCGATCGCGCTGGACTTGTCGCGCCACGGCTGGGACCTGGTGCTGCACTGCCGTGGCAGCGAGCCGGGCCGCGCTGCCGCCGAGGCCACCGCCGTCGAAGCCAGAGCCTTGGGCGCGACCGCCCATGTGCTGGCCGCCGAACTCAGCAATGAGGCCGCCTGCACGGCGCTGGTACCGCAAGCCGTGGCTGTGCTGGGCCGTCTCGATGCGGTCGTCAACAACGCTTCGCTGTTCGAGTACGACAGCGTAGAGAGCTTCAGCAACCAGGCGATGGACCGGCACTGGCGCAGCAACACCGCGCCAGCCGTGCTGCTGGCTCGCGCACTGCACGGCCATTTGCTGACACGCGACCGCTCGGCCACCGGTTGCGTGATCAACCTGCTCGACCAGAAACTGGTCAACCCGAACCCGGACTATTTCTCGTACACGCTGTCCAAAGCGGCACTGGCCGAGGCGACCGTGATGCTGGCGCAAGCGCTGGCGCCGAAGTTGCGGGTCTGCGGCGTCTCGCCTGGCGTCACCTTGATCTCCGGGACCATGGATGACGCCGAGTTCGACGCCGCCCACCGCCTGACGCCACTGCACAGATCATCCACACCCGAAGACATTGCCCGCGCAGTGCGCTTTCTGCTCGAATCACCCGCTATCACCGGCCACACGCTGGTCGTCGATGGCGGTCAGCACCTGCTGGGCCAGCCGCGCGATGTGCTGTTCCTGGCCCAGAACATGATGGCCGCCACCGGCCCCGAGGACTCCTGAGATGCAAAGCCTGCTCACCAACCCCAGCCTGATGGACTGCCGGCGCCTGTACCTGCGCGACTACGAGGTCTGGATCAACATCGGTGTGCATGAGTTCGAAAAAAAAGGCGAGCAGCGCGTCAAGATCAATGTCGACCTTTACGTGCCGCTGGCCCTCTCGACCCCAAGCCACGACCAACTCGACGAAGTGCTGGACTACGACTTCATGCGCCGCAGCATCACCGAGCGCGTCTCGCGCGGCCACATCCACCTGCAGGAAACCTTGGCCGACGATGTGCTGCAGTTGATGCTGGCCCATCCGAATGTACGGGCGGCGCGCGTGGCGACCGAGAAACCCGACGTCTACCCCGATTGCGACGCGGTGGGCTGCGAAGTCTTCGGCATGAAGGATTCGGCGTGAACCAGGCCGTTGCAATCGGGCTGCCGACCGGTGACGAGACCCGTGCCCGCAAGCAGGCCTTCGAGATGAACAAGCTCAGCAAGCGACTGCACCGCCAGGTCGGCCAGGCCAGCGTCGACTTCAACATGATCGAGGACGGCGACCGGGTGATGGTCTGCGTCTCGGGCGGCAAGGACAGCTACGCCTTGCTCGACATCCTGCTCAGCCTGCAGCAGCGTGCGCCGGTCAAGTTCGAGCTGATCGCTGTCAACCTGGACCAGAAGCAGCCGGGCTTTCCGGCTGAAGTGCTGCCGGCCTACCTGACATCGCGCGGCGTGCCCTTCCACATTGAGAATCAGGACACCTACAGCATCGTCACCCGCCTGGTGCCCGAGGGCAAGACCATGTGCAGTCTGTGCTCGAGACTGCGGCGTGGCATTCTTTACCGGGTGGCGGGCGAACTCGGCGCGACCAAGATCGCGCTCGGACACCACCGCGACGACATGGTGGTGACGATGCTGATGAACATGTTCTTCGGCAGCCGCCTGAAGGGCATGCCGCCGAAGCTGGTCAGCGACGACGGCCGCCACACCGTGATCCGGCCCCTGGCCTACGTGGCCGAGGCCGACTTGGTCAGCTGGGCCGAACACCAGCAGTTCCCTATCATCCCTTGCACACTGTGCGGCAGCCAGGACAACTTGCAGCGGGTGCAGATCAAGAAGATGATCAACGACTGGGAACGCCAATACCCGGGCCGGGTCGAAAACATGGCCAGCGCGATGGGCAACATCACGCTGTCGCACCTGATGGACCGCAAGCTTTTTCCGTTCACGACCCTGGCGCCCAGCGGTCGGCCAGACCCGGCAGGAGACAAGGCCTTCGACGACGAGGACTGCGCCCAGCCGTCGGCAGCGCCCCAGCCAGTCCATTGGCAGCGCAGCGCTTGATCCACTGGGCTGATCCGCTCGGTCGACTTTTTTGACAGCCTAATTCTGAAAGGACGACAAGATGAACCGGCGCCAAATCCTCAGGCTCATCAGCAGCGCCTGCGCTGCGGCGTTGCTGGGCGCTTGCGCAGCCCTCAACCAACTGTCGGTCGATCTGTCGACGTTCGGCGAATGGCCGACCGATCGCCTGGGCGGCAGCTACGCCTTCGAGCGCCTGCCGTCGCAACAGGCTCAGGCCGAAGCAGCCCAGATGCTGGAAGACGCCGCGCGCCCCGCACTGGCACGCGCCGGTTTCACGCCAGTGGCAGCTGGTGCCGAGCCCGAGTTGCTGGTTCAACTCGGCGCCCGGGTCAGCCGGACCGGTCGGTCGCCCTGGGACGATCCGCTGTGGTGGGGCGGCGGCTACGGCGCTTGGCACCGGGGCGCTTGGTACGGCCCTCGCTGGGGCGGATCGTTGCGCCTGCAGTCACCGCGCTACGAGCGCGAGGTCGCGCTGTTGATCCGCGACCGGACCAGCGGCAAGCCCTTGTTCGAAGCTCGCGCCAGCAGCGAAGGATTCCAGGGCCAGGCCACAAGCCTGTTGCTGCCGCTGTTCGCAGCCACCTTGATCGATTTCCCGCGCGTGGGCGTCAATCCGCGCCGGGTCAGCGTGCCGCTGACCCAAGACTGAGAACCGGCGCGACAAGCGCGCACCAGCAGCCTCGGCACCCGGCCGGGTCAGGCTCAATGGACTTTGGGCCTGGGCTTGAGTGGGGCTTGAGCAACTGGTTCCTCGCGCGCCGGCAAGCCGGCAGCCCCGCCGGTTGCGAGCACGGGCAACACCGGCTCGAGTTGGTTGTCGCGCATGTACTCGTTCATCTCGCGCCAACCGGCGTAAACCGCAGCCTTGTCGGACCGCTTGTTGAGGCTGTAACAGTCCTCGATCGCGCGACCGGCATGGCGGCACGCGCCGCCTATGGCCTTGCCGTCGGCATCCTTGCGCGCCGCCACGCTGGCGGTCGATTCGATGCCGAGCTGGTCGCAGGACGCCAGCAAGGCGCACAACAGCAAGAGGCAAAACGAGGGGCGCATGGCGCGAATATCGGCGCTTGCGGGGCATGACTTGAACC
>RGQD01000168.1 GCA_010030205.1 Betaproteobacteria bacterium
CCGCCGCTGATGGTTTCGAGCAGGTCTTGGGTCATGTTGTCTTCCTCGGTTGGATGGTTTGGACTTCAGTTCGGGTTGCTGGCATGGTTCCACCAGGCCAGGTCGGAATGGGCCCTCAAGTCGAGCTCGAAAGTCCAGGCCGAGCGGTGCTGGTGGGCCAGGTAGTAGTAGGTGTTGGCCACCTCGGCAGGCAGCAGCAGCCCATCGTTGTCCAGCCCCTTGCGCTCGCGCAGCGCCTGGAAGCGCTCGGGGCCGAGCATCTTGCCCAGCGTGTCGGGCGCGTCAACTGCGCCGTCGATGATGATGTGCGAGACATGGATGCCCTTGGCCGCAAACTGCGCGTTGAGCGATTGGCACAGCATGCGCCGTCCACCCATGGCCGCAGCGTGCGAATGCTGGCCGGCGTTGCCACGCATCGCGGCGGTGGCCGAGGTGACGATCAGCGCGCCTTTGCCACGGGCTTCCATGTACGGGAACAGCACTTGCGCCAGGCGGAACAGCCCGAAGGTCGCCATGCGCCAGCCGGTCTCGAAGGCCTTGAGCGTGGTGCTGGCCAGACCCCGGTCGCCGATCTGCGCCCCCAGGTTGAACACGGTCACTGCGATCGGGCCGATGTTGGCCTCGATGTGTGTCACCATTTGCTCGATGCTGCCTTCTTCCACCGCGTTGAGGATGAAGCCGGTGGCCGAGCCGCCCTCGGCTTCGATCTCGGCGACCATGCGGTCCAGGCCGGACTTGTCGGTGCGCCGCGCCAAGCAGGCGTGGTAGCCCTCGCGAGCGAAGCGCTTCGCCACGTTGCCGCCGATGCCCGCTCCGGCACCGACGATCAGACAGACGGGTTTGTTCATGGTCTGGTTCCGTTCAAAAAGCGATGCCGGCACAGCGCCAGCCGGCGTGGGCGGGCTGCGACGTCGTCGCCGAGCACATCATCGGCGATGAACTCGCCTGCCTGCACTCGCGAAGGTGACACCCCGCTCGAATTGCCCCTCGGCAGCCGGTCTGTTGCGCTGAATGGCCAAAACGCGCAGCAGCTTGGAGGTTCAAGCGCTTTCAGTCCAGCCGCTCGACCGCCGGCATTCCCCAGTCGCCTTTGAGCGCTGCCGGCTCGGGCCAGTACAGCCTGGCGTTGAGCAAGAACGGCAGGCCAGGGGCCACCGGCAGCCAGTTCGGCTGTCGGGCTGGGTCGGGCGCGCTGGCCTGCAGCCACAGGTCTAGCGAGCCGTCGGGGTTGAAGACCAGCGCATCGCGGCTGCCCAATGCGTGGCGCTTGAGCGGGTTGGCGATCAGGAAATCGTCGGCGCCGTAGGCTGTGACCGACCAGAAAGCCTTGACCGGCGGCAGCTCACCGGCCCGAAAGTGCAGCCGGTAGCGCTGGCTGCCGTCCAGCGCCCGGCCTTGGTCATCGAAGCGGGTGTTCGGGTAAATCGCGTCGGCCGGCAGGTTGGCGCCGAGACCGACCATCGCCACCGCCGCGCGGATGTTGTAGTGGCTGCCGTAGGCACCCAGCATCGCCGGCGGGGTTGACCAGCCGCGCAGCAGGTCGCGTGGTTGCTGGAGTTCCCGCTCGACCCTGCGGTCGGCGATCCAGCGGGCCAGGCTGACGGCGCAGCGGTCGAGCAGCCCCCAATGCGGCGCTCGGCCCGCTTGCACGCCCAGGCGCGCTAGCTTGAGCAGCATCGGCGCATCGGCCGCGGCCGGCGGGTTGGTCAGCATCAGCGCTGCCAAGCGGTCGAAGAAGGCGTCTGTGCCCATCGCCTGCATCTGCTGCACCGGTGGCGCGGGCTTGACTGCTGCGGCCTGCCAGGTCGGCTCGGTCGACCCGCCGAGCGGCTTGTTCAGCGGGCGCAAGGTGATACCGTCCTGCAACCTGTGCACCAGCGGGTAATCGGCCACGCCCCGGGTCTCGGTGCGGCCGATCAACCAGACGATGTCGGTGGGCGCGCGCAGCAGCGTCATGCCGGCCGGCAGCTCGCCCTGCCAGGCCCGGCCGACCAACAGGAAGCGGCCGCCAGCGTTGCCGGTGCTGCGGCTGCCTGGCGCGGCGAAGACATTCGTCCAGCCGTCGAGAAAGGCCATCACTTCGTAGCGCTGGTCGTTCGCCGCCATCTCGAACACCCAGGGCCCTTGCGCCGTGTCGATGAACGCGGTGGTGTAGAGCGTGTCGACATTGGGTCGCACCACGTCCTTGAAACTGGCGTCGGGGAACTGGCGCACCCGGCGCAGCTGGTTCTCGGGCCCGACACTCAGCGCGGCGCTGGCCCGGGTGACATCCATGATCACCAGCGGGTAGCCGTAGAGGTAGGCCTCGGCACCGAGCACGATTTGCTCGGCCTTGGCGTAGAGCAGCGCAGCGACCAAGGCCAGCAGCGCTGCCAGCGCGCCGACCCAGCGCTTCCACCTGACCCGCCGTGGCCGCAGGCTCATGGCTTGGCGGGGCCGGGGGCCGGACCGGCCGCGTTCAGCACGGTGCGAAACCCGAGGTGGCTGGCACCCAGGTCGTCGTCCTGCGGTTGGCGCGAACCCGAGCGGTAGCGGGCGCAGTAGTTCGGCGCGCACAGGAACGAGCCGCCCTTGATCACGCGTTGGGCGCCTTGGCGCAGACCGGCCGGCGCCTGGTCGGGCGGTGCCGGTTCAGCGGCGGCTTGGCGATGGTGCGGCAGGTAGGCGTCTGCGGTGAGTTCCCAGGCGTTGCCGATCATGTCGAACAGGCCAAGCGCGTTCGCTGCGTAACAGCCCACGGGCGCCAGGCCGACGAAGCCGTCCTCGCCCGAGTTCACCATCGGGAACAGGCCTTGCCATGTGTTGGCTTGCAGCGGTTGGTCATGGTCTTGGGCGGCCCGCGCTTGGCCGGCGCGGGCCGCCCATTCCCACTGCGCCTCGCTGGGCAGGCTGTGGCCTTTCCAGCGAGCGTAGGCCTGCGCGTCGGCGATCGTCACGGTGACGACCGGGAACGCACCGCGGCCGGCGATGCTGGTGTCCGGGCCACCGGGATGGCGCCAGTTGGCGCCCGGCAGGTAGCGCCACCATTGATCGGGTGCGCCGGCGCCTGTCACCGCCTTGGGCATCACGAACACCACCGCCCCGGGCTTGCGCAACTCGGCGGTCAAGCCTGGATGGCGATCAGCATCGGCAGGACGCTCGGCCTCCGTGACATAGCCGGTGGCGGCGACGAAAGCGGCGAACTCGTCGTTGCTGACCTCGGTACGGTCCATCCAGAAGCCTGAGACGCGGGTCTGGCGCAGTGGCAATTCCTCAGCGTTGAGCCCGTCGCCGAGTTCGAAGCTGCCGCCCGGCACCCAGACCATGCCGGGATGCGGCGCTGTCTTGGGCTGGGCGGGCAGCGCGCATTGCAGCCGCTCTGTCGGTGCAGCGCTGCGTCCCGCCAGCCCATACCAGGCGCCGGCCAGCGCCATCGCGAACACCAAAGCCCACCAGCGCTTCGGATGCCAGACCTGCATAGAAGCGGCCAAGCCGCGAGCTAGCCACGCCACCACGCTCAGTTGGCCCAGTAAGTGAACTCGTCGCCAGGGGCCTGCGGCTGGTCCAGCGTCTTGTCGATCAGCACTGGCATCTCGATGAACGAGGGCCACAGCGGCGGCGGCATGCCGGCATGGTGGGTGGCGAGCAAGGCCTTGAGCTGGGCCAGTTTCTGCGGCTGCAGCGCTGCCAGGTTGCGCCGCTCGGTCGGGTCGTCACCGAGATTGAACAGCCAGTCCTTCTTCGGCCGTTCCGACACGATCAGTTTCCAGCCCTGGTCCTGCACCGTGCGGTAAGGGCCGTCGCGCCAGTACAGCGAACGCGCCGGCTGTGCCTTGCCGCCCGGCGCCAGGAAGGGCAGCAGGTTGACGCCGTCGATCACCCGGTCGGTCGGCAGGCTGACGCCCGCTGCCGCCGCCACGGTGGGCAGGATGTCGATGTTGGACACCGGCGCGGCGTACTGCGTGCCGGCGGGGATGTGGCCGGGCCACTTGGCGACATAAGGCACCCGCAGTCCGCCTTCGAACAGCGTGAGCTTCCAGCCGCGGAATGGCTTGTTGAGATCGGGGATGCCGATGTAGCCGGGGGCGCCGTTGTCGCTGGTGAAGATCACGATGGTGTTGCTGTCCAGCCCCTCGTCGCGCAGCGCCTGCAGCACCCGGCCCACGCTGCGGTCTACCGATCGCACCATCGCTGCGTAGACCCGGCGCCGGTGGTCGGGGATGTTGGCCAACGCGTCATAGTCGGCCTTGCTGGCCTGCAGCGGCGTGTGAACGCCCCAATGCGCCAAATACATGAAGAAAGGCCGGTGCTTGTTGCGCTGTATTGCCGTGACCGCCTCATCGGTGAAGTAGTCGGTCAGGTATTTGGAGGGCTCGAACCACTTGCCGGCGTTGTAGCTGACGCCGTAGCGCATGTTGGGCCACAGGAAGCGGTCGATCGGATCGAAGTCTTGTTTGGAATTGACCACTCGGGGGTCTTTTTCGGGCAGGTACAGCCCGCTCTCCATGAACAGGCTCTCGTCGAAGCCCTGGTTGTTGGGCCGCATCTCGGGGGTGCTGCCGAGGTGCCATTTGCCGATGTGGATGTTGTGGTAGCCGCGACCCTTGAGCAGTTCGGCCACCGTGCGCTCGGACGCTGGCATGCCCAGGTCGCTGAAATCCCTGGCCTGGCTGGCTTTGGCCTGGTCGATGATGGTTGGGTGGAGACGGTTGGGGTCGGCGTACAGAGAGCCCGCGACGCGGGCCAGCGAGCCAGGCGTGGGCGTGAACTCGACGCCAAAGCGCCAGGGGTAGCGACCTGTCATCAGCGCGGCGCGCGAGACGGTGCACACCGCGCTGCCAGCGTAGCCCTGGTCGAAGCGCACGCCGTCGCGGGCGATCGAATCGATCGCCGGTGTGGGCACACCTTCGGCCTGGTGGCCGCCGCCGTGGGTCGAGACATCGTTGATACCCAGGTCGTCGGCCAGGATCACGATGATGTTGGGCGGGCGTTGCGCCAGCGCTTGCGCTGGCGCGGCCGGCCCGGTCTGCCAGGGCACCGGGCGGTTGGCCTCGCGGGGGTTGACGATGTCGGTGTACCAGCCGAGCGAGTACATCAGCACATACAGTCGGTTGGCATAGACCAGCGCGGCCACAGCGGCGAGCGCGAGTACAGCGATCAGCAATGACTTGCGAAGCTTCATCTTCGACATGGTCAGCGCGCGGCCCCGACCACCGAAAATTGCGCTGCGTTGTCGTGCAGCCATTGCCGCGACAGTGCCGCTTCATGTTGGCTGGGGTGGAAATCGCGCGCCAGGTAATCGCGCCACAGGCCGACATTGCTGCGGATGACGCCGTCGCGGGCCAGCAGCAGCCTGGCCCCGCTGCGCCAGGTCGACCAGCGCCAGAAGCTGCCGTCGTGCCACAGATTGCGCAAGGTCTGGCGCAGCACGTCGGCCAGGAAGACCACCGTGACATAGCGGAAAACGCGCAGCCGCCAGACATGGTGACCGCTGATGGCTTGGTAGATGTCGAAGGCCGTGTTGCGGTGCTCGGACTCCTCGGCGCTGTGCCACTGCCACATGGTTTGCAGCCTGGGCTCGGCGCCGGCCAGCGCCTCGGGGTGGCGCAGCAACCAGTCGGCGAAGATCGCGGTGAAATGCTCGGTTGCCGCAGTCGCGGCCACATGCATCCGAACGTCGCGGTGGGCGTTCGCGGCGATGCGCTTCAAGGCCCGACCTTCGATGGTGTTGCGCAAGCCCTGCTGGGCCAGATGGCTGTTGAACAGCGCGTGGATGCGCCGGTGCGTGGCTTCCTGGCCGACAAAGCCGGCGACCTCGGCTGCGAAACGCCCGCGCTCGGCCTCGGGCAAGGACTTCAGTCCGTTGCGCACCGAGTCGATGAAATACTGCTCGCCGACCGGAAAGCTCATCGACAGCGCGTTGAAAAACGCCGAGCGGAACGCATCGCCACCATTCCAGTGCTTGGCCAGCGGCGTGCCGAGGTCGATCAACAGGCGGCGCACCACAAGTTCACTCACCGAAAATCCCTTCAAAAATCGTTTGATACGCAGCCAAGCAGTTCACCGCCAGCACGGCGGGGCGCCTCCCGCTGAGCCGGCGCGGCATTTTGGTCGACACTGCCGGACCCGGGCAGTCGTCTGGGTTACAGCCGCAGCCAGCAGTCCAATACACAAGTGTACGGTTCGCACCCCGTCAAACGACTACGCATCTACCCTGTGCATGGACAGCGCTTTTGGCCTGCGGCTGCGCAGGTCTGACGGTCCGGGGCAGGCCCAGAACGACGCGATGAAGACGCTCGCTCTGACCTTGGTTTTCGCCTGCGCTGGTGCGTTGGCCCAGACCGCCGTGCCGGGGGCCGCGCTTTTGGCGCCGCGTCCGGCCAAACCCGCGCCACGGCTGATGACACCGGCCCGGCTGTCGGCGCGCGTGGCGTGCGCATCGACCGGTGCCGTCCACGGCGCCACGGCACACCGCAAGGCGCTTGAAAGCGAGTCTGAGCGCGCCAAATGCCTGACCCGGATAGCCCGCGAGTTGCGCTGATCGATTGAATTCCTGCCGCAAGCCCGCGTGGCGTGCGATGCTGCAGGTCTGACAACGATGGTGAACCCCTGATGCTCGCACGCCTGCCTGCCGCTTTGCGCGGTGCTTTCACCGCCCTGACACTGACGCTGAGCACAGTGCTGCTGACCGCGCTGATGATGCTGCCTGCACTGCTCAAGCTGCTGCCGTTGCCCGCGTTGCGCCGGGCCTGCGACCACGCGCTGACCGCGTTGGCCTCGGCTTGGGTGGCGATCAACAACGGCTGGATCGCGGCGGTGCGCCCGGCGCTGTGGGACGTGCAGGGCATTGCCGGCCTGCATTCGCGCGGCTGGTATCTGGTGTCGGCGAACCACCAGAGCTGGGTCGACATCCTGGTGCTGCAGCGAATTTTCCACGGCAAGATCCCGTTCCTGAAGTTCTTCCTCAAGCAAGAGCTGATCTGGGTGCCGGTGATCGGCCTGGCCTGGTGGGCGTTGGACTTCCCGTTCATGAAGCGCGGCCGCGGCCATGGTGCGCGCCAGAACGACTTGCTCGCCACCCGCCTGGCCTGCGAAAAGTTCAAGCGCATCCCGACCTCGGTGATCAACTTTGTCGAGGGCACCCGCTTCACACCAGCCAAGCATGTCGCGCAGCGCAGCCCCTACCGTCACCTGCTCAAGCCCAAGATCGGCGGCCTGGGCATTGCGCTGGCGACGATGGGCGAGCAGTTCGAGGCCTTGCTCGATGTGACCATCGTCTACCCGCAGGGCGCACCGAAGTTCTGGGACCTGCTGTGCGGGCGCATCGCTGCGGTGTCGGTGCGGGTGCAGGCGCGGGAGATCCCCGACGCCGTGCTGGGCAGCGACCCGGTCGGCGACAAGGCCTACCGCCAGCGGCTCAATGCCTGGGTCGATCAGCAGTGGGTCGAGAAAGACCTGCTGATCGACGGCATGCTGGCGACTTCGCGGCAAGCGTCTGCGGGTTGAAAATCGCGACCTCAGACCCGCTGGCGCCCCGAACTTGACCCTCGATTCCACCCGCCGTGCCGCAGGCGCTTACAGCCTGTTCGTGGTCGGCCTGCTCGGCTTTGCCTCTGGCCTGCCGCTAGCGCTGACCGGCCAGGCGCTGCAGGCCTGGCTCAGCACCGAGGGGGTGGACATCGCCACCATCGGCTTCCTCAGCCTGGTCGGTCTGCCCTACACCTTCAAGTTCTTGTGGGCGCCGCTGATGGACCGTTTCGAGCTCTGGCCCGCTTTGGGCCGGCGCCGCGGTTGGCTGGTGCTGACGCAGCTGGCCTTGGCGGGTGCGCTGTGGGCCTTGTCGGCCACCCCGCCGCGCGGCGCGCTACAGGTTTTTGCGCTGCTGGCGGTGGTGGTGGCTTTCGTGTCGGCCTCGCAGGACGTGGTGATCGATGCCTACCGCACCGACCTGCTCGCGCCGGCCCAGCGCGGGCTGGGGGCCTCGCTGAGCGTGTTGGGCTACCGGCTGGCGATGATCCTGTCGGGTGGCGTGGCGCTGATCTGGACCGACGCCACCCAGGGCAGCGGCTGGTCCTGGCCGCAGGTCTACCGCTTGATGGCGGCGATCATGGTCGGCGCTGCGCTGGTCTCGGCGCTGCTGCTGCCGCGGTTGGCGGCCCCGCCCGCCGACAGCGCCGGGCCGGCAAACGGCGCAGCGCGCAACGACTTGCTGGGCTTTGCGGCGGTGGTGGCGGCGGTGGCCGCGGGTTACCTCGCGACGCTGCACTTGTTCACGCCGCTGGCCCGCGCGCTGCTGGGGCCCTGGCTGGCGCTGGGCTCGCTTGCTGCCAGTCTGCAGGCGCGCTGGATCGACTTGCTGGCGCTGCTGATGGGTCTGGGTCTGACGCTGCCGCTGGCGGCCTGGGCGGCGCGGCGCGCGCGCTTCGAGACCTTGCTGGGCGGCCTGCGCAGCTATTTCTCGCAGCCGGGGGCGGCGATGTTTCTGCTGTTCATCGTGCTCTACAAGCTTGGCGACGCGTTCGCCGGCGCGCTGATGACGCCTTTCCTGCTCAAGGCGATGGCTTTCAGCTCGGCCGAAGTCGGCCTGGTCAACAAGATCATCGGGCTGTGGTTGACCATCGGCGGCGCGCTGCTGGGCGGGCTGTTGATGCTCAGGCTCGGGCTGTGGCGCGCGCTGATGCTGTTTGGGATCTTGCAGGCCGCCAGCAACCTGGGTTTTTGGTGGTTGGCGGTGCAGGGCAAGGGCAGCCTGCCCGGGCTGTTGATCCCGGCTTTTGACTTCGGGCTGGTCTCGCTGAGCCATGCCACGCCGGTCGACGGCGGGCTGTTGATGGTGATCGCTTTCGAGAACCTGTCGGGCGGCATGGGCACGGCGGCCTTCCTGGCTTTCTTGATGAGCCTGACCCAGCAGCGCTTCACGGCCACCCAGTTCGCGATGCTCAGTGCTTTCGCGTCGGTCGGCCGGGTCTGGGTCGGGCCGCTGGCCGGGGTGCTGGCCGAATCGATAGGCTGGCCCGCATTCTTCGTCGTCTCGACGGTACTGGCGCTGCCGGCGCTGGCGATGCTATGGCCTATGCGTTTGACGCTGCGCCGGCTCGAACTGGTACCCGGCGCGCCGGCCGACGATTGACTATTCGCCCATCGGCCACAGATGATCCGCTATCCAACCCCGCTGCGCAGGCCCATTCGATGACGCCATTCCACTGCACCGAGTTCAACCCTGAGGCTGATGTCGCATTGCCGGCCATCGCAGCGCGCTGCGGCTGTGCGCTTCACGCCAGGCGCCGGCTCGGCGGGGCCTTGATCGGTGCCGGCGCGCTGGCCGCGCTCGGTGGCGCTGGCGCGGCGCAGGCCGAAGACGCCGAGTGCAGGCGTTCGAGCTTCACTAAACTGGTGTCGGCCGACCAGATCGAGCAGTCCGCCAACCAGCAATACCGCCAGATGCTGCAGCAAGCCAGCGAGCAGCGCGCGCTGGCGCCGGTTGACAACGCCCAGCTGCGGCGACTGCGCTACATCGCCAAACGCATCATCCCGTTCACCGCCAGCTGCAACCCGCGCTCCGCGCAATGGCGCTGGGACGTCAACCTGATCGGCTCGCAGCAGGTCAACGCCTTTTGCATGCCGGGCGGCAAGATCGCTTTTTATTTCGGCATCCTGGCCAAACTCCAGCTCGACGACGACGAGGTCGCGATGATCATGGGGCACGAGGTCGGGCATGCGCTGCTCGAGCATGCCCGCGAGCGCATGGGCAAGACCATGGCGACTCGCGGCGTGGCTGAACTGGGCTCGGCGCTGCTCGGCCTGGGCGGCGCGGGCCGAACCCTGGCCGACATGGGCGGGCAGTTGCTGACGCTGCGTTTCTCGCGCGACGACGAGTCCGAGGCCGATGCGCTGGGTCTGGTGCTGGCGTCGCGCGCTGGTTACCGGCCTGGCGCCGGCGTGTCGCTGTGGCGCAAGATGATGGCCGCGAGCAAGGGCGCGCCGCCGCAGTGGCTGAGCACCCACCCTTCGGGCGAGACCCGCATCCGCGACATGGAGTCGCGGATGGCGCGCGTCGAGCCCTTTTTTGACCAGGCCGACAAGCCCGACCGCCGCTTCGCGCCGCCCAAGGCCTGAAGCCCAGGCCCGGCGCGCAGTCCCGGCGCTCAGGTTCCCGCGACGTAGGGGTTGTTGCGGCGCTCGCGGCCGAAGCTGCTCTCGGGACCGTGGCCGGGAATGAACACGGTGGCGTCACCCATAGGCCAGAGCCGATCTACGATGCTGTTGATCAGCGTGTC
>RGQD01000169.1 GCA_010030205.1 Betaproteobacteria bacterium
TGGCGATGCGCAGCAGGCCGGGTTCGATGTTGACCCGAACGCCCTTGAACTTCTCGCTCGTCAGGATGGCCGCGCGCTGCAGGCTGGCCAGCAAGGTGGTGCGGCCCAGGATCACGGCGTTCTGGTGGTTCTTCGGGATCACCCGGTTGTAGTCTGGGAACTTGCCTTCGACCAGCTTGGTGACGAACTCCAGCCCCGAGAAATTGAAGCGCGCCTGGTTGCCGGCAAAGCGCATCTCGATCGGCGTGTCTTCGTCCTTGAGCAAGCGCTGCAGCTCGAGCACGGTCTTGCGCGGCAGGATCACCTCTTGCTTGGGGCTCTCGGTCTCGAGCTGCGCCTGCGCCAGCCCCAGGCGGTGGCCATCGGTGGCCACCAGCGTGAGCTGCTTGCCTTCGGCGACGAACAGGATGCCGTTGAGGTAGTAGCGGATGTCGTGCACCGCCATCGCGAAGTGCACCTGGTTGATCAAGGTCTTGAGCGTTTTCTGCGGCACCGAGAACGCCGGGCCGAACTCGGCCGATTCGTTGACGAGCGGAAAGTCTTCGGGCGGCAGCGTCTGCAGCGTGAAGCGGCTTTTGCCACCCGTCAGCGTGAGCTTGTTGGCCGCTGCCGAGAGCGTGATCATCTGGTCGGCCGGCAGGCTGCGCAAGATGTCGATCAGCTTGCGCGCGCCCACGGTGGTGGCGAAATCGCCCGCGTCGCCGTCCAGCGTGGCTTGGGTTCGGACCTGGATCTCGAGGTCGCTGGTCGTGAACTCGACCTCGCCACCGGTCTTGCGCAGCAGCACATTGGCCAGGATCGGCAAGGTGTGTCGCCGCTCCACGATGCCTGCCACGCTTTGCAGGGTTTCAAGCAATTTTTGCTGCGGCGCTTTCAGGACGATCATCTCTTCCCCTTGGACGGGTAGTTCTGGCAGTTGGCGAGGTTTTGGCGAAGGCTCGGGGTTTTCAAGCGCAACAGCTCATTTTCGCTTGTCTTGGCGGCAACAGGTCTGGCAGGGCCGCTTTGGCAGCGGGATCAACCCTTGAGGGTTTGTTCCAGCACATGCAGTTGCTGGTTCAGTTCGCTGTCCTTGGTGCGGTCGCCGCCGATCTTGCGCACCGCGTGCAGCACAGTGGTGTGGTCGCGCCCGCCGAACAGCTCGCCGATCTCGGGCAGGCTTTTCTGCGTCATCTCCTTGGCCAGGTACATCGCAATCTGGCGCGGCTTGGCGATGCTGGCCGGGCGCTTCTTGCTGTACATGTCGGCGATCTTGATCTTGTAGAAGTCGGCCACCGTCTTCTGGATGTTCTCGACGCCGATCTGCCGGTTCTGGATGCTCAGCAAGTCTTTCAGCGCCTCGCGCGCCAGCCCGATGTTGATGTCTTTGTGGCTGAAGCGGCTGTAGGCCAGCACCTTGCGCAGCGCGCCTTCGAGCTCGCGGACGTTGGCGCGGACGTTCTTGGCGACGAAGAAGGCCACGTCCTCGGGCATCTCGGTGCCTTCGGCCAGTGCTTTGCGGATCAGGATCGCGACCCGCATCTCGAGCTCGGGCGGCTCGATCGCCACCGTCAGCCCGGCATCAAACCGGCTGGTTAACCGCTCGTCGATGTCGACCAGCCCCTTGGGGTAGGTGTCGCTGGTCATGATGATGTGGGCCCGCTTGGCCAGCAGCGCTTCGAAGGCGTTGAAAAACTCCTCCTGGGTGCGGTCCTTGCCAGCGAAGAACTGCACATCGTCGATCAGCAGCAGGTCGAGGTTGTGGTACTTGGCCTTGAGCTCGTCGAAAGTCTTGCGCTGGTAGTTCTTGACCACGTCGCTGATGAACTGCTCGGCGTGCAGGTACAGCACCCGCGCGTCGGGTTTGTCGCGCAGCAAAGCGTTGCCCACTGCGTGGATCAGGTGGGTCTTGCCCAGGCCGACACCGCCGTAGATGAACAGCGGGTTGTACATCACGCCCGGTGCGCCCGCGACGTGCAGCGCAGCGGTTCGCGCCATCTGGTTGGCGCGGCCCGGCACCAGGTTGTCGAAGGTCAGCGCGGTGTTGAGCTTGTGGCTGTTGGCAGCCGGCGGCAAGTGGTAACCCGGGCCGGCCGGCAGCCGATGGCCGCCCGCGCCAAGCTCGGGCCCGGCCGAGGCGGGCCGCACGCTGGTGGCGTGGCCCTGGGCGTTGAGCAGCGCAGCGGCCCGCACCGGGCCGTTGGCCGCCTGCGGCCCCGCTGCCGGGTTGGGGTCACGGCTGGCCAGCGCCAACTCGAGTCGAACAGGCTTGCCGGCGAGTTCGCTCAGGATCTTCTCGATCCGCTGGGCATATTGGGAGCGAATCCAGTCAAGCTTGAAGCGGTTGGGCACCCGCACCTGCGCCACCGCGCCCGATTCACCGTCGTCGACGATGTCGGCGGCGGGCAGGGGGCGGATCCAGGTGTTGAATTGCTGTTCAGGCAGTTCGGTGGCGAGTTGATCGCAACCACGCTGCCAGATGTCTGGGCTCATTGTGGACAAGTTGTTCTCGGGGCGGCCGCATTGTAGGCCTCTCGACCCGACCTGACGAAGGTTATCCACAGTTTCGTTTTTCGCGTCAATGACCCTGTGTTGGGCTCAGCGCGACAGTGCTGTTTGACCACCGCGTGGCTTTTTGCTCTAATAGTGGGTTTCCCCGACGCGCAGGCCAAACTTGGCGAGCCCGGCATTGCAGCCAGGCGGACGCCGATTTATGCAAGTGTGGCCCGTCGTGATTGCCAGCAACCGCTGGCGCGCAAGGGGATCAGCCCAAGGAAAAGACCATGAAGCGCACCTATCAGCCTTCCAAGACCCGCCGCGCCCGTACGCACGGTTTTCTCGTGCGCATGAAGACCCGTGGCGGCCGCGCCGTGATCGCCGCACGCCGCGCCAAGGGCCGCAAGCGCTTGTCGCAGGTCTGAATCCCGCCCAGCTCACCGCGGTCTGACTGCGGTTGCGCTTGCTTGATGCGCCAGATTCCATCGCCGCGGGGTCACCCGCTGCGGATGCCATGGTCGGGCACATCCTGCGCTCGGCGGATTTTCAGGCCGTGCTGGCCACCGCGCCGCGGTCGCGCAGTGCGCACTTCTCGGCACACCAT
This sequence comes from Betaproteobacteria bacterium, assembly GCA_010030205.1. Taxonomy (GTDB): domain Bacteria; phylum Pseudomonadota; class Gammaproteobacteria; order Burkholderiales; family Burkholderiaceae_C; genus Pseudaquabacterium. Next base: position 3,080 of record RGQD01000169.1, read on the forward strand.
GTCGCGACCTGCCCCAGCGTGCCGCGCAAGCCGGTCAAGAAAGCACTTGTGCATGAGTTATCCACAGGCGATGCACCGAGTTGCCCACCGCTTGTGGATGACTTGCCAAAACCGGCGCCAAATGGGCAATGGTTGGGCTTGGTGGTGCCCAAACGGCATGCCAAGCGCTCGGTCACGCGCAACCTGCTCAAGCGGCAAATGCGCCACGTGATGCAGGCCCAGGCCAGCAGCTTGGCGCCGGGCTTGTGGGTGCTGCGGCTCAAAGCGCCGTTCGACCGCAAGCAGTTCACCAGCCCTGCGTCCGACCCGCTGCGCAGCGCGGCGCACGATGAGCTCGCACTGCTGTTGCAGCGCGCTGCCATTCGGCGCTGAGCGAGCGCCGCCGCCCCATGTCCGAGCCCATGATTGAGCCCACCCCACCCAGCCTGCCCGCCAGAGGCCTGATCGCAGCGGTGCGGGCCTACCGGTTTTTTCTCAAGCCGTGGTTGGGCAATGCCTGCCGGTTCGAGCCGACTTGCTCGGCATATGCCTTGCAGGCGCTGCGCCAGCACGGTGCGGCCAGCGGCAGCTACCTGACCACGAAGCGCATCCTGCGCTGCCATCCCTGGTGTGACGGCGGTTGCGACCCCGTGCCCGACGCACCACCGCCTTTGTTCACCCGTTTGCTTTCTTCGAAGACCCGCCCATGAACGACATGCGCCGCACCATCCTCTGGGTGCTGTTCTCCGTCTCGCTTGTCCTGCTGTGGGATGCCTGGAACAGGGACCACGGCGGCACGTCGATGTTCAGTCCAAAGCCTCAGGCCGTGGCGGCTCCGGCCGCCAAACCCGGCGCCAGCGTCAGCGCCGGTGCCGCGCCGACCAGCGCCGTGCCTGCAGCCGCGGCGCTGCCAGGCATTGCCGCCACAGCGCAGCCACCGCTGGCGACGGCCGCTGCAGCGACCGGGGGCGAAAAGCTCACGGTCACCACCGACGTGTTCAAAGCCACGCTGGACAGCCGCGGCGGCGACCTGGTGAGGCTGGAGTTGCTGAAGTACTCCGACGCAGCCGACGACAAACAGCATGTGCTGCTGTTCGACCAGAGCGCCAAGCGGGTCTACCTGGCGCAGACCGGGCTGATCACCACCCAGGCCGGCATCAACCTGCCCAACCACCTGACGCTGATGCAGGCGCTGCCGGGTGAGCGAACACTCAAAGACGGCGCCAAAGAGCTCAGCGTCAGCTTCGAATCGCCCGAAGTCGACGGCGCCAAGCTGGTCAAGACCTACACCTTCACGCGGGGTGAATACACCGTGGGCGTCAAGCACGAGTTTCGCAACGGCTCGGCCGCGACGATTTCGCCCCAGCTCTACCTGCAGCTCACGCGCGACGGCAACCCGCCGGAGGGCGAGTCGAGCTTCTATTCCACCTTCACCGGCCCGGCGATGTACGCCGAGCTGCACAAGTTCCAGAAGATCGAGTTCAAGGAGATCGAGAAGAAGTCGACCGAGCACGACAAGACCGGCGACGCCGGCTGGGTGGCGATGGTGCAGCATTACTTTGCCAGCGCCTGGCTCGCCCCCGAGAAGGTGATTCGCGAGTTCCGCACCGCCAAGGTCAGCGACAACCTGTACTCGATCGCGATGGTGCTGCCGCTGGGCGATGTCGCCGCAGGCGCGAGCAAGACCCACCAGTCCACGCTGTTCGCCGGCCCGCAGGAAGAGAAAAAGCTCGAAGCGCTGGCGCCCGGATTGGAACTGGTCAAGGACTACGGCTGGCTGACCATCCTGTCCAAGCCGCTGTACTGGCTGCTCGATCAGTTGCACAAGCTGATCGGCAACTGGGGCTGGGCGATCGTCGCGCTGGTGGTGCTGCTCAAGATCGCTTTCTACGCGCTCAACGCCCACGCCTACAAGTCGATGGCCAAGATGAAGGCCATCAACCCCAAGGTGATGGACATGCGCGAGCGCTACAAGGACAAACCGCAGCAGATGCAGCAGGAGATGATGCGCATCTACCGCGAGGAGAAGGTCAACCCGCTGGGCGGCTGCCTGCCGATCTTCGTGCAGATGCCGTTCTTCATCGCGCTGTACTGGGTGCTGCTGTCCACCGTCGAGATGCGCAACGCACCCTGGATAGGCTGGATCCATGACCTGTCAACCAAGGACCCGTATTTCATCCTGCCGCTGCTGATGACAGCGTCGACGATGTTCCAGACCTGGCTGAACCCGACGCCGCCCGATCCGGTCCAGGCCAAGATGATGTGGATCATGCCGCTGGTGTTCTCGGTGATGTTCTTCTATTTCCCCGCAGGCCTGGTGCTGTATTGGCTGACCAACAACATCCTGGGCATCGCCCAGCAGTGGTTTATCAACAAGAAGCTCGGCGTCGCATAGTCAGCGGCGCATAGTCAGCGGCGCCAGCCAGTGCGCAGCCGGCATGCGCGACGGATGGCACAGCATCGGCGGCTGGCACTTGAATCGGGGTTTTCAAGCCCGGCGCAAACCCCGATGATCAGTGACCCTGAACAAGCCTGACCCCCGTCAAGCCTTGCTCAGGCCACCGATCAATGCGGGGAATCCCGGCGCCCACCAGCACCGGCCCTGGAGTGTTCTGACGGGGCTCACGCGGGTCTCCCAGCGCTCCACCCCGCACCATCTGCGACAGGCCAAAGGCCAGGCTCGGACATTGTTCGCTGACAATGCGCCGGGTGTCTGTGCCCCACCCCCAAGACCCGATTGCCGCCATCGCCACCGCCCCCGGGCGCGGCGCAGTGGGCATCGTGCGGGTCTCGGGGCGCGGCATCGCGCCGTTGCTGGTGGCGCTTTGCGGCCGCCTGCCAGCGCCGCGCCAGGCCGCTTACGGACCATTCAAGGCGGCCGACGGCCAGGCCATAGACCAGGGGCTGGCGCTGTGGTTTCCGGCAGCGACCAATCGCGGCTGGCCAGGCTGAGGCTGGCCGAGCCGGGCGAGTTCACGCAGCGTGCCTTCCTCAACGACAAGCTCGACCTGGCCCAGGCCGAGGCCGTAGCCGACCTGATCGAGGCCAGCACCGAGGCTGCGGCGCGATCGGCCGGGCGCTCGCTGTCGGGTGAGTTCTCACAGCAGATCGACGCCTTGCGCCAGCGCATCGTCAGGCTGCGCACGCTGGTCGAAGCGACGCTCGATTTCCCAGAAGAAGAGATCGACTTCCTGCAGCAGGCCGACGCCCACGGCCAGCTCGCCGCGATCACCGCCACGCTGGCGGGCGTGATGGCCAGGGCGCGCCAGGGCGCGCTGCTGCGCGAGGGGCTGCAGGTGGTGCTGGCAGGGCAGCCCAACGTGGGCAAGAGCTCGCTGCTCAATGCGCTGGCCGGCGCCGAGCTGGCGATCGTCACCGCGATCCCAGGCACCACCCGCGACAAGGTCAGCCAGACGATACAGATCGAGGGCGTGCCGCTGCACGTGATCGACACCGCCGGCCTGCGCGCCGAGGGCGAGACAGCGGACGAGGTCGAGCGCATCGGCATCGCCCGCAGCTGGGAAGCGATCGCGCAGGCCGACGCGGTGATTTTTCTGCACGACCTGACGCGGCGCGGCCAGCCCGACTACGAGGCGGCGGAGGAGGCGATCGCCCAGCGCCTGGCAGACCGCGGCGCGGCCGGCACCAACATCGTCCACGTGCACAACAAGGCCGATGCCGCCGCGACCCATGCCGACGGTGGCATCACGCTGTCGGCCCGCACCGGCGCCGGCCTGGACGCGCTGCGCCAGGCGCTGCTGGCGCGCGCCGGTTGGCAAGCGGCCACCGAAGGCGTCTTCATCGCCCGCAAGCGCCACCTGCTGGCGCTGCAGCGAACCCAGGCCCACTTGGCGACAGCGCACGAACAAGCGGCCGCAGGCGACACCGCGCTGGAACTGTTCGCCGAAGAGCTGCGCCTGGCGCACAACGCACTGAGCGAGATCACCGGGGCTTTCAGCTCTGACGATTTGCTGGGGGAGATCTTCGGCAACTTCTGCATCGGGAAATAGCGGTAGTTCCCAGACGAGAGCGATCGACAGTCCAAACGGCGGGCCATCGGGGAACGGGGTCAGGTCTGGCAATCCAGCATCCATTCCAGCGCTGGAGGTGGTCAGGCGATGAAAACAAGACCTGACCCCGGGCTTTTTTTGACCCCAGGCTTTTTTTAGTCAGCGCCAGCAGCGCCAAGCCGATGCCCAGCACGCTGCCAACGCCGGGCATCGGCAACAGGCAGGGCGCGGCCAGCAGCACCAGCAGCGTGCCCTGCGCGGCCGGGCCATGCACGGCAGCCAGGTGAGACAAGGGCACGCGCTCGCCGGTCAGCGCCTCGGCCGGCGGCGCGCAGGCGCAGTTCGATCGGGACCGTCATGGTTGGCTGCCCGCAGTGACCGATCGGGTGCCCGCCAGCGTGGCCGCGTCAGGTTTTGCATCGCGGGTCTTCCACAGCGACACGAGCACGCCCCCTGCGATCAGCGCGAAGGTCACGCCCAGCGAGATCGCTGGCGGCGTCTTGCCGATGAAGCCGACCAGGAAGATCTTGCTGCCGATGAACACCAGCACCAGGGCCAGCGCGTACTTCAGGTAAGTGAAGCGGTGGATCATTGCGGCCAGCGCGAAGTACAGCGCCCGCAGCCCCAAGATGGCGAAGATGTTGCTGGTGTAGACGATGAACGGGTCGCTGGTGATCGCGAAGATCGCCGGCACCGAATCGACCGCGAACACCAGGTCGATGATCTCGACCATGCACAGCGCCAGGAACAAGGGCGTGGCCCAGCGCACGGTCTTGCCGGTGGCCGGGTCGGGCTGTTGCACGAAGAACGCATTGCCGTGCAGGCCGGGCGTGACCTTCAGGCGCTTTTGCAGGAACTTCAGCACCGGGTTGCTGGCGATGTCGGGCATGTGGTCGGCCACCAGCCACATCTTGATGCCGGTGAGCACCAGGAAGGCGCCGAACACGTACAGGATCCAGCTGAACTGGCCGATCAGCGTGGCGCCCAGGCCGATCATGATCGCGCGCAGCACGATCACGCCCAGGATGCCCCAGAACAGCACCCGGTGCTGGTACTGCCGCGGAATCGCGAAGTAGCTGAAGATCAGCGCGATCACGAACACGTTGTCCATCGACAGCGACTTCTCGATCAGGAAGCCGGTGAAGTACTCGGTGCCGCTCTGCGCGCCCAGGAACCACCACACCCACACGCCGAACCCCACCGCGATGCTGATGTAGCCGGCCGACAGCAGCAGGCTTTCCTTGACCTCGATCTCTCGGTCATGCTTGTGCAGCAGGCCGAGGTCCAGCACCAGCAAGGTGACGACGACAGCGACGAACACGCCCCAGATCCAGGCGGCTTTGCCCAGGAAGGGGATGTTGAACAATTCGATCAGGGGTTCCACGGGTTCGGCTTCCGGTTGGGTGGAGAAAAACGAGGGCTGCGTGGCGGCCGTCAGGCCGGCAGGCCAGCAGGCCAGCAGACAGAGGGCGGTGGCGAGCGCGCCGCTGGCGCCGAGGCCGGCCAGCAGGGGTCGAGCTCAGTCGAAGATGTCGCTGAGCCAGGACTTCTTGCGTCGGCTGGCCGGGTATCCGCCGCTCGAGTGGTGGCCGTGGTCGGAATCGACGAAATCAGGCCGGCGGTCTGGCCGTGGCGCATAGGCCGGCGGGGCGGCCGCCGTCGGTCCCGCGCGGTCGATCAGCTTGTCGAGTTCGCCGCGGTCCAGCCAGACGCCACGGCACTGCGGGCAGTAGTCGATCTCGACGCCCTGGCGGTCGGCCATGACCAAGGCGGTGTCGGTGCAGGTGGGACATTTCATGGAAGGCTCCTTGGGGTTGGGCCGAGGCCGCATCAGTCGTCCGAGCCACCGAAGCCGAACAGGCTCAGCAGGCTGGTGAACAGGTTGAAGATCGAGACATACAGGCCGACAGTGGCCAGCACGTAGTTGGTTTCACCGCCGTTGACGATGCGACTGGTCTCGAACAGGATCAGTCCGGCCGACAGCAGGGCCACCATCGCCGACACGGCCAGGCCCAGTGCTGGCACCTGGAAGAACATCGCGCCCAGGCCTGCCAGCACCGCGATCACCATGCCGGCGAACAGGAAGCCGCCCATGAAGCTGAAGTCGCGCTTGCTGTTCAGCACGTAGGCCGACAGCGCCAGAAAGGTGGCGCCGGTGGCGGCCAGTGCCAGCACGATGGTCTGGGCGCCACCGGGCAGCGCGAGCGTCTTGGCCAGCACCGGGCCCAGCGTGTAGCCCATGAAGCCGGTCAGACCGAACACTGCGGGCAGCGCCCAGCCACTGTTCTGCAGCTTGTGCACCGCGAACAGCAGGCCGAAGTAGCCCACCAGCGTGATCACCAGGCCCGGTGCGGGCAGCTTGAACGCCACCCCGGCGGCGGCCACTGCGGCCGAGAACAGCAGCGTCATCGACAGCAGCGCGTAGGTGTTGCGCAGCACCCGCTGGGCCTGGCCTGGGATGACGGCGCCGGCGTGGTTGCGCTCGACCTCCGGCCGGGCGATCATCGGGTAGGGGGCGGCGGTGGCCGGGTGGGTCGAGGTGTTCAGCGGGCTCATAGGGGCGCTGCCTGCGGGTCACGGGATTCGAAGATCACTTGCATATCGGCACTCCATCGGTTGAGGGAGACCAGATGATGGCGGCACGGACGCTTCTGAAAAAGAAGCTATTTCGTTATCAATGATTCGTAAAAAGAGGAGCATTAGCCTGGACTTCAGCTACCGTCACCTCTGCTGCTTCTGGGTCGTCGCCAAGGAGGGCAAAGGGCGGCACCGGCCGCGCGGCGGCGCGCCTGAGCATGGCGGTGCAGACCGTCAGCACCCAGGTGCGCGAGCTGGAGAAGTCGCTGCGCCAGGCGCTGGTCAAACCCGCCGGCCGCGGGTTGGTGCTGACTTGAGGTGTGCGTGTTGGCGAATGAATCCGTTGCGTGGCACAGGGTGGCGCGGAACTACTTGAGTTCGCGCTTGCAACGAGGCATCAGACCGGGATGGCCGGCGGCAACGATCCTGGCCGCCGTGTGCGTGTGAGGATGCCCATAGCAAGACAGGTCATCGCGGCGCAGCGGATCCGCGATGGTCCACAGCACTTTACGCGTCTTATTAGTTCCTGCTCTCCAGGGATCAAGGCCACCGCGCTCACGCTGCGGCCACCTCCACAAAAGTATCGTTGTAGCAGGCACCGTCG
>RGQD01000170.1 GCA_010030205.1 Betaproteobacteria bacterium
GTGAACGTTGCTGCAGAATTTTTCGATGTCGCGTTGTTGTTCCTCGGTCGTGCAGATCACCGCATCGGCGCGGCGGCACATCTTCTCGATTGCACGCCAATGATCAAGCTGAAGGTGGCGGTGCTGGCGGCTGATGTATTTCGCAAGACCGCGCAGACGGCCCTTGAGGTTGCTGCGCGGGATGGCGAGATAGGAATCGATCAGGTCATAGACGATCTTGCCGTGAGGATAATTTGCCCATACGCTGATGTCAGCGGCCTCGCTGACAACGACAATGTCGTACATTTTGTCCGGGTCGGCGAGTTCGAATTCGATGCCGCGCTGACCTGCGTAGCGCGCAAATCGCCGCCTGTCACCCGGCAGGTTCAGCGTCTGCGAATACGATACGTAACCGATGCGCAGGTTCTTCAGTGCAGGCATGTCGGGTTTGCGCTGATTTTTTTTGCCGCCCACCTGGCGAATTCGGCGATGTTGCGGATTTCGGGAATGGGCCGTAAACCGTACCACTGCTTTTCAATGTCGCTTTTGGCGGAGAATGTGAGCAGGCGTGCCAATCGTTCCCAGCTTTGACCGTCGAATATCGAGGACGCCAGACCGCGCCAATCACGCGGGCTGAGTTGTTTAAAGGCACGCAGAAATTGATGTGTGCCGATGGTGCCCAATTTGCGCTGCATCAGCCACGCGTAGGCCTGGCGGCGCACGTATCCGCCGCGGTCAACGCAGATATCGCCGAGTTCATCAGGAAAGACATTCTCAAGCATGTTTAGCCACATATGCATGCCGTTCAACAATTCGTTGCCTTCCAGCCGGCCCGGAAATTGTGCCTTGATACCCAGATAGGACAGGCCGCTCGCCTGTTGATTGCTGTAGACATAGTGACCGAATGATTTCGGCGACACGCCGATAACCACAAGTTGCTCCGGCAAGAAAACCCATTTTTGCGCCAGCATCAAAAGGCAGTTCAGTGCGAAATGGTCCGGAAACGGTGGCTGAAAAAGACCGCCCGGGACGAGGTTCCCGGCTGACCTTCGTACCAAAGTCGTTTGCATGTTCAGTGGTATGCGGACACGGAAGCGGAACATGTCGCGCACGATGGCCTTGCGCATTGCCACCGGCAATTCCATTTCGCGGTCCAGTCCGGGCTCGTAGCGAAAGTGCCGCTCGGCGTAATAGCTGTTGTCATCGCGGCCGATCGAGCCGGGCGCCACGTATGAGAATGCGTTGTAAAGGATGCAATCGGGATTGTCGTATTGCGCGATGATCGACTCCATGCGCTTGAAGTACCCGGGCAATAGGCAGTCATCATCGCCCATCATCAGCAGGTATTCCCCGCGGGCTGCGCCCAGCGCGTTGCTCCAGTTTTCGCTGACCGGGCGCGGCTCATTGAGACGGAGAATTTTTACCCGGCGATCCGCGCGCCAGCGGTCCAGGACGGCCGGTGTTTCGTCGCTATTGGCGTTGTCGGAGACGATCAGCTCAAGGTCGGCATCTTCGCTCAGGATGGAGCGAATGCAATTGTCAATAAACGGCCCGCCGTTCCGGGTGGGCAGCAGCACGGAGAATTTTGTCATGCAGCGATTTTTCGCATGACAAGGGTATAGGTGCTGCCGCGCATGGCGCCGCATTCAAGCGGTCGAAACAGCAGGCTTAGTGCCCCGCCGAAGGCCATGCCGATCGCGCGGCCTGAAGTGCCGCCGAGGCGATTCATGATCAGGCGTTGCCAGCCGAAACGGTTCCAGCTTTTCGCATCCGCGTCATTGCTCTCAAGCAGGCAAGTTTCGAGGCCATGCGCCCGCAGGCGTTCGATCAACACTTTTGCGGGCAACAGGTAAAGGTGGCGCGGAGCATCGACGTGGGGCCAGTGTTTGCCCATGCGTGCAAATTGAAACGAATCCGGATTGGGCGTGCTCAGGGCAAGGACTCCGCCGGCCGCCAGCTTTGCGGCCAGACTGTCGAGAAGCGCCAGCGGCTTATCCAGATGCTCGATCACCTGCCACAATGCAATGACGTCAAATGACGGGAGCTGCGTCAAAACGGCGGCTGGCGTGCTGCTGGCACCGGTCTGGCGCTGAACGACCAAGGTGCTGGAGCTGCCGGCCCGGCGATGTCAGCCAAACGCCCAGCGGCGGTTGATCGCATAGGTCAGCACCAGTGCCAGCAGCGTCGCGCAGGCCTGGGCAAACAGGTAGTGCAGGCCGACCCGGGTGCCAGCGGCCACCACGCCGATGCTGGTGACCCCGCCCAGCAGCGCGGTGAGCTGAAACCGCCACCAAGCGGGCAGCCAGGCGCCGCGGTGACTGAAGGTCAGCCAGCGGTTGCCGACAAACCCCAGCTGCGCGCCCAATGCTGCGCCAGCCCCTGCTGCCAGCGGCGCAGGCCAATGCCCAAGTTCGACCAGCAGCGCCAGCAGCGCGTAATGCGCCGCGGTGGCCACTGCCCCGACGGCGAGATAACGCAGCCATGGCGGCACCCGCAACGCCAGCGGCGCTTTGTTCATGGCTTGCTCAAGCCGGACAGAGGCGCGGCTCGGCGCGCCAGAGTTGGGCGTTGCGGCCCCGCAGCACCAGGACCGCGCCCGGCACCGCTGCCGACGCAGGCTTGTCGCCCAGGCCCTCGACCAGCCAGACCCTGTGGCCCCGGCACACCAGCGCCGCCAAGCGGTCGATCGGGTAGAGCACTGCGGCGACCCGCTCGGCATCGAAGCGCGCGCTGTCGGCAAGTTCCTTGCGCCAGCTGTCGCGCCGCCGCACGTCGGGGTCGTCCCAGCGGCTCGCGACCATCGGCACCTGGGTCAATCGAGCCTCGAACACGACATCGTTGAAGCTGTTCTCGACCAGCACCACCAGGTCGGTTGGCGTGACGAGGCTGCGCAACTCACGGCCCACGTCGCGGCCTGACTTGGGTGCGACCCAGGCCAGTGCGACGATCCAGCCCAGGCTGAACAGCGCTGCGCTGACGACCATCGGGCGCAGCCAGCGGCTGGTCTGGCCCTTGCTGTCGATCATCGGCAGCGCCAGCAACGCGCAGAACGGTGCGAGCGCCGGCATGATGTAGCCCACCAGCTTGGACGCTGGCATCGAGAAGAACAGCAGCACCACCAGCGCCCACCAGACCATCAGGCCGGTCCAGCGGCGGTCCCCGGCTAGCCCCGTAGACCTGGCGCGGCGGATCGTCGCGAGCAGCCAGGGGCTCCAGGGCAGTGTCAGCAGCGGCAGCACGCCCCAGAGAAACCAGATCGGCTGCACATTGTTGAAACTGGTTGCGGCGTAGCGGCGGAAGTGCTGCTCGACGATGAAGTAGTCGAAAAAGTCCGGGTAACGCTGCTGCATCAACAGCATCCAGGGCAGCGCGATCACGGCGAACAGCCCCAGCCCTAGCGGGTGCAGCAGCCGCAGCGTGTCGCGCCAGCGGCCTTGCGCGAGCAGCCAAGGGCCGATGATCAAGGCTGGCAACACCACACCGATCAAGCCCTTGGACAGCACGGCCAAACCGCAAAAAGCCCAACCGGCCACCAGCCACTGCAGCGTCGGGTGGTTCAAGGGCCACCAGCGCAGCGTCGGCGACTGGCCTGACCAGCGCGCTTGCCGCTCAGGTTGGTCCAGCGCACGGGCCAGGCACAGCACCGCGGCAGTCAGCGTGCCGGCGACCAGCATGTCGTGGTTGGCGTACTGGCCGCCGATGAAATAGAACGGGCTGGTCGCCAGCACCAGCAGCGCGATGCCGGCGACCCGCGCACCCTCGCGCCGCCGCAGCGTCAGCCACAACGCCGACCCCATCAACCAGGCCCCCAGCGCGGGGCCGAGCCGAACGCTGAACGGCGAGACGCCGAACACCGACAGGCCCAGCATGTTGACCCAGTAGGTCAGCGGCGGCTTGTGGAAAAAGGGCACGCCATTGAGCAGCGGCACCAGCCCGTCGCCGGCCCACATCTCGCGCGCCACTTCGCCGTAGCGGCCTTCGTCGGGCAGCAGCAGCGGACGCAGCCCGGCGCTGAACAGCAGCCACAAGGCCAGCAGGCCCAGCACCATCGTGGCCGAGCCGGTCCAGTCTGGCCAGGCGGCGCGCGGTGGCGAGGCCGGCAGGTCTGAACCCTTGGCTTTTGATTCGCCGAGCGCTGTCATCTGGCGCCGGGTCAGACTGCGCTCAGACCGCCAGCAGGTCGACCTCGAACACCAACGTGGCGTTGGGCGGGATCACGCCGCCGGCGCCGCGCGCGCCGTAGCCGAGGTCGGCCGGGATCAGCAGCACACGGGTGCCGCCGACCTTCATGCCCTGCACGCCTTCGTCCCAACCGCCGATGACCTGGCCGGCGCCGAGCTGAAAGCGGAACGGGTCGCCGCGGTCCTTGCTCGAATCGAACTTGGTGCCGCGTCCATTGGCAGCGGCGGGTGCGTGCAGCCAGCCGGTGTAATGCACGGCGACTTGTTGGCCGGCAGCGGCTTGGGCGCCGGTGCCAGGGGTGGTGTCTTCGTACTGCAGGCCTGAGGCGGTGGTGATCATTTTGGGGTCCGGTTCAACAGAGTTTTGACAGGGCTCGCATCATGCCATCGCGCCAGCCTGGCTGGCGATCAGCCAGCGGTCGGCCCAGGCCTTCGTCGCGGCGCCGAGCCAGTCGGGCGTCGTGTTGGCCTCGATCGCGGGCAGGTCCAGCGCCCGGGCTGCGGCAGTCAGCGCGGCCAGCGGGTCCTGGGTGTCCAGTGCCTGGGCCTGGTTCTGTTTGCTCAGCTTGTGGCCGTCGGTGCCGAGCACCAACGCGGTGTGCAGGTGGCGCGGCTGTGGCAGGCCGAGCAGGCGCTGCAGATGGATTTGGCGCGCGGTGTTGTCGCTCAGGTCTTCGCCGCGGACCACGTCGCTGATCTGTTGCTCGGCGTCGTCGACGACCACCGCGAGCTGGTAGGCCCACAGCTTGTCGGCACGCTGCAACACGAAATCGCCGACCTCGGTGGCCAGGTTCTGCCGCTGCGGGCCCAAGCGGCGGTCGAACCAATCGACGATCACGGCGCTGCCCTCGCGCTCGGTGCGCAGACGCATTGCGCGAGGCGCCTTGCCGTTCAATCCGTCGCGGCAGGTGCCCGGGTAGATGAGCTCGCCAAAGCGCTGTCGTGTCGAGGGCTGCACCAGGGCCACGTCGCGCCGGCTGCAGCCGCAGGGATAGGCCCAGCCGGCCAGGCGAAGCCTTGCCAGCGCCTCGGCGTAAGCCCCATCGCGCCCGGACTGCCACAGGGGTGGCGCGTCGGGCTGCAGTCCGCAGTCTGCGAGCTGGCGCAGGATCTGCTCGGCAGCGCCCGGGATGCAGCGCGGCCGGTCCAGGTCCTCGATCCGCACCAGCCAGCGGCCGGCGTGGGCGCGCGCGTCGAGCCAACTGGCCAGCGCCGCCGCCAGGCTGCCGGCGTGCAACAGGCCGGTCGGCGAAGGTGCGAACCGGCCGACATAGCGCCGCGCGGCCAGACTCATTCCAGCGCCACCGGCAAGCCGCTGTGCTGCTCTAGCAGTGCGCGACGCGTGGTCGGGCTCTCGAGTTGGTCCAGCCACCACTGCAGTGCCAGGCCTTGCGGCGCCTTGCGGGGCTGCGATGTGGCTGCGCCGCGCCAGGCGTAGCCGAACTGTGCCGGCAAGCGGGTTCGCTGTACCGCTTTGGCCACCAGCCGGCCGAGCCGCAGGTGCTCGCGCACCTGGGGCTCTGGGACGAAGCCGCAGCCCAGGCAGCGCAGCAAGGCCTCGGTCTTGGCGGCCATGGTCGGCACGGTCAGCACATCCTGGCCTGGCAGCAGGTTGACGGTGACCGGCGCCAAGCGCTGGGCCGAGTCGGCCACCGCCACGGCCCGGTGGGCCATCATCTGCGCGTCGCTCAGGGGCTCGGCGACTTGAGCCAGCGGGTGATGCGGCGCGACCGCGAAGACGAAAGCCACCTCGCCCAGCAGCCGCAGTTCGATGCCGGGTTGCGGTGGCGAGCTCATCATCACGCCGATCGCCAAGTCGGCCTGGCCGCTGACCAGCGCCTCCCAAAGCCCCGCCAGGATCTCGCTTCGCAGCCGCAGCCGGGTGCCCGGACCTTCTCTCAGGCCATCAATACCGCGCTGGGCGTAAAAGCCCTCGATCAGCTCGAACAGCGTGAGCCGCGAGATCACGCCATCGGCGGCCACGGTCAGCGCGCTCTCCCAGCCGGTGGCCACTCTGCGCACCCGGTTCGCCACCGCGTCCATCTCGGCCAGCAGCCGGCGGCCTTCCTCGAGCAGCTCCTGGCCCGCAGCGGTCAGACGGGCCTGGCGCGAGCTGCGGTCGAACAGCAGCACGTCGAGTGCATCCTCGAGCTGGCGCACGCTATAGGTCAGCGCCGAGGGCACGCGGCCCAGTTCGCGGGCGGCGGCGGCAAAGCTGCCGGTGCGGGCGATGATGTCCATCATCTGCAGCGCATCGGGGGTCAGGGCGTTGCGGCGGGGCGCGCTCATGATGTTCAGGTTGGCTGGCAGCTTGGCTGGCAGATCGGCAGATACGTCGGCTGGCAAGCCGTCAAAGCTTCATCTTATTTGAATGCTCGCTTCAAGCCCGGCTGGCAGATCGGCAGGTCTGATGGTGCGACCATCGGTGCATCGAACAGGAGGCATCGTCATGATCAGCTTGCGCCGCAGCGCCGACCGAGGCTACGCCGACCACGGTTGGCTCAAGAGCTTTCACAGTTTCTCGTTTGCCGACTACCACGATCCGGCCTACATGGGCTACGGCAACCTGCGGGTGATCAACGAGGACCGGATTGCACCTGGCACCGGTTTCGGCACGCACGGCCACCGCGATATGGAGATCGTCAGCTATGTGCTTGAGGGCGCGCTGGCGCACCAAGACAGCATGGGCCAGGTCAGCGCGATCCTGCCCGGCGAGGTTCAGCGCATGAGCGCGGGCACGGGGGTCAGGCACAGCGAGTTCAACCATGCCCAGCACAGCAACACCCACTTTCTGCAGATCTGGTTGCTGCCCAGCGCCGCGGGCATCGCGCCGAGCTACGAGCAAAAAGCTTTCGCCGAGGCCGACAAGCGCGGCCGACTGCGGCTGGTGGCTTCGCCCGATGGCCGCGAAGGATCGGTCACGCTGCACGCCGATGCGTCGATTCGCGTGGGGCTGTTCGACGGCGCCGAGGCGGCTGAACTGGCGCTGGCGCCAGCCCGCCGCAGCTGGGTGCATCTGGCGCGCGGCGCGCTGACGGTCAATGGCCAGCGGCTGAGCGCTGGCGATGCGCTGGGTCTGGTCGACGAGACCTTGCTGCGGCTGAGCGACGGTGATGCGGCCGAGGTGCTGGTGTTCGATCTGGCACGCTGAGCCTGCGGTTGACGCCATAGCCGGCGCTGGTGGTGACATTTGATTGCAACTGCAATCATTGGCGCTAAAATTGTCCAATGAGCACCACGGCCACCGCCCAGGCCACCGCCCGGGGCTGCACCAACTTCAAGCTGCGCCAGGTGTCGCGCCGGGTGTCGCAGCGCTATGACCAGGAACTGGTCAAGGTCGGGATCAAGACCACCCAATACTCGCTGCTGACGCATCTGGTCAAGCTCGGGCCTATCCGTCCGGGTGACTTGGCGCAGGCGATGACGATGGATGCGTCGACCCTGACGCGCAATGTCAAGCCACTGGTGGCGGCCGGCTGGGTCGAACTCGGCGCCGGGGCCGATGGCCGCAGTCGCCTGGTCGGCCTGACCGCTGCCGGGCGTGACAAATGGACCGAGTCGCGTCGCCATTGGCGTGTGGCCCAGGCCTCGCTGAACCAATTGCTGGGCGCCGATCGCGTTCAGGCCTTGCATGCGTTGATCGACGAATCGCTGTCGCTGCTCGCCACTTTGCCCAATTCCGAGGATGTTGATGACTGATTCTTTCAAAACCATGCCTCGTCATTGGGCGGTCTGGGTCGTGTTGCTCGCTGCGGCAGGCTCGGCGGCGCTGACCATGGGCACGCGCTCGACCATGAGTCTGTTCCTGGGTTCGATCAACACCAGCACCCAGCTTGGGCTGGGCAGCATCAGCCTGGCGTTTGCGGTCGGACAGCTCTTCTGGGGTCTGACCCAGCCCTTCGCCGGTGCGATGGCCGATCGTGTCGGTGCAGGTCGGGTGCTGTTGATCGGCCTGACGCTGGTCGCGCTGGGCGTGTTCATCACGCCGTGGATGGCCAGCACGGCGGGCTTGATCTTTGCGATCGGCTTGCTGTCTGCGGGTGGCGCAGGCATGGCTGGCCCGGCAGTGCTGATGGCCGCCGCGATGCGGATGATCCCGGCTGAGCGCCGCGGCATGGCCACAGGCATCGTCAATGCCGCCGGGTCGGTCGGCCAGTTCGTGATGTTGCCAATCGCTGGCGCGCTGACGCTGGGCCTGGGCTGGGTCAGCGCGGTTCAGGTGCTGGGGCTGCTGGTGCTGTTGGCACTGCCGGCAGCCTGGGTGCTCGGTGGCCGGCCTCCCAGCCCAGCGGCAGCGGCGGTCGCGCCGCTGAGTGCCAGGGCTGCGATCCGGATCGCGCTGCGCGATCCGAGCTACCTGATGCTGGCGGCCGGCTTTTTCGTCTGCGGCTTCCACGTCGCTTTTCTGGGCACCCATCTGCCCGGCGTGGTCGCTGCCTGCGGCCTGCCGCTGCAGTACGGCGCTTGGTCGCTGGCGCTGCTCGGACTTTTCAACATCGTTGGCAGCTTGGCGATCGGCTGGGCGGTCGGGCGCTGGCGCATGAAGTCGCTGTTGTCGCTGGTCTATGCGACGCGCGCGCTGGCAGTGCTGCTGTTCCTGCTCTCGCCCAAGACCGGCGCGGTGATGCTGGTGTTTGCCTCGGTGATGGGGCTGACCTTCTTCTCCACGATACCGCCGACCGTCGGGCTGGTCGCCAAGTTTTTCGGCACCGGCAACATCGCCACGCTGTTCGGCGTCGTGATGCTGGTCCACCAGGTCGGTGGCTTCCTCGGTGCCTGGCTGGGCGGCAAGGTGTTCGAGGCCAACGGCAACTTCGATCTGGTCTGGTACATCGACATCGGACTGGCCGTGGCCGCCGCGCTGATTCATTTGCCGATCCGCGAGGCGCGGCTGCCGCGACGGCTGTCAGGCGCTGCGGCTTGAAGCCTGGGGATTGAAGCGGCGCCTGGCGTTGTTGTGCAGGCATCATCTAGGGCTGTGAACTGGATCGATACCCACTGCCACCTCGACGCGCCCGAGTTCGACACTGACCGCTCTGCGGTGCTGTCCCGAGCCCGAGCCGGCGGTGTCGCGATGCTGGTGCTGCCGGCGGTGCAGGCCTCGCAATTCGAAGCGGTGCGCTCGCTGGCCCATTCGCAAGGCCTGGCCTATGCGCTGGGTATCCATCCGCTGTATGTCGGCGCTGCGGCCGACGAAGACCTTGACCGCTTGGCTGACGCGCTGAGCCGCTACGCCGACGATCCTCGCCTGGTCGCGGTCGGCGAGATCGGACTCGACCACTTTGTCCCCGGACTGGACCTGATACGCCAGGAGCGCTTCTACACCGCGCAGCTCAAGCTGGCACGGGCGGCAGGTCTGCCGGTGATCCTGCATGTGCGGCGATCGGCCGATGCGCTGCTCAAAGGGCTGCGCCGTATCGGCGTGGCCGGTGGCATCGCGCACGCCTTCAACGCCAGCCGGTCTCAGGCCGATGTCTTCACCGGGCTCGGGTTTCGGCTGGGCTTTGGCGGCGCGCTCAGCTTCGATCGCGCGCTGCAAATCCGCAGGCTGGCAGCCGAACTGCCCGAGACGGCGCTGGTGCTCGAGACCGACGCCCCCGACATCCCGCCGCATTGGCTGTACCGCACTGCCGAGCAGCGCGCCCAGGGCCAGACCAGCCGCAACGAGCCCGCCGAGCTGCCGCGGATCGCCGCCAGCCTGGCAGCGCTGCGCGGCTGGACGCTGGAGCAGACGGCCGAGATCACGTCGCGCAACGCGCTGGCCGCGTTGCCGAGGTTGGCGGCGCTGGCAGCCGCGTGAACCCCAAAGCTTTGCTGCATGGCCTGCCTCCGGTGGTGGGCCCGGCGACGCGATTGCTGCTGTTGGGCAGTTTTCCGGGCCTGGCGTCGCTGGCGGCGCAGCAGTACTACGCCCACCCGCGCAACCAGTTCTGGCCGCTGCTGTCCTCGCTGTGGGGCGTCGACCTGCGCGCGCTGAGCTACCCGGCGCGCTTGGACGAGTTGCGCGAGCGTGGCCTGGGCCTGTGGGACATCTACGCCAGTTGCCGCCGCGTCGGCAGCCTGGACAGCGCGATCACCGACGC